>NZ_CP171358.1:918151-1224201 GCF_043518605.1 Agromyces sp. MMS24-JH15
CGAGGTCGCGGATGCGCCGGTCGTAGTCGGCGGCGTCCGCGAACGCGCCCGGGACGCCCGCGGTCGTCCAGCGGCGCATGACGATCGTGCGCCAGCTCGCGAAGCCCGTGTCGGCACCGCGCCAGAACGGCGAGTTCGCGGCGAGCGCGGTGAGCAGCGGCATCCACGGTCGCATCGCGTTGAGGACCCGCACCCGGTCCTCCGGCGCGTCGACGCCCACGTGGACGTGGAGCCCGCAGACCTGGTGGTCGTCGACGATCGCGCCGATGTCGGCGCTCATCCGCTGGTACCGCGGCGACTTCGACACCTCGGGTCCGTGCAGCGCGGCGAACGGCGTCCCGGTCGGCGCGGGGATCAGGCCCTCGGCCGCGGCCGCCGCCAGGAGTGAGCGGCGGAATGCCGCGAGTTCGAGCCAGGCCTCGTCGCCGGTGCGGCAGATGCCGGTCGCGCTCTCCACCTGGGAGGCCAGGAGCTCCGAGGTCGCACGGGCGAACCCGGCGGCGTGCATCCGCGCGAGCACGGCGGGCCCGGATGCGACCGGGTGCAGCGTGTCCGGGTCGAGGAGCACGAACTCCTCCTCGACGCCGAACGGCACGGGGTCGCCGACGCGCCCGCGTGCGATGTCGAACGGGTCGGGATCCGGCGTCGGGAACACGCCGATCGCCTCCGAAGCGAACTCGTCCATCGCTGCCTCCCCCGACGCGCACGACCTGTCGACGTCGATGCCGCGGCATCCACGATGCCCCATCGCACGGCCGTCGGAAAGGGCTTGACGCAATGCGTCGGCAGAGTCCCAGCAAGGACCCTGCCGACGCTCAGGCGGAGAACTTGCGCGCCCGCCCTTCCGCCTGTCCGGCCCGCGGGTGTTCACTGTCCCCATGGGGGGCTACATCGCGCCGCCCGGGAACCGCCTCCGCTTCAGCAGGCTCGGCGGACCCGAGGCGTGGCTGATCTGGATCCTGGCGACCACGTTCGTCGTCTGGCTCTTCGCGATCCAGACCGGCTACGCGGTCGTCTCGCCGGAGATCCAGGAGACCGCGGGCCTCACGCTCGCGCAGATCGGGCTCGCGGCATCCATCTACACCTGGAGCTTCGCGCTCGTCCAGTTCTTCAGCGGGTCGCTCCTCGACCGCTTCGGAACCCGGCCGCTGCTCGCCATCGCGGTCGCGCTCGTCGCCGTCGGCGCGTTCCTGTACGCGGGCACCACCGACTTCGCGACCCTCGCGATCGCGCAGGTCGTGCTCGCGCTCGGGGCATCCTTCGGCTTCGTCGGCGCCGGGTACGTGGGCGGCAAGTGGTTCCCGGCCGAACGCTACGGCCTCATGTTCGGTCTCGTGCAGGCGGCCGCGAGCCTCGGCGCGGCCGTCGGGCAGCCCGCGATCGTGTTCTTCCTCCACGCGTTGAGCTGGCAGCAGCTGCTGCTCATGTTCGGCACGTTCGGCGCGATCCTGGTGGTGCTGTTCCTGATCTTCGTGCACGACCCGGACACGCACCCGGCCCAGGCGCCCGCGGATGCCCCGCCCCGGCCCAACGTGCTCGTCGAGATCTTCCGGAACCTCGGCCGGTGCTTCTCCAACGTGAAGGTCGTGCTTGCCGCGGCGATCGCGGGCGCCGGGTTCGGGACGATGCTCGCCGTCGGCGTGCTGTGGGGCCCGCGGATCATCCAGGCCCGCGGCGCCGATGCCGACTTCGCGACCCTCATGACCGCGCTCGCCTGGCTCGGCCTCGCGGCCGGCGCACCGCTGGCCAACGTGATCTCAGACCGCTGGCGCAGCCGCAAGTGGCCGGCGTTCTTCGGGCTGCTGCTCCAGGCGCTCGCGATCACGCTCGTCATCTACCTGCCGTTCGAGGGCAAGGGCGTCGCGTCGGTCCTGATGCTCGCGGTCGGCCTGTTCTCGGGCGTGCAGATGCTCGGATTCACGATCTCGGGCGAATCGGTCGAGCCGTCGCTGATCGGCAGCGCGGCCGCGATCGTCAACGGCGTGGCGTTCCTCGTGAGCGGCCTGCTGACCTCGATCCCGTCGAGCCTGCTGCCGGATGCCCCGGACCTCGCCGACTACCAGGCGGTGCTCTGGATCATGCCGCTCGTGGTGCTCCTCGGCGCGGGCGCGGCGCTGCTGCTCAAGGAGCGGCCGGCGGTCGACGCGGCGTGAGGGGTCGGCGCCCCGCCGACCCCGCGTGGCGTCGCTCATGCGTCGACGCGACTGCTCACCCACCCCCGCTCGTCGGACCCTGCCGGCGCCCACCCGAACCTCGGCGCGATCTCGGTGGCGACGGTCTCGATCACCGCGAGGGTTTCGGCTTGGGTCGGGTTCGCGGGTTGTACCTGGAAGATCAGCTCGGTGACGGCGTCGATGAGCGGCTCGGCGCGCAGCGAGGACACGATGTCCTCGGGATCGCCGTAGTGCACGTTCGAGAACGCGAGGAACTCCTCGTACGAGAGCTCCTTCAACTCGGGCACGGAATCCGACAGCGCTTTCATCATCGGCTGGAATCCCGGCAGCAACGCCTCCCGGGCGGCGGCGCGGCTCGCGGCCGGGAAGATCGTACGGGACAGGGCGACTCTCGGGGCCAGTCCCTGCCCTGACACGATCGTGCCGTGCCGCTCGACCAGTGGGATCTGCACCTCGGGCGTGGGCGTCGCGCCGGCGCCGATCGCCACCCTGGACAGCAGCAGCCCGCTGCCCCGCCGCGCCGCCTCGTCGACTCCGGCGGGCTGAGACGGCCCCTCCCAGAGGCGGTCGAGCAGCCCGGGTGCCGGCGGGTAGAGCACCGCGCCGTCGTCGTCGAGGGGGATGCCGGCGAGTGCCGAGCGGATGCGCGTGATCGCCTCGGTGAAGACGGGACGTCGCTGGTCGGCCTCGACCGAGAATGCGGCGTGCAGGCCGGGGCTGCCGAAACCCGTGCCGAACCCGAGCTCGAGTCGGCCGGGATAGAGCGTCTCGATGATCGCCGCCTCCTCCGCGACCCGCAGCGCGTTGTCGAAGGGCAGCGTGAGCACGGCCGTGCCGAGTGAGATCCTGCTGGTCCTCTCGGCGACGGAAGCAAGGAAGAGCAGCGGCGAGGGCTGGCCGCCGTGGGAGCCGAAGTGGTGCTGCGCGATCCAGACCGAGTCCAGTCCGAGGTTCTCGGACGCGACGAACAGCTCAGTGACGTCGCGGTAGACCTCGGTCGCGGTGCCCGGCCCGCTCGCGTAGCTGAAGAACCCGAGCCGCAACGGCCCCTGACGCGGAATCAAGTTCGGTGCGCTCATGCGTTGACTTCTTCCAGGTTGAAGCTGATGCCGAGTGCGGCGGATGACTCGCCGCCGTAGACACGGTCCACCCGCACACGGATGATGTGTCGCCCGATGATCGGGTACTCGGCGAGGAACGCGTCGCGCTCCGGGCCCGGAGCGAAGTGATCGAACCCCGGTAGCGCCAAGATCTCCTCGGCGATCACGTCCTCGTGTGTCACGCACGGCTCCGAGATCTCCGCGATCCCTTCGCCGACCAGCCACTGGCTGAAGCCCTTGTTCGACACGTGGATGCTCGCGCGGGGGTCGCGACTGAGATTCCGGGTCTTGGCGCGGAAGCCGGCAGCGATGATCCGAGCCACCCGCGTCTCGGGATCGAAGTGGTACCCCACATTCGACAACTGCGGCCGCCCATCCTTCTTGATGGTGGCCAGGATTCCCAAGGTGCTCCGGCTGAAGAGGTCGAGCAGGGCATCCGGCGTCAGTGGAGCGCGCTCGGCGCGATCGATGGTGGTGGTTTCGTCGCTCATGGTCGCTCCTACTCGGGCTTCACGGTCTGGCCGAGCGGCAGCATGGTGCGGTTCGCCCACGCGAACTGCGCCACCGCGTAACTGAGGTCGAGGATCTCGCCGGTGCTCAGGCCCGCGTCTCGCAGTCGTTGCACAGCCGCGCCCGTCGGCGCGGGCGGAGTGACTGCGAGCTCTGCGGAGAAGTCCGCGATCGCGCGAGCTCGCTGACCGAGGTCTGCGTCGATTCCGTCCTTGATCACGGCGTGCACCGCGTCGCGGTCACCACCGAGCTTGATCGAGGCGTTGCCGTGCACGAAGGCGCAGTAGCGGCACCCGGTGACGCGCGATTCGACGAGTGCTGCGAACTCGCGCTCGGCGGGAGGGAGTGCATCGCCGTGGACGATCGATTCCATCGATGCATCGGTGAGCTTGTCGCGTTCGAAGAACACCTCGGCGTCACGGCCGAGGGTGAGGGTGAACGGATGCCGGCGCGCCCATGGACCCATCGCATCGAGCACCTCGAGCTCACGCTCGGTCGCCGTGGAGACCTCGAGCACCTCGACGCGTGGTTTCCAGTCGAGCGGCGCGAGCGTGAAGTCGATGTCCTCGAGACCCTTGACGATGCCCGCGGTGGGGACCGGTGCGGCCACCGGGTCATCGGCGCTGCCCTCGAGCGCGGTGAGCGCAGCGAGCGCGCGCACCTGGTAGGAGACGAATCCGACGAGCAGGGTCAGCGTGACGAGGGCGCTTTCGCCGAGTCCCACCGCACGGAGCGCGTCGTAGTGCGCATCACCGATGTGCACGGGATCGGCCGCGACGATGGTGGCGAAGTTCACGATCGCGTCGAGACGGGGGCCTGCGGCTTCGGCGACGTCCTCGCCCAGTGCGTCGAGCTCGGCGCCGTACGCCTCGGCGAGCGCGCCGGCGCCGGAGATCTCGGCGGCGGCTCGAGCCGCGCTGAAGCGCTCCACCTCGCTCAGTCGCTGCGGGTCGCCGCCGAAGACGGCGTCGAACGTGCGTCCCACGTGTGCGGTGATCAGCGGACGTTGCTCCCACAGGGCCCGTCGTTCGCCTTCACCGAGCACTTCGTCGGCAAACCAGTCGGTGGTCCGGGATTCGAGTGCGGTTTCGATGGTCATCGGGCGACTGCCTCCAGCGTGTGCTCATCCGTCGTGGCCTGCGTCTCCCAGCGCGGGCGCCATCCGAGGGCCGGAGCGATCTCGGTTGCGACGGTCCTGACCGTCCGCAGGAGTGCGTCGAATCCCGGCTGCCCTGGCTGAACCTGGAACACCAGTTCGTCGGCCTGCGCGAGCGTCCGGTCGGCGAGAAGTGATTCGACGATGTCGTCCGGGCTGCCGTAGTGGATGTTGTGCGCGGCGAAGATCTCCGCGACCGTGGACGCCTCGCTCACCATGCCGTGACCTGCCATCGGCGTGTGGAACGCGACGACGCTGTCGACCAGATCTGCGAGCGCGCTCGCCCGATCGCGTCCCGGATAGATGGTGCGGGAGACCCCGATCCTCGGCTCGTGACCGTGGGCGCGCGCGGCGTTCTGGTAGGCCTCCACGAGCGCGACCTGGACTTCCGAGGTGCGGGCCGAGTCCGGACCCCACGCCGTCCGCGACAGCAGCAGTCCGGCGCCGTTGGATCCGGCGTGCTCCACGCCGCGGGGCGATCCGCTGCCGACCCAGAGCCGGTCGGCGAGTGCGGGGGCCGGTGGATGGAGGGGGGTGTTCTCGCCCGCGACGTTCTCGCCGGCGAAGCGGCCCCGCAGAATCGGAAGCTCGCGCTCGAGCGCTTCGCGGCGGTCGATGTTCGCCTTGCCAAGGGCAACGGCGCTGCGGTCGGCACCGCCGGTGCCGAGACCGAGCTGCAGCCGTCCTGGATACAGCGTCTCGAACACTGCCGCGTCCTCGGCGAGTCGGAGCGGCTCCTCGTAGGGCAGCGCGACGATCGCGGTACCCACACCGATCCCGTGGGTGCGGGCGGCGACGGCGCTGAGATACGGGAACGGGTTGGGCAGGCTGCCATGGCGGCCGAAGTGGTGCTGCGCCACCCACCCCGTGTCCAGGCCCAGTTCATCGGCCAAGGCGAAGAGCTCGAACCCGCGCTGATACGCCTCGGCCGCATCCGGACTGTCGTCCATGTAGGTGAAGAATCCGAGGCGCAGCGAGCGCTCGCGATCAGCCATGTGTGGCCTCCAGTAGTTGGTCGGTGGGGAGTCGCGGGAAGGCTTCGAAGAGGACCTGGGTATAGGGATGGAGCGGATTGCGGAACACGTCTTCGACGCTTCCGGATTCGACGACTCGTCCGTCGGTCATCACGAGCACGTCGTCGCACACGTGGTACACCACGCTGAGGTCGTGCGAGATGAACAGCAGCGAGACGCCGAGCTCGCTCTTGAGGTCCCCGAGCAGGTCGAGGATCTGCGCCTGGATCGAGATGTCGAGCGCCGACACCGGCTCGTCGCAGACGATGACCGAGGGTTCTGCCGCCAGGGCGCGCGCGATCGCGACGCGCTGACGCTGTCCGCCCGAGAGCTGCAGCGGATTCCGGCTCACGAAGTCCCCGTCGAGCCCGACCTGGTCGAGCAACTCGAGGGTGCGGGACTTGAACTGCTGGCGGGGGAGCTTGATCGCGCTGAGCACCTCGCCGATGATCTTCTGCACGTCGTAGCGCGGGTCGAACGAGCCGAGCGGGTCCTGTGAGATCACCTGGAGCTGGGTTCGGCGCGGACGGCGCGCACGCTCGCGCAGATCGCTCCATGGCTCCCCGCCGAGCAGCACCGTGCCGGAGTCGGGTTCCACCAGGCCCAACGCCATCCTGGCCAGCGTCGTCTTGCCCGAACCGGATTCGCCGACGATGCCGAGTGATCTGCCCGCGTCGAGACGGAACGAGACACCCGCGACCGCGGTTCGCGTGCTGCCGCCCGGCCCCGGGTACGTCTTGACCAGATCGGTTCCTTCGAGAAGTGGGACACCGCCGTCGGACGTGACGCGGGGAGGACGGAGGGGGGACCGATCCTCCACCTGAGTCAGGGTGGCGCGCGGCCCGGAGAGTCGCGCACCCTTCGGGTGGGCGGACGGCACAGCCGCGAGCAGGCGCTTGGTGTACGGATCTCGGGGCGAGCCCAGCACCTCGTCGGTGGGCCCGGTTTCGACGATGACCCCGTTGTGCATCACCGCGACCCGGTCGGCCAGACGCGAGACCACCGAGAGGTCGTGGCTGACCAGGAGCAGCGAGGTCCCGTCGGAGCAGAGGCGCTCGAGCAGCTCCAGAATCTGTCGCTGCACGGTGACGTCGAGAGCGGTGGTCGGTTCGTCGGCGATGATGAGGGACGGGTTCCCGCCGATGGCGGAGGCGATCAGCGCGCGCTGTCGGAGACCGCCGGAGAGTTCGTGCGAGTGCTGTCTGGCACGAATGTCGGCGTCCGGGATGCCCGCGAGCGTGAGCAGTTCGTTCACGCGGGTCGCGATCTCCTCGCGCGGAACGATCTTGTGGGTTCGCAGGAGTTCGCCGACCTCGGCCCCGATGGTGCGAAGCGGATCGAGGGAGACCAGCGCGTCCTGCAGGATGAAACCCACGTCCTTGCCGCGCAGGTCGCGCCATTGGTCGGGGCTGAGTCGAAGCAGGTCGCGACCGGCGAACTCGAGCTTCGACGCGGACACGGTGGCAGCGCGTCCGTTCAAGCCCACCAGGCATCGTGCAGAGACGCTCTTGCCCGATCCGGACTCGCCGACGATCGCGAAGCACTCGCCCGGGTCGACGTGGAAGCTGATGCCCTGCACGGCGTGCGTGACCCCCCGTTTCGTCGGGAAGTCGACGCTGAGGTTCTCGATCTCGACGAGCGGCGTGGTCATCGAACCGCCTGGAGCGCCGCCGACGCGATCGGGGTGGCCGCGGCGACCGCGGGCAGCACCTCGGACACGAGGAGATCGAACTGAGCCCGGGTGTCGAGGCTGAGCAGTCGAAGCGAGATGTGATCGACACCGCTCTCCACGAGCTCGACGAGTTGCTCGACGGTCTCGTCGAGCGAGCCGAACGCCCCCGCGAACCCGAGACGCTCCGGCGCGAAGGCGCCGCGGCCGTAGTAGCCGTCGAGGAATCCTCCGACCGTCGCAAGCGTCTTCGCTCGGTCCTCGCCGACCGCGACCCCGGTGTATGCCGCGATCGGAATCTCCCGGTGCGGAAGGCCGAGTCGGTCGAATGCCGCACTGATCTGCTCCCGCGCCGCAGCGATCACCGAGGCCGACCGGGTGGTGATCTGGTAGCCGTCCGCGTATCGGGCGACACGCTCGAAGAAGCGATCCCCGAGCTTGGTGTTGAAAGCCGGCATTCCGGCGATCCAGATCGGGGCGGGCTGCTGCACCGTCGGAGTGATGCGGAGGTCGCGGAAGCTCGTGAACTCGCCGTCGAAATCGACGGTCTCCCCCGTCCAGAGCGCGCGCACGATCCGGATGTTCTCCTCGAGTCGCAGCGGGCGCTCGGGGTCGGTGATGCCGCCGAAGTATCCGCCCTCGATCTCCGATCCGCCTCCCGCCTTCTGAGTTCCGTTGCACACGGCGAGCAGCGAGCGACCGTCGCTGAGGTTGTCGAGGCTCGACCACTGCAGTGCGAACTGGATGGGGTCACGTACCGGGAAGGTGGCCATGCAGGCCACGCCGAGGCGCACTCGCTCGGTGAGTGAAGCGAGTGCGCCGAGGAGCACGATCGCGTCGGGCCGGGGCTTGACGGTGAGGCTGTCGCCCACCCAGATCGTGTCGATGAACTCGGACTGCTCGGCTTGGGCGCCGAGACGGATGAGGTCCTTGAGCGGGTCGCCGCCGATGAGCGACGCCCGCTGTGAGACGGTGAAACCGAACGAGGTCGTCATGCGGGTACTCCTCCGTGAGTGCTGGTGCTCGAGCGCGGTGAAACGCGCAGGGTCGAGATGCTGGTCAATTGGGGGCCCTGCCTTCGAAGCGTTCCTGCACGAGTCGACCCAGCGCGGTGATCGCGATCACCGCGACGACCAGGACGACACCGGGGAAGAATCCCAGCCACGGTGCGTCCTGCAACTGGGCGCGCGAATCGCTGAGCAGGAGACCCCACTCCGACTGCGGCGGCGCCGCGCCCAAGCCGATGAAGCTGAGTGCAGCGGCACTCAGGATCGCGCCTCCCACACCGATGGTGGTGAGCACGAGCAGCGGGCTGATCGAATTCGGGATCACATGCGTGGTCACGAGGTGGAACTTCGAACGACCGAGCGTCTTGGCGGTCTCCACGTATCCGGAGCGCACCACCAGCATCACCTGCGCGCGAACCAGTCGCGCCGAACCCGGAAAGGAACTCAGCCCGATCGCGATGGCGAGGTTCACGATGCTGGGACCCAGCACCACCACGGTGAGCATGGCGAGCAGGATGCCGGGAAACGCGAGCAGGATGTCGAGCACGCGCGAGATCAGGCGGTCCGCGATTCCACCCGCGATCCCGGCGATCGCACCGACGATGGCGCCGACCACGATGCTGAACACCGTCGCGGCGACCCCCACGATGAGCGAGAGCCCGGCGCCGTAGACGACCCGCGTGTAGAGGTCTCGGCCGATCGGATCCGTGCCGAAGATATGGTCCGCACTCGGCGGTTCGAGGGCGGCCTTGAACTCGGTGGCGTCCGGATCGAGCGGTGTGAACAGTGCCGGAAAGAACGCCATCAGCAGGAACAGCACCACCAGGGTGCTCGGCAGGATCCAGCGCGCGTAGGGCGCGACGAAGGTCTTGCGCGCGGTACGTACTGGGCGAACGGCGAGCGCCGCGGTCTCGAGGGAGGCCTCGCCGACGCTCACGCTGCACGCCCCGTGAAGCCGCCCTGCACGTGCACCTGGCGCAGACGCGGGTCGATGAGCGGGTAGAGCAGATCGACGATGCTGTTGACGATCACGAACGCGATCGAGCTGAAGATGACCACTCCGATCACCAGGGGGATGTCCTGGCTGTTGATCGCGCTGAGGGCCAGGCGGCCGATACCCGGCCGGGCGAATATGGTCTCGGTGATGACGGCGCCGCCGAGGAGGAACCCGAAGAACATCGCGGAGAGGGTGATCCCGGCAAGCATCGAGTGCCGGTACGCGTGCCGCACGCGGACCGAGGTTTCGCTGATCCCGCGGCTGCGCGCCGACAGGATGAAGGGCTGGCCGAGGGTCGATTCCATTCCCTGCCGCAGGATCTGGGCGAGGGTGCCGATCATCGCGGCCGCGACGGTGATCGCGGGGAGAACGAGCGAGATCGGCCCTCGATCACCCGAGTCGGGGAAGATCGGGATCGTGTACGAGAAGGCGGCGAGCAGCAGCAGTCCGATCCAGAACGTGGGCACCGAGATGATCGTCAGTTCGATGAACGACGCGGATGCTCGCGCGACCTTCGCCCGACCCGACGTGAGCACTGCGGCGATCGACGCGATCAGAATCGCCAGGAAGAAGGCGACCACGGTCAGCGTGATGGTGGGCCACATCTCGGCGCCGATCGCATCCGCCACGGGCTTGCGAAGCTGAAAGGACTGGCCGAGATTGCCTCGAGCGAGCCGGCCGAGGAACACCACGTACTGGATCCAGAGCGGCTGATCGAGTCCGTACTCGCGTGTGATCTGGTCGCGCAGCTCCTGCGGTGCTTCCGGATCGGTGATGAGTACGTCGACGGGTTCGCCCGGCAGCGCCTGCATCACGAAGAACGAGAGCGTCGCCGCGCCCCACAGCACGAGGATCGCGTCGACGACGATCCGCACCAGCACTCGGAACCACGGGTACCGTGCCCGCTCGGGTGCACTGTCTCGTGCCGCCGAGGGAAGGACGTCTTCCCGGTCCAGCTGTTCCACGAAGTGGGGTGTCGCCATCGAACTGTTCCTCCCTGTGCAGTGCGCTGAGTCGGTTCCACCGCTGAGGCGGTGATGTGGTGGGCGGCCCGGCGAGACGGTCCGCCCACCACGAGTGCTGGTGCTGGGCCCGAGTGCTGCTACTCCTTGCCGTCGATCCAGGAGTCGTAGAACAACGGGAATCCGCCCAGCTGGAAGCCGATCCCGTGCACGTAACTGGCAGAACCGATCCGGTACTGCAGCACGTTGATCGGGATGAGCGCCGCCTGCTCGTTGACGATCTGCTGCACTTCCTGGAAGGCATCGATCCGGGTCTGGTCGTCGAGAGCGGTGAACTGCGTGGCCAGCAGCGCGTCGATCTCGGGGTCGACCGTGTTGGACCAGTTGTAGCCACCGTTCGCAGCGACGAACTTGCTGCTCAGGGCCGCATAGACGATGTAGGCATCCGCACGGGTCAGGCTGGTGTCCGACAGGTCGTAGTCGTTCGCCTTCAACGTCGCGAAGTAGGTGGCGTTGTCGACCGGGTTGATCACGACCTCGATACCGAGTTCCTTCGCCTCGGCCTGGATGCCCTGGGCCAGCACATCGCGCTGGTCACGGATGTTGGGTGCGCGCACCAACCAGGTCACGCTCAGGCGCTGGCCGTCCTTCGTGCGGTACCCCTCGGAGTCCTTGGTCGTGTAGCCGGCCTTGTCGAGCAGCTTGTTCGCGGCCTTCTGGTCGTACTCGAATGCCCCGGTGAGGTCTTCCTGGGCGGAGGAACCGATCGGCGCCGACGGCTCGGTCACGATGGACCAAGCGCGCTTCGCGGTACCGCTGTAGACGGCCTCGAGAAGCCCATCGATGTCGATTCCGGTGCGGAACGCTTCACGAACGTCAGGGTCGCTGAACGGCTTGCCCGCGAGCTGGTTCAACTCGAGCACGTAGGGCATGCCGGACGCGTCGTTGACCTGAAGCTGCAGGTCCGGGTCGGACTTCACCGACGCGATGCTCGACGTCGGGACCTGGATGATCGCATCGGCCTGGCCGCTGGTGAGGGCACCGACGCGGTTTCCCGCCTCGGGAACGAATCGGATCTCGATTCCGTCGAGGTAGGCCGGACCCTGGTGGTCGCCGCTGCCCGGCCCCCAGTTGTACTCCGCGTTCCGCTCGAGGACCAGCTCGCTGCCCTTGGTGTAGGAGACCACCTTGAATGGTCCGGACCCGATCAGGCCGGTTCCAGAGGCGAGCGCGGTGAGGCCCGCGGGGGTCAACGCTGCAGGGGCGATGATGGCCGATCCGGGGAAGGACAGATCGTCGAGGGTGGTCGCGTAGGGAGCGGTCAGCTTGATCTGGAAGCTGAGCGGCCCGGTCACGGTGAAGGTCCCACCGCGCTGCGCGATGTTTCCGAACACGGTGCCGCTCGTGGATCCGGTGCTGCCACGATCCCAGTTCGCCTTGATCGCGGCCGCGTCCACCGGGGTTCCGTCGTGGAAGGTGACGTCCTCGCGGAGGGTGAAGTCGTAGGTGAGGCCGTCGTCGGAGACCTCCCAGGTCTCGGCGAGTTGCGGATAGAACTTTCCGTCGTTGCCGTGCTGAAGCAGGGTGTCGAAGATGTTCACCGCCACGATCTGGTTCGACATGTCCGCGTTGGCCTGCGGGTCGAAGCTGAACGGCTCGACGTCGTGGTCGTAGACCAATACGCCGCCGCTGACCGGCTCGGATGGGGTCTCCTCCTCAGGTGTGGAGGAGTCGGACGAACAGCCGGCCATCAGCGCGACGACCGCGAGGGCGGCGATCACGGTGGTGGTGGTGCGTTTCAGGGATCTCATGGGGTGCTCCAGTCGGGAGGGTGGGTGTGCTGTGTTCGGCAGACGCGGTCGTGCGGGTCACATGGTGAATACGCGCGGTGGGGTGAGCTCCTGCAGGTGCAGGCCGATCGCATCCACGGCGTCGTAGTCCTCTTGGGACAACGTGATCTCACCCGCGCGGGCGTTGGCTCGCAGGTGGGCCGGATTGCTGCTTCCGGGGATCGGAACGACGACGGGCGAGCGTTGCAGCAGCCAGGCCAGGATCAGCTGCGGAACGGAGATCCCATACTTTTCGGCTAACGGCGCGAATCCGGTGCCGGGTTCGAGCAGCGCCCGATGTCCGAACGGGAAGAAGGGGATGAACGCGATTCCGAGGCGCTCGGCCTCGTCGATGACGGCCTCGAACGTGCGGTCGCCGAGGTGGTAGTGGTTCTGCACCGACACGATCTCGACGATCTCTCGCGCGGCGGTGAGTTGCTCGACGGTGACCTCTGAGAGTCCGATGTGACGGATCTTGCCCTGCCGCTGAAGCTCGGCGAGGGTTCCCACCTGATCGGCGAGGGGGACCTGGCGGTCGATCCGGTGCAGCTGATACAGGTCGATCCGCTCGACACCGAGGTTGCGAAGGCTGAACTCCAGCGCCTGGGTCAGGTACTCCGGCCGTCCCAGCACACCCCAGATGTCCGGACCACCTCGGGTCATGCCGCCCTTGGTGCCGACCACGAGCGAATCCGGGTAGGGCTTCAGGGTGTCGCGGATGAGCTGTTCGGCGTAGTGCGGGCCGTGGGCATCCGCGACGTCGATGTAGTTGATGCCCGCGTCGAGCACGGCCCGCAGCAACGATCCGGATGCCTCGGGGTCGGGTGCCGGGCCCCACGCTTTGTGTCCGACGATGTCGGCGGCCCCGAAGCCGACACGTCCGATCGGCAGGTCGCCGCCGAGCAACCAGGTCGTCGATTGACTCGCAAGAGTCTCGGGCATCGTTGCTCCCTGTCGGTGTCGATGTGTGCTCCAGCCCCGCCGATGTGCGGGCTCGGCCAACCGTATGGGCGTGCCATCGGTGAGGAACGTCGAGGGTAAAGAAATGTAAGACGGCGTCCGATTCGTCACAAAGCGGCGTGTTTTGACGGTGGGGAGCGACTCGGGGCGTCACAAGAAGCAGGACTGCGGGGTAACGAGACGTAAGACTGCGTCCGATTCGTCACGCAATGGCGTGTTCTCGACCTGGTTGAGCTACTCAGAGAGCTGTGCCAGAAACGCTCACCCCCGACACCGCGACCGCGACCGCGACCGCCACCGCGACGCCCGTCATCGCTGTCGAGCCCTCCGCAGCGCTCATCGATCAGCCCGTGAGCATCCTGCTCAGCGGCTTCGCGCCACGGGAGCCGATCACGATCACGGCCACCACTCAGGACGCGGCCGGGGTCGTCTACAGCTCGGCGATCGTCGTGGCGGCGGACTCGAACGGCGCCGTGGACCTCAGCACGGACACGCCAGTCAACGGCAGCTACCTGCGCGCCGACGCGAACGGACTTCTCTGGTCGCTCGCGACGAACGAGGAGGATGCCCGGACCGGACTCGACTCGCGTTTCGTGAATACCCGGCTCGAGCCGTACACGATCACGTTGCGGGCCGAGACGCAGGACGGCCGCAGCGCCGAGACGGCGACGGTGCGGCTACCGATCGCTCCGACGGTGCACCGTGAGCACGTCCCCGACCCCGAGCTCGTGGGGAACCTGTTCCTTCCCGAGGGTGAGGGACCGTTCCCCGTCGTCGTGGTGGTGCCGGGGTCGACCGGTGGTATCCCGGACGGCCTCGCCGCTCTCTACGCCTCGCACGGGTTCGCCGCCATTGCGCTCGCCTACTTCCAGGCCGGGGAGGGGGTTCCGCCGACGCTCACCGAGATCCCGCTGGAATACTTCGAGCGCGCACTCGCCTACATCGACACCGACCCGCGGCTCGACGCCGGCCGAATCGCGATCAACGGCGTCTCACGCGGCGGCGAGTTGGCGCTGCTGCTCGGCGCGCGCTATCCGCAATTCAGCGTCGTGGTCGCCTGGGTTCCGAGCGATCACCTGCACCCCGCCATTCAGGGTGCCGGCGCCACCGAAGAGCGCGCAGCCTGGACCCATGGCGGCGAACCGCTGCCCTACCTCTCGCATCGGTTGCCCACAGCCCCGCGCGGCGACCTCGACCTACGCGAAGGCGCCTATCTCGGAGCAGTCGACCACCTGCGTCGCGCGCAGCACACCGAGTTGCACCGGGCGGCGCAGATCCCGGTGGAGAACACCCAGGGCGCCATTCTGATCGTTTCGGGCCGGGACGACACGCTCTGGCCGTCCGCCATCTACGGCGACTGGGTGGTCGATCGCCTGCGTGAGCACGGCTTCGAGTACGAGGTGACTCACCTCAGCTACGACCAGGCCGGCCACACCCTCGGGCCCGCGCACGCCCCGGCCACCCTCAACCGGATGTTCTGGAAGCAGCCGGGAAGCGACGGTCCGCCGCTCGTGCTCGCGCTCGGCGGCACCCCGGAGGGGATTGCGGCCGCGCGCAACGATCTGTGGCCGAAGGTCCTCGAATTCCTCGACCGGAACCTCCGTCGACCGGCGAGTGCGCGGTCGTGAGGAACACCGTTCCGGCGGGTCGCCCCTCCTCCGTCGCCGGTCCGCCCGCGCCGGCTCCCGGGTCGGTGCCGTGATACCGGGAGGCGCGCGTCAGCGGCCGGCGGTCGACGCGGCGTGAGGGGTCAGCGCCCCGCCGACCCCGCGTCGGTCACGCCGACATCCGTGCGGTGGAAGTTCTGGAACGAGCGCGACGCCGTCGGGCCCCGCTGGCCCTGGTACCGGCTCGAGTAGTCGGCCGAGCCGTACGGCTTCTCCGACGGCGACGACAGCCGGAAGAAGCACATCTGCCCGATCTTCATGCCGGGCCAGAGCTTGATCGGCAGGGTCGCGACGTTGCTCAGTTCGAGGGTGACGTGGCCCGTGAACCCGGGGTCGATGAAGCCGGCCGTCGAGTGCGTCAGCAGGCCGAGCCGGCCGAGCGAACTCTTGCCCTCCAGGCGCGCCGCGACGTCGTCGGGCAACGTGACCGCCTCGAACGTCGACGCGAGCACGAACTCGTTCGGATGCAGGATGAACGGCTCGTCGGGCTTCACCTCGATGAGGTGGGTCAGCTCGGGCTGGTCGACCGCCGGATCGATGAACGGGTACTTGTGGTTGTCGAACAACCGGAAGTAGCGGTCGAGGCGCACGTCGATGCTGCTGGGCTGCAGCATCGACGGATCGGATGGCTCGAGCGCGATGCGTCCTCGCTCGAGCTCGGCACGGATGTCGCGGTCGGAGAGCAGCACCCGGCCAGCCTAGCCACCGCGGGCGGTGCGGGTGGGGCGGTCCGCGACCGCCCCACTGGCCGGAGAGGCGGCGCGTCGATCGTGTCGAGACCGCCCGCACCCGCCGATGCGAAGAACCCGGCCGTCGTTGTTAGGATGGGTCGCGCACCGCCGGTCGGTGCATGCCGATGTAGTTCAATGGCAGAACTTCTGCTTCCCAAGCAGACAGCGCGGGTTCGATTCCCGTCATCGGCTCCATTTCCCTCAGCCCCTCCCGTCGGCCGAGTCGGTGCGCCCTCCCCACGGTGGTCGAGTAGCGCCGCCGGAGGCGACGCGTATCGAGACCATGGCGAGTTGGTCTCGATACGCGTCCTCGCTCCGCTCGGGCGCTACTCGACCAGCGGATGGCTCGCCCCGCTTTCGCGCTCCTCGACCAGCGGCGGATGGCGCAGGGACCGAGCACTCCTCGACCACCGGTCGGCATGAGCCTGCGACGATGGGCCCATGACCCGAACGACCGTCGACGCCCCGGCCGCTCCCGCCGCCATCGGCCCCTACGCGCACGCCGCGACCGCGCCGGGTGCCGGACTCCACTTCCTGTCGGGGCAGACCCCGATCGACCCGGCGACCGGCCGGCTCGTGGACGGCGACATCGGCGCCCAGACGCGGCAGGCGTTCGCCAACCTCCGCGCGGTGCTCGAGGCGGCCGGGCTCGGCCTCGAGGAGGTCGTCAAGGTGAACGTGTACCTCACCTCGATGGACGACTTCCAGGGCATGAACGCCGTCTACGGCGAGACCTTCACGGCGCCGTACCCGGCGCGCACGACCGTCGCGGTCGCGGGCCTCCCGCTCGGCGCTCGCGTCGAGATCGAGCTCGTCGCCGCGACACCCCAGCGCTGAGCCCACGGGCTCACGCCTGGCGCCCGCCGCCGTGGTGCGCGTCGAAGTCCTCGAACACCAGGTACGTCCGCGTCGAGCGCACGCCGGGCATCGACTGGATCGCGTGCAGGACGATGCGGCGGAGGTCGCGGTTGTCGCGCGCGCGCACGAGCGCGAGCACGTCGAACTCGCCGCCGACGAGCGCGACGTGCTCGACCTCGGGCAGGGCGATCAGGCCCGCGCGGATCGCCTGCCACTCGGCCTGCTCGACCGACAGCGCGACGTACGCCGACGAGTGGAAGCCCTCGAGCACGGCGTCGGTGCGGATCGTGTACCCGAGCAGCACCCCGCTGTCGGAGAGTCGGCGGATGCGCGCGTACGCGTTCGCCCGCGAGATGCTCAGGCGTTGCGCGATCGCGTTGACCGAGGCCCTCGCGTCCTCGCGCAGCACGTCGAGGATCGTCCGATCGATGTCGTCCAGCATGGGCGCGTCATCCTCCAGCCATCGGGGCATCCGATCGAGACATCCTCGACCCTCACGTGAGAAATCTGACGAATCGTCTGCGATCCGTCAAGGGTTCGCGATCATCCGGCGCAGGGGACGGATGCTTGGAGGCAGGACGTCCGGCCCGACGGCGAGCTCGAAGGAGAGCACCATGCGCGACGACGGCGAACCCCTGCTCCCCCGCGAGGTTCCCCTGCAGCTGATCGATCCGAGCGGGCGCGCCGTGGCCGACCCCGAGTACGAGGCCCCCGGGCTCGACCGACTCGTCGAGGCGTACCGCGGGCTCGTCGTCGGGCGCCGCGTGAACGAGGAGTGCACCGCGCTGGTCCGGCAGGGCCGGCTCGCCGTGTACCCGTCATCGCACGGGCAGGAGGCCTGCCAGGTCGCCGCGGCGCTCGCGCTCGCCGACGGGGACTGGCTGTTCCCCACCTACCGCGACTCGGTCGCCGTGATCACGCGCGGCGTCGACCCGGAGGAGACGCTCACGCTCCTGCGCGGCGACTGGCACTCGGGCTACGACCCCCGCGAACGCCACGTCGCGCCGCAGGCGACGCCGCTCGCGACCCAACTGCTGCACGCCGTCGGCGTCGCGCAGGCGGCCCGGTTCCGCGGCGAGCCCACTGTCGTGCTCGCGATGTGCGGCGACGGCGCCACGAGCGAAGGCGACTTCCACGAGGCGATGAACTTCGCCGCCGTGTTCGCCGCACCGGTGGTCTTCTTCGTGCAGAACAACGAGTTCGCGATCTCGGTGCCGCTCTCCCGGCAGTCCGCGGCGTCGTCACTCGCCGCGAAGGGCGTCGGCTACGGCGTCCGGGGCATCCGCGTCGACGGGAACGACGTGGCCGCCGTGCTCGCCCTGCTCGACGAGGCCGTCGCGCACGCGCGGGCCGGCGGCGGTGCGACGCTCGTCGAGGCCCACACGTACCGGATGCAGGCGCACACGAACGCCGACGACGACACCCGGTATCGCGAGCGCGAGGATGTCGCGGCCTGGGTCGCGCGCGACCCGCTCACCCGCGTGCGCACCTTCCTCGTCGAGGCCGGCGCACTCACGGACCGGCTCGAGGACGCGATCGCGCGCGAGGCCGACGCGGTCGCGGCGGACCTGCGCGAGGCGATGGGCCGCGAAGCGGCGGTCGACCCCGAGGACCTGTTCCGGTTCGTGTACGCGCAGCGGACGCCGCAACTGGAGGCGCAATGGCTCGGCCTGCAGGGCGAGCTCGCCCGCGCCGGCGAGGAGGAGGGGCGATGACCATGCTCGACGCGACCCGGCAGCAGGGCACTCCGTCGCCGACCGGCGCGCAGACCCTGACGATGGCCGGCGCCATCGACCTCGCACTCGCGGACGCCCTCGCCGCCGACCCGAGCGTCGTCGTGTTCGGCGAGGACGTGGGCCGGCTCGGCGGCGTCTTCCGCGTCACCGACGGGCTCACGCGCCGCTTCGGCGAGGAGCGCTGCTTCGACACGCCGCTCGCCGAATCGGGCATCGTCGGCACGGCGGTCGGCATGGCGATGAACGGCATGCGCCCGGTCGTCGAGATGCAGTTCGACGCGTTCGCCTACCCGGCCTTCGAGCAGATCGTCAGCCACGTCGCGAAGATGGGCAACCGGACCCGCGGCGCGGTGCGCCTGCCGATGGTGATCCGGATGCCGTCGGGCGGCGGCATCGGCGGCGTCGAGCACCACAGCGACTCGTCGGAGGCCTACTACGCCCACACGCCGGGCCTCACGGTCGTCGCCCCCGCCACGCCGCAGGACGCGTACGGCCTGATGCGCGCGGCGATCGAGTTCCCCGACCCGGTCGTCTTCCTCGAGCCCAAGAAGCTGTACTGGACCAAGGGCGCGGTCGATCCGGGCACCCCGGTGGCGATCGGCCGGGCGGCCGTCGTCCGGCCCGGAACCGACGTCACGCTCGTCGCGTACGGCGCGATGGTCCCGGTCGCGCTGGCCGCCGCCGCCCTCGGCGAGGAGGACGGGCGGAGCATCCAGGTCGTCGACGTGCGCACCCTCAGCCCGTGCGACGACGAGACGATCCTCGCGGCGGTCCGGTCGACCGGACGTGCGGTGGTCGTGGCCGAGGCTCCCGGGTACGCGAGCGTCGCTGCGGAGCTCGCGGCAAGGATCGGCGAGCACTGCTTCGAGTTCCTCGAGGCGCCCGTGCGGCGGGTCACGGGCTTCGACATCCCGTACGCGCCGCCGAAGCTCGAACACCACCACCTGCCCGACGCGAACCGCGTGCTCGACGCGGTCGACACGCTCTACTGGGGCTGACGACCGGGACTGGGGCCGACGACCGGGACGGGGCTGACGACCGGGACGGGGCCGACGACCGGTACGGGGGCCGACTACCGGGGCCGACGGCCACCGGTGAAGCTCGGCGCCCGCTTCTCCTGGAACGCCGCGAACCCCTCGCGGTAGTCGTCGGTGTCGCAGAGCGCGGCCTGGGCGGCGTTCTCGAGGTCGATCGAGTCCCAGAGGGCGAGGCGCTCGTCGCGCAGGCGCTGCACGAGGTGCTTGCTGGCCAGGAACGCCTCGGTCGCCCCGCCGGCCGCCTTCCGCGCGACCTCGACGGTCGTCGCCGCGAGCTCGTCCGCGGGGAGCGCGCGCGAGAACAGGCCCGACTGCACCGCCTCGGCGCCGCTCATCAGCCGGCCCGTGTAGATCAGGTCGAGCGCCTTGTGCGCACCCAGCCGGTCGAGGAACAGCCAGTGGCCGCCCGAGTCGAGCGTGGCGCCGAGCGCGGCGAACGGCGAGCCGATGCGGGCGTCGTCGGCGACGTAGACGACGTCGGTCGCGATGAGCAGCCCGAGGCCGACGCCGAGGGCCGCACCCTGCGCCGCCGCGAAGGTCGGCGCCGGGAACTCCGCCATGCGGCGCAGCAGCGGGGTGACCCTGCCGCCGAGGTAGCCGAGCACGTCGTCGTCGCGCGGGTCGACCGCGGAGATGTCGCGGCCCGCGCAGAACGCCCGCCCCTCGGCGCGCAGCACGAGCGCCCGCACGCCGGCGCGCTCGGCCTCGTCGTACGCCGCGCCGAGGTCGCGCAGGTCGTCCTCGTTCAGCGCGTTCAGCCGGGACGGGGCGTCGAGGACGACCTGCGCGAGCCCGTCGTCGATGTCGAGTGCGACCATCCGAACCTCCTAGACGTCGTAGTCGACGCGCA
The DNA here is from genome assembly GCF_043518605.1 of Agromyces sp. MMS24-JH15. Lineage (GTDB taxonomy): Bacteria > Actinomycetota > Actinomycetes > Actinomycetales > Microbacteriaceae > Agromyces. Next base: position 938,408 of record NZ_CP171358.1, read on the forward strand.
CGCGCGCGGTCGACGGGTGGGATTGGCAGGTGAGGATGTACCCGCGCTCGAGCTCGTCGGGTTCGAGCGCGTAGTTCTCGGTCATGTTCACGGACCCCTCCAGGAGGCGGGCGCGGCACGTGCCGCAGACGCCGCCGGCGCACGCGAACGGCGTGTCCGGGCGCACGCGCAGCGCCGCGTCGAGGATCGACTCGCGCGCGGCCTCGGGGCTCTCGACGGTCGCCGACTGGCCGTCGAGCGTGAACTCGATCAGGGTCTTCGGCCCGGCGTCGGCGGGGTCGACCGGCCGCGCCGGACCGCGCCGCGCCGGCTCGTCGCCCGTCGTGAAGAGCTCGTAGCGGACGTGCCGGCGCTCGACGCCGCAGTCCTCGAGCGCGGCCCGGCAGAGCTGCACGAGCTCCATCGGCCCGCAGAGGAACCACTCGTCCACGGTGGCCGGGATCACGAGGCGTTCGAGGATGACCCGGAGCCGGGGTTCGTCGATGCGGCCCGAGAGCACCGGGGACGTGCGCCGTTCGCGCGACAGCACGTGGTGCAGTGCGAACCTCGTCGGGTACCGGTCCTTCAGGTCGGCGAGCTCCTCGACGAACATGACGTCGGACGTGGAGCGGTTCGTGTAGACGAGCTCGAACCGGGAGGTCTCCGAGCGCCCCAGCACCGCCGCGGCGAGCGCCATCATCGGCGTGATGCCCGAGCCGGCGGCGATGCCGGCGACCGTGGCGCCGTCGAGGTCCGCGAGCGTCGAGGTGAACGTGCCCTCGGGGCTCATGACGTCGAGCACGTCGCCCGGCCGGAGGCTCGCGTGCGCCCAGGTCGAGAACCGCCCGCCGCGGTCCCGCTTGATCGCGATGCTGATCGAGCCGGGGGCCGGCGGCCGGCACAACGAGTAGGAGCGTCGCACCGGCTCGCCGTCCACGCGTGCGCGCAACGCGACGAACTGGCCCGGGAGGTAGTCGTACTCGTCGACGAGGTCGTCGGGAACGGCGAACGTGACCTCGATCGCCTCGTCGGTCAGGGTCCGCACGTCGGCGACGGCGAGCGAGTGGAACCGGCTGCGCCTGCGCGCGCCGGCGGACGGGCCGCCGACCGCGTTGTGGAGGAGCGCCTCGGCCGTGCGGGTGGCCTCGGTCGCCGAAGCCGCCGGTGTCGCGCGCGTCGCGGCCATCAGTGCACCTTGAAGTGGTCGAAGGGCTCGAGGCACGCGCGGCATTCGAACAGCGCCTTGCACGCGGTCGAGCCGAACCGGGACACCTCGCGGGTGTCGAGCGAGCCGCACCGCGGGCAGCGGACCGCGAGCCGCAGCCGCACCGGTCCGGACACGGCGGCTCGGCCCGTGGGCGGTGCGATGCCGAACGCGACGAGCTTGCGCTTGCCCTCCTCGCTCATCCAGTCGGTCGTCCAGGCCGGCGCGAGGACGACGTCGACCGTGACCTCGTCGAACCCGGCCGCGGTGAGCGCGAGGCCGAGGTCGTCGCGGATCGCGTCCACCGCGGGACATCCGGAGTAGGTGGGCGTGATCGCGACGGCCACCCTGCCGTCGCGGACGCGCACGTCGCGGAGGATCCCGAGGTCCTCGATCGTGAGCACCGGAACCTCGGGGTCGCACACCGCGGCCGCGATGCGCCGGGCGTCCTGCTCGGTCGGCGCCGGACTCGCGGTCCGGGTCGTGTCGACGGTGCGATCGGACATCACCATCGCGCTCCCGGGTGCTGCCTGGCGAGGACCTGCATCTCCGCCAGGAGGTGGCCGAGCGACGAGAAGTGACGCCCGTGCCGCCCGCCCGCCGCCGACGGCGGCCCGTTCGGCACCTCGAGCTCGGCCTCGTGGAAGACCGCGGCGATCACCTCGTCGAACGCCGGGCGGAGCGTCGACGGGCGGACGGCGGCGTCGCCCAACCGGTCGATGAGCGGATCGTCGCGGAAGAGCTCGTCCACGTAGGGCCACACGTCGTCGACGGCGCGGAGCATCCTCGCCCTCGACTCGGACGTCCCGCCCGCGAGTCGCAGCGTCCACTGGATCGCGTGGTCGCGGTGGTACTCGACCTCCTTGACCGCCTTGGCCGCGATCGCGGCGAGCGCGGGGTCGGTGGAGCCGGCGAGCGCGCCGTAGAGCTCGAACAGGTAGGTCGAGGCGACGAGCTGTCGCGCGATCGTGTGCGCGAAGTCGCCGTTCGGCTGCTCGAACAGCCACGCGCTCCGGAACTCGGGCTCGTCGCGCAGGAACGCCAGGTCGTCCTCGCTCCGCCCGTCGAAGCTGCCCGCGTAGCGCAGCAGGGACCGAGCGTGGCCGAGCAGGTCGAGCGCGATGTTCGCGAGCGCGACGTCCTCCTCGAGCTCCGGCGCGCGGGCGATCCATCCGCCGAGCTGCTGGGCGAGGATCAGGGCGTCGTCGCCGAGCTGGAGCGCGTACTCCGCGACCTCGGCGCTCGCGGCGCGCCGGTCGGCGCCGGTGAATTCGGCGGCGAGCACGACCTCGTCGACCGTGACGTCGCCGTGCGCGTCTCGAGAGGCGTCGCCTCCGGCGGCGCTCCTCGACGAACGGATGTCGGTCACAGGTGCGGCACCCCCTCGCTCGCGGTGTAGTACTTCGCGTGCCGGTAGTTCTTGCCGGCGGGCGACTCGAAGAACGCGCCCTTCGAGTCGGGGTCGCTCGTCGTGATCGCGTCGGCGGGGACGACCCACACGCTCGTCCCCTCGCCGCGACGCGTGTACAGGTCGCGGGCGTTCCGCAGCGCGAAGTCGGCATCGGGCGCGTGCAGCGAGCCGGCGTGCACGTGCGAGAGCCCGCGGTTCGCGCGCACGAACACCTCCCACAGGGGCCAGGGCTCGTGGGCGTCGGACCCGGGGGTGCTCATCAGGCGGCCCGCCCCGCCGTGCGCTCGGCCTGCTTGCGCGCGTACTCGGCCGCGGCCTCGCGCACCCAGGCGCCGTCCTCGTCGGCGCGGCGCCGGTGCTGGATCCGGACCGCGTTCATGGGACCGCGGCCCCCGAGCACCTCGGCGAACTCGTCCCAGTCGATCGGGCTCGTGTGCCAGCGCTGCGCGTCGTCGTCCCACCGCAGCTCGGGGTCGGGCAGGGTCACGCCGAGGGCCTCGGCCTGCGGCACGAGCATGCCGATGAACCGCTGGCGGAGGTCGTCGTTGGAGAACCGCTTGATCTTCCACGCCATCGACTGCGCGGAGTTCGGCGAGGCGTCGTCGGGCGGGCCGAACATCATGAGGCTCGGCCAGTACCAGCGGTCCACGGCGTCCTGCGCCATCGCGCGCTGCGCGTCGGTGCCCTGCATGAGCGCGAGCAGGATCTCGAACCCCTGCCGCTGGTGGAACGACTCCTCCTTGCAGATGCGGACCATCGCGCGCCCGTACGGGCCGTAGGAGGCCCGGCACAGCGGGACCTGGTTGCAGATCGCGGCGCCGTCGACGAGCCATCCGATCGCGCCCATGTCGGCCCAGGTCGGGGTCGGGTAGTTGAAGATCGACGAGTACTTCGCCCGGCCGTCGATGAGCTGGCGGGTCATCTCGTCGCGCGTGATGCCGAGGGTCTGCGCGGCCGAGTAGAGGTACAGCCCGTGGCCGGCCTCGTCCTGGACCTTGGCTATGAGGATCGCCTTGCGCTTCAGGCTCGGGGCACGGCTGATCCAGTTGCCCTCGGGCTGCATGCCGATGATCTCGGAGTGCGCGTGCTGGGAGATCTGGCGGATGAGGGTCTTCCGGTACGCCTCGGGCATCCAGTCGCGCGGTTCGATGCGGGACTCCGCGGCGATGAGGTCGTCGAAGCGCTGCTGCAGTTCGGCGGGGTCGGGAACGGCGGCCGCGGGCTCCGGGTTCGTGGGCTCGGGGGCCGCGTGTGCCGGATGCCCCGGGTCGAGTCGCGTCGTCATGATCGGCTCCTTGTCTGGTTCGTGGTGGTCGAGCGGCCGCGGAACTCGGCCACGACGTCGCCCGTGTCGTCGGTCACGGTGACGTCGAAGAGGCCCGTGCGGCCGTTCCCGGCGCGTCGCCGGGCGGTGGCGGTGAGGCGCCGGCCCGCGGGCACCTGCTTCAGGAACGCGATGTCGGCGCCCGACGCGACCGTGACGCGGTCGTCGTCCAGGTCGTTGCAGGCGATCGCGAACGCCGTGTCGGCGAGGGCGAAGATGAAGCCCCCGTGCACGATGTCGAAGCCGTTGAGCATGTCGTCGCGCACCGCCATGCTCACGACCGCGACGCCGGGCTCGTCCTGCTCGACGCGCATGCCGAGCGCGTTGGATGCCCGGTCGCGGGCGATCATCGGTCGCACGGTCGCGGCGCCCATCACGGCACCTCCGCGACGGCGGCGGCGCCGACCCCGACGGCGACGGCCGGGTCGGCGGCCTCGGCGGCCTGGGCCGCGACGGCCGGGTCGGATGCGTCGGCCGTGGCATCCTCGTCGTCCCAGTGCTTCGCGACGAGCGTGAGCACGTCGTAGGTGGCGACGACCTCGTCGCGCTGGTTCAGGATGACGGCGTCCCAGCGCACCTCGCCGTACTCGTCGGTCTCGCGCGGCGTGATCTGCTTCGCGGTGAGGATGACCCGGATCGAGTCGTCCGGGGAGACCGGGGTCGTGAAGCGCAGGTTCTCGAGGCCGGAGTTCGCGAGCACCGGGCCCGGTGCGGGGTCGACGAACAGGCCCGCCGCCCAGGACACCAGCAGGTAGCCGTGCGCGACGCGGCCCGGGAAGAACGGGTTCGCGGCCGCGGCCTCCTCGTCCATGTGGGCGTAGAACGTGTCGCCCGTGAAGTGGGCGAACGTCTCGATGTCCTCGAGGGTCACCGCCCGCAGTTCGGACGCGACCCGGTCGCCGATCCGCAGTTCGTCGAGCGACTTCCGGAACGGGTGCCGGCCCGCCGCACTGCTCGGCGCCCCGGCGTGCCAGGTCCCGGTGAGGGCCGTCAGCATCTCGGGCGACCCCTGGATCGCGGTGCGCTGCATGTAGTGGAGGACGGCGCGGATGCCTCCGAGCTCCTCGGTGCCGCCGGCCCGGCCGGGGCCGCCGTGCACGAGGTGCGGCACCGGTGCGCCGTGCCCGGTCGAGGTCCGCAGGTTGTCGTGGCTGAGGAAGAGCACGCGTCCGTTCGCCGAGGCGATCCGGGTGAGGAGTTCGACCGCGACCGCGGGATCGTTGGTGACCGCACTCGTGACGAGCGAGCCGCCGCCCCGGACGACCAGGTCGGCCGCCTCCTCGACCGTGGCGTAGGTGAGCACGCTCGCGACGGGGCCGAAGGCCTCGATCTCGTGGACCGCGGGGGTGCCTGCATCCGTGAAGCCGAGGAGGATCGGCTCCACGAACGCCCCGTCGCGAGCGGGCCCGGTGCTGCCGTCCGCGTGGACGACGTCGGGTGCATCGGTCGAGCCGAGCAGGATGGTGCCGCCGGCCGCCTCGAGGGCGGCGACCTGGTGGAGGACCTCGTCGCGTTGCGCGGTCGAGACGAGCGGGCCCATGGTGACGCCCTCGGCGTGCGGGTCGCCGATCACGACGCGCTGGGCGATCAGGGCGCGGAGGGCGTCCACGACCGGGCCCTCGGCCGCGGTGGGGACGATGGCCCGGCGGATCGCGGTGCACTTCTGGCCCGCCTTCGTCGTGAGCTCGACGAAGAGCTGCTTCACGTACGCGTCGAACTCGGGCATGCCTGGCAGGATGTCGGGCCCGAGCACCGAGGCGTTGAGCGAGTCGGTCTCGGCCGAGAGCACGACGGTGCCGTCCTGCACGCGCGGGTGCGCACGCAGCAGGTCCGCGGTCGAGGCGCTCCCGGTGAAGGCGACCACGTCGCCGAGCCCGAGCACGTCGAGCAGGCCCGGCGCGCTGCCGCTGACGAGCTGGAGCGATCCGTCGGGGAGGAGTCCCGAGTCCACGAGGATCCGCACCCACGCCTCGGCGATGAACGCGGTCTGGGTGGCCGGCTTCACGATCGACGGCACGCCCGCGAGGAACGCCGGCGCGAACTTCTCGAGCGCGCCCCACATCGGGAAGTTGAAGGCGTTGACCTGCACGGCCACGCCGGTGCGGCGCGTGTAGAGGTGTCGGCCGAGGAAGCTGCCGTCCTTCGCGAGGGACTCGGCGGGCCCGTCGAGGTAGGCCTGCGCGTTGGGCAGTTCGCGCCGGCCCTTCGAGGCGTACGTGAACAGGACGCCGATGCCGCCGTCGACGTCGTTGAGCGAGTCGCGTGCGGTCGAACCGGCGCGCTTGCTCAGCTCGGTCAGCTCCGCCTTGTGCTCGGTGAGCACGAGCGCGAGCTGCTTCAGGAGGAGCGCTCGCTGGTGGAAGGTGAGCTCCCCGAGCGTGCGCTGCCCGACGCTCCGCGCGTACGCGACGGCCGCCCGCAGGTCGATCCCGGCGGTGCTCGCCCGCGTGACGACCTCGCCGGTCGAGGCATCCCGGATCTCGACCGCGTCGTCGTCGCTCGCGGGTGTCCACCACGCGCCGTGCAGGTAGCTCGGGAGGATGCTGCTCATGTCTCGCTCCATTCGTAGAAGCCGCGGCCGGTCTTCCGGCCGAGATGCCCGTCGGCGACCAAGCGGCGCAGGAGCGCCGGCGGCGTGAATCGGTCGCCGAGCTTCGCGTGCAGTTCCTCGGCGATGCCGAGGCGCACGTCGAGGCCGACGAGGTCGGTGGTGCGGAGGGGGCCCACCGGATGCCGGTACCCGAGCCGCATGGCCGCGTCGATGTCGTCGGCGCTCGCGACGCCCTCCTCGAGCATGCGGATCGCCTCGAGCGCGAGCGCGACGCCCAGGCGGCTCGATGCGAAGCCCGGGGCATCCCGGACGACCACCGAAACCTTGCCGAGCGCGGCCACCCAGGCGCGGGCGGATGCCTCGAGCTCGGCGTCGGTCGCATGGCCGATGACGACCTCCACGAGGTCGGACGCCGGGACGGGGTTGAAGAAGTGCAGCCCGAGGAAGCGGTTCGGGCGGTCGAGGTGCGCGGCGAGGTCGTCGATCGAGATGGACGACGTGTTGGTGGCGAGCACGCCCGATGCGGGCATGGCCGCCTCGGCACGGCGCAGCGCGTCGGCCTTGAGGTCGCGGTCCTCCGGGACGGCCTCGACGACGAGGTCGCGGTCGGCGAACGCCGCGAGATCGGTGCCCGTCGCGACGCGCGCGCGGAGCTCGGCGAGCGGCGGCAGCGAGGCATCCCGCTCGACGCTGCGCTCGAGCACGGCGGCGATCCGCTCCTCGGCCGCGGCCGCCGCCGCCGGGTCGCGTTCGACGACCACGACGTGGGAGCCGGCGAGCACGAAGGCGTGCGCGATGCCGGCGCCCATGCGTCCGCCGCCGAGCACGCCGACCCGGCCCGGTGCGCCGATGCCCGTCGCGTCGATGCCCGTCACGTCGGTGCCCGTCACGACGACCGCCTCCGCTCGAGGAACGCGGTCATCCGGTCGTGCTTCTCGGGCCGCTCGAAGAGCTCGGCCTGCGATTCGAGGTCGAGCCGGGGATGCTCCGCGGCGGGCGCCTGCAGCGCGCGCTTGGCGTACCGGGTCGCAAGCGCGTCGTTCGCGACGATGCGGTCGGCCAGCGCGTGCGCGGCCGCGAGGAGCTCCTCCGCGGGGTGGACCGCGTTCAGGAGGCCCCACGCGAGCGCGGTGTCCGCGTCGAGGATCCGGCCCGTCAGCAGCAGCTCGGCGGCCCGCGCCTCGCCGACGAGCTGCGGGAGCCGCCAGGTCGCACCGGCCGCGGGGATGATGCCGAGCCCGGTCTCGGGGTTGCCGATCCGGGTCGACGGCGTCCCGAGGCGGAGGTCGGCCGCGTAGGCGAGCTCGGCGCCGCCGCCGAGTGCGTAGCCGTCGATCGCGGCGATCACGGGCATGGGCAAGGCGCGCACGCGCTGGAAGGCCGCCGTGTTGATGCCGCGGAGCGCGTCGGCCGCGCGTCGGTCCCGGAGTTCGGCGATGTCGGCGCCGGACGCGAAGACACCGTCCGCGCCGGTGAGGATGAGCACGCGCGGGATCGCCTCGAGCTGCGCGCAGAGCGCGTGCAGCGCGTCGACGACGGCCTGGTCGATCGCGTTGCGGGCCTCCGGTCGGTTCAGGGTGGCGACGACGCGGTCGCGGCCGGCGACGATCACGAGCGGCTCGGTCGCCGACCCGCTCCGCGCGCCGCCCACCGGTGGGCGCGTGCGTCCCGCGGTGAAGGCATCGCCCATGTGCGCCCGCTCCTGACCCGTCGTCCGCGTTCCGAATTACTGACCAATCGTTCGGTCAGTAAATAGTATGCGCGGCGTACGCACGCGCGGCAAGGGCCCGGCGCGGCGCGCGCCCGGCGCGGCCGGCGCCCGGCGCGGCCTCCCGGCCGGCCCGTCCGGTCGAGTGGCAGAATCCCGAGTGTGAATGCGTCCTCGGCGAGCGAAGGTGCGGCTGAGCACCGCCGAGGGCGCCCGGGCTACGACCGGCGGGGCATCCTCGAAGTCGCCGTGGCCGTGTTCAACGAGCAGGGGTACGACGCGACGTCCGTCGCGACCCTCGCCGAGCGCCTGGGCCTCGGCAAGTCGGCCATCTACCACCACTTCTCCTCGAAGGAGGAACTGCTGCGGCGCGCGCTCGACGAGGCGCTCGACGGACTCGAGGGGGCGCTGCGCGACGCGATCGCCGCCGACGTCACCGCCGGCGAGCGGCTGCAACTGGCCCTCACGGGCGCCGTGACGGTCCTGGTCGAGCGACTGCCGTACGTGACCCTCCTGCTGCGCGTGCGCGGCAACAGCGAGGTCGAGCGGGCCGCGCTGGATCGCCGGCGCGCATTCGACCAGGAGCTCACGCGGCTCGTGCGCGAGGCCCAGGGCGAGGGCACGATCCGGTCCGACGTCGAGGCCGGCGTCGCGACCCGGCTCCTGTTCGGCATGGTGAACTCGATCGTCGAGTGGTACCGCCCGTCGGGACCGGAGGATGCCGCGAAGCTCAGCGCCGACGTCGTCGCCATCGCCATGGGCGGCCTGCGCGTCGCGCACGGCTGAGCGCCCGCACGCGAACGGCCGGCCGCGGTGACGCGGGCCGGCCGTCCGGTCCCTGTGGGGCGGGTCCGCGGGGCGTGCCCCGCGCGCAGGTGTCCGCAGGTCAGGCGGCGGCCGCCGCGACCTCCGGGCGATCGAGCGCGTCGACGGACCCCGCCACGCGGTCGCGGTCGCGCGCGATCGCGCGGCCGAGCGCGAGGCAGAGCAGCACCATCGCGGCGGTCAGGAGCATGTGCCCGGTGCCGGCGATCCCCGCGATCATCTTCGACGACTCCTCGCCGAGCACGGTGAGGCTGCCGTGCCAGATCAGCATGGCCGACGTCAGGATCAGCCCGGCGTTGTAGAGCCAGAAGAACCAGCCGAAGAGCCGGCGGTTGTCCGAGAGCACGAACAGCTTCTCGAGCACGAGCACGATGAGCAGCACGATGAACCCGAGGGTCAGCAGGTGGGTGTGGGCGAGGCCGAGCTGGGTGGGCTCGCCCTCGGGGAAGTCGTTCAGCTTGGTGAATTCGCGGTAGAAGAGGCCGGAGGCGACCCCGGCGATCAGGTAGGCGAACGAGGCGATGAACAGGCGGCGCATCGGGTTCCTTTCAGGGTCTGCATCCAGCCTCCGCGCGACGGCGACGGCCCGGATCATCCGAATGGTTGAGATCGACCGGCCCCTGCGGAGCGGAGCGGCGCCGGCGGATCGCCCGCTCAGATCAGCCCGGTCTCCCGCGCGACGGCGACCGCGCGCGACCGCGAGTCGACCCCCAGCTTCTCGAACACGTGCACGAGGTGCGTCTTCACCGTCGCCTCGCTCACGAACAGCGCCCGCGCGATCTCGCGGTTGGATGCCCCGGTGTCGAGCAGGCGCAGCACCTCGAGCTCGCGCTCGGTGAGGCGCACCCGCGGCGCCCGCATGACCTCGGCGACGCGTTCGCCGAGCTCGGGCGAGAGGACGAGCTGCCCGGCGGCCGCCCGGTGGATCGCGCGCGCGATCTGCTCGGGCGGGGCATCCTTCAGCAGGTAGCCGGCCGCATCGGCCTCGATCGCGCCCAGGATCTCGGCGTCGCGGTCGAACGTGGTGAGGATGAGCACGGCGGGACGCGGGTCGAGCGCCCGCAGCGCGGCGGTCGTCTGCACGCCGTCCATGCCGTCGCCCATCCGGAGGTCGCAGAGCACGACGTCGGGATGCAGGTGCCGCGCGAGCGCGACCGCCTCCTCCCCGGTGCCGGCCTCGCCGACGATCTCGACGTCGTCGTCGGTCGCGAAGAGCGCGCGCAGCCCGGCCCGCACGATCGGGTGGTCGTCGACGAGCAGCACGCGATGGCGGGTCATCCGGCGCCGCCCGACGAGCCGATCGGGACCGAGGCCGACAGCGCCGTGCCGTCGCCCGGCGCACTCTCGACGTCGAGGCCGCCGCCGAGCTCGCGCAGCCTGGCGCGCATCGCGCGCAGCCCGTATCCGCCGCCGTCGCCCGGCGGGCGCTTCGCGTTCCAGGCCGAGGCATCGAAGCCGATGCCGTCGTCGACGACGTCCAGGCGCACCGCGTCGCCGGCGTCGATCAGGCTGACCACCACGCGACCCGCGCGCGCGTGCGCCGTCACGTTCGCGAGCGCTGACTGCGCGGTGCGCAGCAGCGCCACCTCGGTCGCCATGGGCAGGGCGGGCACCGTGGGGTCGACGTGCAGGTCGGCCCGGATGCCGGTCGTCTCGTGCAGGCGCGACAGCATGCGGCGCAGCGCGTCGCCGAGGGCCGAGCCCTCGAGCTCGGCGGGCGTCAGCGCCGCGACGATGCGGCGCGTGTCGCCGAGCCCGTCCTGCGCGAGCTCGGCGATCTGCGCCAGGGCGCGTCGTGCCTGATCCGGGTCGTCGGCGCCGGCGGCGCGGGCGAGCATGCCGATCGAGGTCAGGCTCTGGGCGACGGTGTCGTGGATGTCCCGCGACAGGCGCGTCCGTTCGACGCCCGCCCCCGACTCCCGCTGGGTGCGGGCCAGTTCGTCCTGCAGCTGCGCCATCTCGTCCTGCGCCGACACGAGGGACGCGACCAGCCGACGCCGTTCCTCGCCGTCCCGCACCAGCACGAGGTACCCGCGCGCGATGCCGACCGCGAACACGCCGCCGACGAGCGGCCCGATCACGCTCGCGTACGACGTCGTGCCGGTGTGCACGACGGGCGCGGCGATGACGATCCCGAGGACGACCGCGCTGAAGGCGATCGCCCACGCCGTCGGCAGGATGAAGCCCGCGAGGAGCCACAGCGAGAACGCCAGCCAGACGAACTCGGGCGAGACGACGACGGCGCCGGCCCAGATGAGGGTGAGCCCCGCGAGCCACCAGGTCGCGACGGCAGGTTCTCGCGTGCGGGCGCCGAGCAGGAGGCCGCCGACGTACCAGCCCGCGAACACGAACGACACCGCGAGCACCCACGCGAGCGGCGTGCCGTCGGCGACGGCGAGGACCGCCGCGACGACGATCAGCACGGCCGTGATCGCGACCTGCCCGACGCGGATCCCGCGGCTCGCGGCCGGGTGCGCGCCGGGGTGCGCGCTCCGGTTCGCCTGCCGCTTCCCCACGCCTCGATTCTTCCCCGGTCGACGCCCGCCCACGACCGCATCCGGGAGGATGTCGCCGCGCCGCCGCCGCGTCGGCGAGGATGGACGGATGCGCACCCTCCCCGCCCTGACCGACGCCGGGCTCCGGTTCGCCTCGGAACACCACCTGGCGACGCTGTCGACCATCGGTCCCGACGGCGGACTGCACGTCGTCGCCGTCGGGTTCACGTTCGTCGCCGGCGTCGTGCGCATCATCACGTCCGACGGCAGCCAGAAGGTGCGCAACGTCGAGCGCGACCCGCGCGCCACGGTCGCCCAGGTCGCCGGCCCGATGTGGCTCAGCATCGCCGGCACCGCGGTGATCGAGCGCGACCCCGAGGCGGTCGCGCACGCGGTCGCCCTGTACACCGAGCGCTATCGCGCGCCGCGCGTGAACCCCACGCGCGTCGTGCTCCGCATCGAGCCCGAGCGCGCGCTCGGGTCGGCGGGCGTCTGGGCCTCGGCGGCCTGAGCGGGCACCGGGGGGACTGAGCGACCCCGAGGGCCGAGCAGGCCGAGCGCCACCGAGCGCCACCGCGCGCCGCCGGATCGGACCTACTCCGGCGTGCCGACGACCCGGCGGCGCGCGAAGGCCGCGAGGCGCTCGCGCTTGGTCCGGGCGAGGTGGTCGGCCATCGCGGCACTCGCGGCGTCGGCGTCCCGGCGACGGAGGGCGTCGAGCACCGCCGCATGCTCGACGATCGTCTCGGCGAGGTCGTCGCGGTGCTCCGACTCGCGATCGAAGATGCGCAGGCGCGCGAGCAGGCCCCGCAGCGTCGACTCGAGGGTGGCGTTCTGCGACGCGGTCCAGAGCAGTTCGTGCCACGCGGAGTTGCGGGCGCGCGCGACCGAGGCATCCGTCGACGTCTCCGCCTCGTGCTGGAGCTGCGAGAGCTCGGCGAGCTGGAGCTCGGTCCGGCCGATCGCGGCCGCCGCGGCGGCCGCCTGCTCGAGCACGCTCCGGACGTCGTAGATCTCGATGACGTCCTCGGGCGTGCCCGAGCGGATGCTGAATCCGCGCACCGCACGGACGATCAGGCCCTCCTGCTCGAGGCGGCTGAGCGCCTCCCGGACCGGCGTGCGCGAGACGCCGTACTGCTCGGCGAGCCGGCCCTCCAGCAGCAGCTCGTCGCGCGCGAACCGCCCGGCCAGCAGGTCGGCCCGCAGGTGCGGATATAGCGGTGCTCGTTCCACTTCGCCCCTCGATTCGTGTACATCGACCGTCCACATGTATACGCGGATTACACGCGCGGACACAAATGCGCACGACACGCACCGACCACGGATACTTGCATGCAGCCTCGCCGCGCGGCGTCGCCCAGATCGACTCGACCCATCCGCGTTCCCCCGCCACCTCCACTTCCTTCATCCGAGGAGCCAGGCCATGACCGCCCAGCACACCGACCCCGCCACCGACGCGCCGACCGAGACCGGCGACCCCGCCGACGCCGACCGTCGCTCCCCGTACCGCTGGCGCGTCATCGACGTCGTCGTCGCGAGCGTGCTCGCCGTCGCGTCGGGCCTCATCTTCGTGCTCTGGAACATCGCATCGAACCCGATCAGCGCACCGCTCAGCGCCCTGCTGCCCGGCCTGCAGGCGCTGGTCGGCGGCGGCTGGCTCTTCGCCGGCGTCCTGACGGCGCTGGTCGTCCGCAAGCCCGGCGCCGCGCTGTTCGGCGAGCTCATCGCGGCCGTGGTCTCGGCGCTCGTCGGCAACCAGTGGGGCGTGCTCACGCTGGAGTCGGGCCTCGTGCAGGGGCTCGGCGCCGAGATCGTCTTCGCCGTCTTCCTCTACCGCCGCTGGAACCTGCCCGTCGCGCTGCTCGCCGGCGCCGTGAGCGGCCTCGCCCTCGCGATCAACGACCTCATCCTCTGGTACCCCGGCTCGGCCTCGGCGTTCAGCACCATCTACGTCGTCTCGGCGATCGTGTCGGGCGTCCTGCTCGCCGGGCTGCTCCCGTGGGCCGTGGTGCGCGGCCTCGCCTCCACCGGCGCCCTCAGCCGGTTCGCCGCGGGCCGCGAGGCGCGAGGCCGGAAGTCCGCCGCACCGCGCGAGGCCGCGGCGCGATGACGTCCCCGACCGGGTCGGGCGGCGCCCGCATCCACGCCGAGGGCTGGGGCTGGCGTCACGCCGGCCGCGACGAGTGGGCCGTGCGCGAGCTCGACCTGATCGTCGACCCCGGCGAGCGCGTGCTGCTGCTCGGCCCGTCGGGCGCCGGCAAGTCCACGCTCCTGCACGCCCTCGGCGGCGTGCTCGGCGGGCCCGAGGAGGGCGCGGAGCGCGGGCGGCTGCGGGTCGACGGCGCCCGCCCCACGGCGCGCCGCGACCGCATCGGCATGGTCCTGCAGGACCCCGATTCGCAGGTCATCCTCTCCCGCCTGGGCGACGACGTCGCCTTCGGCCTCGAGAACCTGCGTGTGCCCCGCGAGCGCATCTGGGATCGGGTGCGCCGCGCACTCGTCGAGGTCGGCCTCCGGGCGTCGCTCGACACCGACACGTCGGCGCTCTCCGGCGGGCAGAAGCAGCGCCTCGCGCTGGCCGGGGTCATCGCCATGCGCCCCGGGCTCATCCTGCTCGACGAGCCGACGGCGAACCTCGACCCGGAGGGCGTGCGCGAGGTGCGCGACGCCGTGGCCGACGTCGCGGCCTCGACGGGCGCGACGCTCGTCGTCATCGAGCACCGCACGGAGGTCTGGCTCCCGGTCGTCGACCGCGTCGTCGTCCTCGGCCGCGATGGCCGCATCGCCGCCGACGGGCGACCCGACGAGGTCATCGAGCGCGAGCGCGAGCGCCTCCTCGACGCGGGCGTCTGGGTTCCGGATGCCCCGTTGCCCACGCTCGACCGCCGCCGCCACGCCGGCGGCGAGCACCTGCTGACCGCGACGGGCCTCGTGGCCGCCGCACCCTCCCCTGGAGCCGAGCCCGCGCGGCACGACTTCGCCATCGAGCGCGGGCGGGTCACCGTCGTGACCGGGCCCAACGGAGCCGGCAAGACGACCCTCGCACTCGCCCTCGGCGGCCTGCGGGCACCCGTCGCGGGGTCGCTCGCCGGCGCGCCCGGCTTCGCACCCGACCCGAAGCGCCCCGAGCCCATCCGCTGGCGCTCGCGCGAACTGCTCACCCGCATCGGCAGCGTCTTCCAGGACCCCGAGCACCAGTTCATCGCCGCGACCGTCGCCGACGAGCTCGCCGTCGGCCCGCGCGCACTGAAGCTCCCGGCCGACGAGGTCGCCCGCCGCGTCGACGACCTGCTCGCCCGGCTGCGGCTCGACCACCTCGCCGACGCCAACCCGTACACGCTGTCCGGCGGCGAGAAGCGCCGCCTCTCGGTCGGCACGGTGCTCGCGAGCCGGCCCGGCCTGATCGTGCTCGACGAGCCGACCTTCGGCCAGGACCGCCGCACCTGGGAGGAACTCGTGCGCCTCATCGCCGAGATCGTCGACGAGGGCACGGCCGTCGTCGCGGTCACCCACGACGGCCCGTTCATCGAACTGCTCGCCGACGCGCGCATCGAGCTCGACGCCTGGCAGTCGGATGCCCCGGGCGAGGCCCTCGTCGCCGCGACCTCGGAGGCCGCCCGATGAGCGCCGCCCGCCTCGAGATCTCGCGCGCCAACCCGGTCGCACGCCTGCTGGCGGCGCTCGTGCTCGCCGTCGCCCTCGTGTTCAGCGTCGACTGGGTGTCGGCGCTCACCGCGCTCGTGCTCGAGACCGTGCTGCTGCTCGCGTCGGGCATCCCGCTCGGTCGGTTCCTCCGCCGCAGCCTGCCGATCCTGGTCGCCGCGCTCCTCACCGGGCTGACGATCCTGCTCTACGGACAGCCGAGCGGGCGCGTGCACGTCGACGTGCTGCTGATCACCGTCAGCGACGGCTCGATCGAGCTCGCCATCGCCACCGTGCTGCGCGTGCTCGCGATCGGCCTGCCGTCTGTGCTCTTCTTCGCCGACATGGACCCGACCGAGCTCGCCGACGGGCTCGCCCAGGTGCTGCGGCTGCCCGCCCGCTTCGTGCTCGGGGCGCTCGCGGCGTTCCGCCTGGTCGGCCTGATGCGGCAGGACTGGCTCTACCTCGGCTACGCGCGCCGCGCCCGCGGCGTCGCCGACCATGGTCGGGTCCGCCGGGTCGCCGGGCAGGCGTTCGCGCTCCTCGTGTTCGCGGTGCGCCGCGGCGCGAAGCTCGCGACGGCCATGGAGGCCCGGGGCTTCGGCGCCCACCCGACCCGCACCTGGGCCCGCCCGTCGAGCCTGCGCGGCTCCGACTACGCGCTCGTGGCGCTCGGCCTCGCGGTCGGGCTGGTGTCGGTCGCGCTCGCGGTCGCGACGGGGTGGTGGAACTTCATTGGAGCTCGATGACCTCGCCCGCGCGCTCGATGCCCGGGTCGGTGCGACCGTGCTGATCGACGGCCGCTCCGGCGCCGGCAAGAGCACCCTCGCGACCCGGCTCGGCGCCCTCCGCCCCGCCGCCGTGGTCCTCCGCCTCGACGCCGTCTACCCCGGGTGGGACGGGCTCGCGTGGGCGTGCGAGCACCTGCACCGGGAAGTCCTCGCCCCGCGCGCCGCCGGTCGTCCGGCCGCATGGCGCGCCTGGGACTGGGCCGAGGACCGCCCCGCCGACCGGCACGCGGTCCCCGCGGATCGTCCGCTGGTCGTCGAGGGCGTCGGCGCGCTCACCGCCCGGAACCGCGCCCTCGCCGACCTCGGCGTGTGGGTCGAGGCCGACGACCGGCTCCGCCGCAGCCGCGCGCTCGCCCGCGACGGCGACACGTACGCGCCGCACTGGGAGCGCTGGGCCGCGCAGGAGGCGGACTTCATCGCACGCCACCGGCCCGAGGCATCCGCCGATGTCATCGCCCGCCCCACCCGGAGCGGCTTCGCGCTCGAAGCCGCCCGCACCAGTACGCCCGCCGACCGCACGACCACCCCCGCAGGAGCCATCGCATGACCACGCGCCTCAGCCTCGTGCTCGAGTACTTCCACCCCTGGCCGAACTCGGCGGGGTTCTACGCCGCCCGCGCGGCCGGCTTCTACGCCGAAGCCGGCATCGAGCTCGAGATCCGCACGGGCGACCCCGGCATCGGCGACAGCCTCGAGCACGTCGCCCGGGGCCTGGCGGACCTCGCGGTCTTCCCCACGAACCGCCTGCTCGTGCGCCGCGAGCTCGGGCAGGATCTCCGCGCGATCGCGGCCGTGAACCAGCGCGGGCTCGAGACGGTGCGCACGCTCGAGCGCAGCGGCATCCGATCGCTCGCCGACCTCGAGGGGCGCCGACTCGCGCTGAACCCGACGCCACGCGGCGTCGCGATCGTGCGCGACCTCGTGGCGCGCGCGGGCGGCGACCCCGACCTGGTCGAGCTCGTCGACGCCGGGGCCCGTGAGCTCACCGCCGACGACCTCGACGCGGGCGCGGCCGACGCGACGTTCGGGTCGTACTGGGCCTGGGACATCCTCCTCAGCGAGCGCCCCGACCGACCCGAGCGGGTCTGGCGGGTCGACGACGAGCTGGGCATCGCGTACCACAGCTACCTGCTCGGCGGCGGGCCCGCGCTCGACCGCATCGACCCGGAGGTCCGGGCCGCGTTCCTCGCGGCGACCGAGCGGGGCTTCCGCCTCGCGGCCGCCGAGCAGGACGCGACCGTCGACCTGCTCGAGACCGTGACCCCGTACTTCGACCGGCTCGTGCTCGCGCGGTCGCTCGCGTTGATCGCGCCCACCTGGTTCGACCGGGGCGGCTGGGGCGGGATCCGCGAGGACGCGATGGGCGAGTACGCCGACTGGCTCGCGGCCGCGGGCATCCTCGAGGATGCCTCGGCGTGGCCGCAGGCCGTCGACGCCGCGTGGGCGCTCGGCGGCGGTCGCGGCGGCGGTCGCGGCGGCGCCGAGAGTGGTGCCGCGGTCGGCGCCATCGCGCTGGCCGGCGCCGGGCTCGCGGGGTCCGGGCGATGACGGCGGGGCGGCCGGGCACCGAACCGCACCCCGCCGGAGCCGAGGCGGCGACCGTCGGCGGACCGCTGATCTCAGCCGACGACCTGGCCGTCGCGCTCGCATCGGCACGCCCGCCCGTCGTCCTCGACGCGACGATGCTGCTCCACCGCCCGCGCCACGACGGCGACTTCCTCGCCGAGAGCGGGCGCGCGCGCTGGGTCGACGCGCGCGTGCCGGGCTCGCGCCACGTCGCCGTCGACGCCGACCTGTCGGTGCCGCACGCGACCCACGACCGCCACCCCGAACCGGCGGAGCTCGCGGCGAAGCTCGCCGCGCTCGGCATCGACGAGGGCACGACGGTCGTGGCCTACGACACGGTCGGCGGACTCTGGGCGGCCCGCGCCTGGTACCTGCTCGACTGGATCGGCGTCGAGGCGCGAGTGCTCGACGGGGGCCTGCGCGCCTGGCGCGCCGCGGGACTGCCCGTCGCGAGCGGTGACGACGCGCCCGTGGTCCGCGCCCGGCCCGCCTGGCACGGCGTCGCCGTGCGTGACGCCTGGATCGAGCGCGCCGAGGTCGAGCGGGCGATGGACGCGGGCAACCTCGTGTGCGGGCTCACCGAGGGCGCCTTCGACGGCACCGAACCCACCCGGTACTCGCGTCGCGGGCACATTCCGGGCAGCGTCAACGTGCCGGCCCGGTCGCTGAGCGGCGACGACGGCCGGCTGCTCGCGCCCGACGAGGTGCGGGCGCGGTATGTCGCGGCCGGGGTCGACCTCGACCGGGAGGTGCTGCTGTACTGCGGCGGCGGCATCTCGGCGACCGCCAACGCGCTCGCGCTCGCGCACGCGGGCGTGCGGAACGTCCGGGTCTACGACGGCTCGCTCGAGGAGTGGAGCGCCGACCCGTCGCTGCCGCTCGCGACGGTGGCGGCGGTCGGCGCGCGCTGACCGGTTCCGCACGGCCCGGACGCCGCTGAGGCGGCGTCACGCCACGTCGCCGTCGGATGTCACGCACCGACGCCCCACGTCACGCCTCGCCATGCGCGCGCACCCAGTTCGCCGCTCGGTTTCGCGGGGTGTCCCGGGGTGACGCACCCCGTTGCCGGGGTTTGCGATGCGGTCGCAGAGTGGCCGGATGTCCGACGCATCCGCCACCTCGACTCTCGCCGCCCCGTACGCCCACGCGACCGAACTCGACAACGCCGCCTGGCACTCGCTGGCCGGGCCGCACGCCTCGTTCGCGATCGGGAACGACCTCGTGCGCCGCTATCCGGCCGACGTCGCGCCGTTCGTCGCGGTGCGCACGTGGGACGACCCCGGCGTGTGGGAGGCGCTCATCGAGCTCGTCGGCCCCGGCGCCGACGTCGGGCTGTCGGGGTACGAGGGCGCGATCCCGCCCGGCTGGGAGGTGATCGGGCGCGGCGAGGGCGTGCAGCTCGTGCAGACGGATGCGCTGGCGCCCCGCCCCGACCACGAGGCGATCGTGCTCGGCGCCGACGACGTGCCCGAGATGCTCGCACTGGTCGAGCGCAACCAGCCGGGCCCGTTCCGGCCCCGCACGGTCGAGCTCGGCCGCTACATCGGCCTCCGCCGCGACGGCCGGCTCGTCGCGATGGCCGGCGAGCGGCTGCACCCCGAGGGATGGACCGAAATCAGCGCGGTCGCGGTCGACGCCGACCACCGTCGCCAGGGTCTCGCGTCGAGGCTCGTGCTCGACGTCGCGTTCCACATCCAGCAGCGCGGCGACCGGGCGCTGCTGCACGCGGCGGCGTCCAACGTCGGCGCGATCGCCGCGTACGAACGGCTCGGCTTCGCGCTGCGCCGCCGCACCGTGTTCGGCGCGGTTCGCACGCCCGCCGCCTAGCCGATTCACCACCGTCTGGAGGGAGAACCCGTGCGCTCCCTCGTCCGCGCCTGCTGGCCAAGCCCGCGCGGGGCGACGTGGACGCGTGGACGCCGCCGCGGGCCGTAGCATCGCACCATGCAGCCGACCCGCCCCCTCGACCCCATCCCCGGAGAGAGCCGCCTCGGCCTCGTGACCACGGCGGTGATGTTCGTCCTGGCGCTCGTCGCCCTGATTGCCACCTCGGTGGCGAGCATCTTCGTCGCCGACCTCGGGTCGACGGTGCTCGTGTGCGCGATCCTGACCGCGGTCGCCCTGATGGGCCTGGGCATCAGCTGGATCCAACGGCGCCGGTACCTCCGCAATCGACGGTTCGGCCGGGTCATCGAGCGCGACTACTGGGGCGGCGACAACGGCACGGCGTCGCTCTGAAAGGTCGAGTGCCCGGAACGTCGCTCCACGAGCGCGTGGAGGATCTCGTGCTCGCCTACCCGGTGCCGCCCGCGAGGTCGGCGGGCGCGGAAGCGACCTCCGCACGACGCCGCCCGGTGCCCCCGCTCGGCGGTGTCAGCCGCCGAAGGACGACCCGTGCACGGCCTTCGCACTCGACCCGAAGCCGGACGCCTTGCCGCTCGTCCCGAATCCGCCGCTGAGCGGCACGCGCTGGCCGACGGTCGCACCGGTCGGCGCCTTCTCGACGACGTCGGAGTGCGCGACCGAGCCGGGCTTCGCGAAGTCCCCGGTGCCCACCGCCGACCACGAGCTCACGCGCGGCGAGTCCCACCGCGACCCCGAGAAGAGCAGGGGGCCGAGCCAGACCCCCGTGGGGTACGCGTGCCCGCCGTGGTATTCCGACGCGTCCTCGCAGAGCTCGTCGGCCGACGCCGTCACGGCGTTGCCGTCGGCGCGCAGCTTCGCGAGCTGCGACTCGATGTCGGCGACGCAGTCCTCGCGCGACGCGTACACCGGCCGTTCGGTCCCGTCGGGCACCACGTAGTCCTCGCCGTCCGCGCCGGTCACGACGACCCCGTCGGACGGGTAGGTCGAGCAGCCCGCGAGCAGCATGAGCGCGCTCGCGACCCCGACGGCCGCGACCGCGCGCGGCGCGACGGATGCCCCGGCGGGGCGCGCGCCGGGGCGCGCCTCGGCACGCGACGGGCGCGGGCGCGGGGCATCCGTCACCCGCTCCAGCTCCAGCGTCCCCATCCGTCGGCGGGGTCCGGTCATCGCTCCTCCTCCATGATCCGATCCGGCGCGATGTAGTGCGGCACGAACTCGGCGAGGTCGCCGGTGATCGGGCCGCCCGTCTCGCGCACGTCGATGCCGGCGGGCGTCTCGCCGACCACCCACGAGCCGATGACGGCCGTGCGCCCGTCGATGCGGGCGAGCGTCGCGCGCTCCTGGAACACGTAACCGTCCTCGTCGTACGGCCCCGGCTGCTCGGCGACGACCCCGCCGCGCGCGTCGAATACCGTGACGTTCGCCCCCTCCCGGCCGAGCCGGGGCTTGCGCACCCAGTGCCGGCCCCACAGCGGCCCGCCGGGCTCGAACGGCGCGGGGGTCTCGAACGCGGGCAGCAGGTTCGGGTGACCGGGGAACAGCTCCCAGAGCACCACGAGCAGCTGCTTGTTCGACAGCAGCAGCTTCCAGATCGGCTCGACCCACGCGGTCGTGTGCCGGGTCGGCTCGAGGAACGCGGCGAACTGCTCGCGCGCCATCCACTCCCACGGGTAGAGCTTGAAGATGCGCTCGACGTGCTCGCCGTCGCCGTCGAGGAACCGCCGCCGGTCGAGGTCGTACCGCAGGTCCTCGACGAAGACCTGCTTCACGTCGAACCCCGCCTGCCGTGCGGTCTCGGCCATGTAGGCCACGGTGTCGGCGTCCTCGACGATGAGCTCGCCGTCGCCGTCGTCGTGGAGGGACGCGAGGTGCAGCCGGGCGCCGGGCGCGACGCCCCAGCGCGCCTCCCGGATGTGCGCCCACTGCTCGACGAGCAGTTCGTGCAGCAGGTTGAACTGGTCGGATGCCTCGCCCCGCGCTTCCCGCAGCCACTGCCACTGGGCCGCCGCGGACTCGACGAGCGAGGTCGGGGTGTCGGCGTTGAACTCGAGCAGCGAGATCGCGCCCGTTCCGCCTGCGGCCGTGCCGCCGTCGTACGCGAGGTCGAAGCGACCGTAGACGGTGGGGTCGTCCTCGTCCCAGCTGCGGCCGACGAGGTCGTGCAGTGCGGTCGGGATGCCGAACTCGGCGTACCGGCGTTCGCGCACGACGTGTTCGACGGCATCCATGCACCGGGCGAACAGCTCGGCGGTCGCAGCCTCGAGCGCGTCGATCTCGTCGCTCGTGAAGCCGTAGGCGGCGTGCTCGTTCCAGTACGGGCGTCCGCCCTCCGAGGGCAGGTCGTAGAACGTGAAGCCGACCTCGTCCAAGCGGGCTCGCCAGTCCGGGCGCGGGTCGCTGGAGGTACGGATCACCCGCTGAGCGTACCCGTCCGCGGGGGCCGGGAACGACGGATGCCCCGGCGCACGGCCAGGGCATCCGTCGCTGCGATTCGGTTCGGTTCACTCCTGATCGATCGGCCCCTTCGGCAGGCGGCCGTTCAGGTCGTCCACGACCTCGCCGGTGCTCGGCGTGCCGCACACGCCGTCCGGCATCCGCTCGCGGATCCAGGCCGGGCCGTGGCATCCATCGGTGGAGTAGATGACCTGCTGGGTCTTCGGGCCCTGGTCCTTCGCCTCGGGCTCGGTCGACCCGCAGCCGGAGAGCAGCAGGCCCGCCGCCGCGACGACCGGAATCGTCCAGGCGAACGTTCGCGTGTTCATGATGATCCCCCTTGACGCCGACGTGGGTGTCGACCGTTCGCGACGCTACGGACCGGCCGGATGCCCCGCCTGACGCAGGCTGACCATCTTCGCGACCGTCGCGCATAGGCAATTCCGGTCATTCCCGCGTGCGAGCCGTCCGCCTAGGGTGGGGAGCATGCGGACCGGTTCCGCACCCACGCCGCCCGGGGGGAGGGCGGCGACCGACGATTCGCCGCTCGTCGCGCGACGCGTGGAGTTGGCCGCGCTCCGCGACGCCCTCGGATCCGCCATCGCCGGCGACGGCTGCGCGGTCTTCGTGGGCGCCGAGCCCGGTGGCGGGAAGTCGCGCCTCCTCGCCGCGATCGCCGACGAGGCGCGGTCGGCGGGCGCCGAGATCCTCGCAGGCGCCTGCGTCGAGGAGCTCGGCCGGCCGCTCGAGCCGTTCGACGCCGTGATCGAGCAGCTGCTGCGCGCACCGGACGGGGAGGGCGGCGCGGACGCGGGCGACCGGAACGCGCACGGCCGAAGCGATGGCCCGGCTGCCGCCGGACCGGAGGCCCCGGACGCCCTCGCGCTCCTGGGCACCGCGTTCGACGCAGCCTCCCCGGCGCCGCAGTTCGGCCAGCCGCGCCTGTTCGAGGCGGTCGCGGAGGCCGTGCTCGACCGAGCCGGGCGCACGCCCGTCGTACTCGTCCTCGACGACCTGCACTGGGCCGACGACGACGCGGTCCGGCTGCTCGAGCGACTCGTGCTCGCCGTGGCGGGAGCGCCGGTCCTGCTGCTCGGCGCGTACCGCCCGGATCCGCCCGACCGGTCGGCAGGGCTCTCCGACGTGCTCGGACGGGTGTCCCGGCTTCCGCAGGTGTCGCGGATCCTGCTCGCGCCCTTCGACGAGGGAGAGCTCGCGGAGTACCTGGTCGAGGTCGGCGGCATCGCACCCGAGCACGCGGCGCGGCCGGCGCACGCGCTCGCGGCGATCACGGGCGGGAATCCGTTCCTCGTCCGGGAGACCTGGCGCCACCTGCTCGACGCGATCGCCGCCGGCGATCCCGGGATCGCCATGCCCGAGACGACGTACGACCTCCTCCGCCCGCGCGTGGCGATGCTGTCCGGCACCGAGCTCGAGGTGGTCGGCGTCGCCGCGATCATGGGGCAGGAGGTCGACCTCTCCGAGCTCCTGGCCTGCGTCGACGCGCCGCCGGATGCCGCGCTCCGCGCCGTCGACGCGATCGTGCACGCCGGTCTGCTGGAGCGGCCGACGAGCGACGACCGGTACCGCTTCCCGCACGCCATCGCGCGACAGGCGATGCTCGATGCGATCCCGCCGTCCGAGGCGATCCGCATCCACGCCAGGGTCGCCGAGACGCTCGAGGCCCGATTCCCGGCGGCGCCGCGCCTCGTGCAGCGCCTGGCCTTCCACTACGACGCAGCTCGGGCACTCGGGTACGCCGACCGCGCGGTGACCTTCCACCTCCGCGCGGCGGAATCCGCCGATCGGCGGCTCGCGCACGAGCAGGCCGCAACCCTGCTCGAGCGCGCGTCGGAACTCACGGCTCGGGTCGACGAGTGCGAGCGGTTGCGCGAGCGCGCTGCGCGAAGCTGGATGCTCGCGGCGGACTTCGCCGCGGCCCGCCGACTGCGCGAGCGGAACCTGGAGTCGGCCGACGCGCGCACCCGGGTGCGCGCCGCGATCGGGTACGAGGATGCCAGCTGGCGGCCGGGCCTCACCGGCGAGCGCGCCGCCGAACTGCTCAGCACCGCACTCGAGGGCATCCCCGCGGACGATCGCGATCCGCTCCACGTCGAGGCGTCCGCGAGCCTGGGTCGCGCGATCGCCTTCACCGGCCAGGTCGACGAAGGTGCGGAGCGAGGGGAGCGGGCGCTGGAAGCGGCGCGTGCGCTCGGCGACGAACGGACGCTCGCGGCCGCGCTGCGCGCCCGGATCGCCCAGCCGGCACGCCCGACCGAGCTCCCCCGCCGCATCCTGATGGCCGACGAACTCGCGCGCCTGGCCGCGGGGATGGACGAGGACTGGCTCGGCCTCGCCGGCATGGTCGGGGCCTACGGGTACGTCCTCGGCGACGCCGAGGCCCTGGCGCGCGCCGAGCGTCGGCTGGCGGACGTCGGCCGACGTTGGGGTCCGTACTGGCAGTACTGGCTCGGCTGCGTCCGGTACGGCGACGCCTTCATGCAGGGCCGGCTCGAGGACGCGACGGCGCGGCTGGTGGACCTCGAGTACCTCGAGGCCGGCTTCCGATCGGATGCCTCGGACGGAGTCTCCGCGACGCAGGAGTTCATGGTGCGTCGCGAGCGCGGCCGACTCGGCCCGGCGCTCCGGGTGCTGAACGGCGAGGAGTCGCCGGCGTCGACCTGGGCGCCCGGACTGCTGGTGCTGTACCTCGAAGCCGGCTGGGTCGATCCCGCGCGACGGGTCCTGCACTGGCTGCTCGAGCACACGTCGGAGCAGTTGCGCAGCTCGGCGGACTGGCCCGCGCGGCTCGCGTTCATGGCCGAGGGTGCCGTCGCGTGCGGCGACGTGGACGCCGCCCGGGCCGTCCGCCCGCTCGTCGCCGAGTACGCCGGGTGCAACCTGATGCTCGGGTTCTACGTGGCCGTGCTCGGGCCGGCGGACCGATGGATCGGCGAGCTCGACGCCGTCACGGGGGACGGCGACCCGGCGCGTTCCTTCGCATCGGCGATCGGACTCTCCGAGCGCATCGGGGCGACCCTCCACCTCGCCCACGACCTCGTCGCCTCGGCGGAGTGGGCACGTCGGCTCGGCGATGAGACCGCTGCCGCCGGGTTCGCGACCCGCGCTCGCGGGATCGCCGAGTCGCACGGCATGGTCCGGGTGCTCGAGCGCCTCGGTCGAGTGGATCCCCGCGGCACCGGGGCCATCACGGCCCGCGGGCACGACGCGGGCGACACCGGCCCGGGCGACACCGGCGACGAGCTCACGCCACGCGAGCGCGAGGTGCTCGGACTCGTCGCGGAGGGCCTCAGCAACCGCGAGATCGCCGGGCGCCTCGTGATCAGCGAGCACACCGCGGCGAACCACGTCCGGAGCATCCTCATGAAGACGGGCGCGTCGAACCGCACCGGGGCCGCGCGCTACGCGCGCGACCACAACCTCGCGTGAGGCGAGGTCGCGTGGGTCCTCACTGCTAGGCCACCACTCCGGCGAGCAGGCCCGACGGCATCACACGGCCGTCGACTTCGGTGATCACGTCGGCCGGGAGGC
This sequence comes from Agromyces sp. MMS24-JH15, assembly GCF_043518605.1. Taxonomy (GTDB): domain Bacteria; phylum Actinomycetota; class Actinomycetes; order Actinomycetales; family Microbacteriaceae; genus Agromyces. Next base: position 963,755 of record NZ_CP171358.1, read on the forward strand.
CGGCGCGCCTCGCGGCGGCGACGATCGCCTCGATGGACGGCGCCTCGTACAGGCAGTAGCTCCGGCGACGATCGACCGAGAGGAACGAGTACACCCAGCGCACGTCCTCGTCGTCGTTGATGAGGTTGATGTCGGGCGCGGACTCGACCGGCACGACGACCTGTTCCGCGTAGTTGCGTTCGATGATGTAGAAGGGCATGGGGCCTCCCGCGGGGTTGGGCGGGTTCGGGCGCCGATGTTACTCCGCGGCCGCGGATCCCGCAGCCGGACATGACGGATGCCCCGGCGCACGGCCGGGGCATCCGTCGATCGTCCTGCCTCAGAACTTCGCGCCGAGCGCCTTCGCCTTGATCGCCTCGAACTCGCCGTCGGTGATGGCGCCGCTGTCGCGGAGCGCCTGCGCCTTCGTGATCTCCTCGGCGGGGTTCGCGAACGACTGCGCCCGGATCTGGTCGAAGTCGTCCTCGGTGTACTCGACCGCCTGTCGCTGCGACCGTTCGGCCATGCCCTTCCCGCGCGCGATGAGGTACACGAGCCCGGTGAGGAACGGCACGAACAGCAGCAGGATGAGCCACAAGGCCTTGGCCCAGCCGTTCAAGGTGCGGTCGCGGAAGATGTCGATCACGATGAACACGAGCACCGTGAAGTACGCCGCCCAGGCGAACATCCAGGCGAACCACCAGAACCAGGACCACAGATCCATCCGGATCCTCCCCTTCGCACGGCGCCGCCCCCCGGCGCCTCCTGGGCACAGGCTAGCGGGCGCGGGTCATCCGTGTCCCCCTCTTCCGGCGAATTCGCCGCGCGGGTCGAGCCGCGCGACGACCGGTTCGAGGGCGTCGGCGAGTGCGACCTGCTGTTCGGGGGTGAGCCCGTCGAGGACGATCCGCCGCACGGTCTCGAGGTGCCCCGGCAGGGCGCGAACGACCGCCGCGCGTCCCTCGCCGGTCAGCTCGACGTCGACCGCTCGCCGGTCCGCCGGGGCGGTGGATCGCTCGACGAGTCCGCGCGCGGCGAGCCGCGTGACGACCTTGGAGAGCCTGGGCAGCGTCGCGTTCGTGGACGCGGCGAGCGCGGTCATCCCGAGCCGGCCCTCGGGCGACCGGATGAGCGAGCCGAGCACCATGAACTCGAAGTGGGTCATCGCGGAGTCGGCCTGGAGCTGCGCGTCGAGCGCGGTGGGCAGGAGCTCGGCGGTGCCGATGAGGGCGAGCCATGCGCGCGACTCGATCGGATCCATCCGGGGCACCTGGTTCGCCATGCTTCGCAACCTACCCCAGGCGAACGGGAATAGTTTCCGCGGCAACCCCGTTGGACCCAAATAGTTGCCTCGGCAACCAACAACCACGCGGCGCCGCCGCGGCAGTCCGAATCGGAAGGAAACAGATATGACCGGCATCACGATCATCGGCACCGGCAACATGGGATCGGCCATCGCCGGCGTCGCCGCGAAGGGCGGCACGCCCGTCCAGGTCGTCGCCCGCGACCTCGACAAGGCGCAGGCGCTCGCAGCACAGGTCGGCGGCACCGCCGGCGTGATCGGCGACGCGCTCACCGGTGACGTCGTGGTGCTCGCCGTCCCCTACCCCGCCCTCGCCGACCTCGCGCGCGAACTCGGCGCGCAGCTCGAGGGCAAGGTCGTCGTCGACATCACCAACCCCGTCGACTTCGCGACGTTCGACTCGCTCGCCGTGCCCGCCGACGGCTCCGCGGCCGCCGAGCTCGCCGAGCTCCTCCCCGCCTCGAGCGTCGTGAAGGCGTTCAACACCAACTTCGCGGCGACCCTCGCGACCGGCGAGCTCGGCGGCCGGCCGACGACCGTCGTCATCGCGGGCGACGACGACGCGAAGGCCGCCCTCGCCGCGATCGTCACGGCCGCGGGCCTCGCGGTCGCCGACGGCGGCTCGCTCAAGCGCGCCCGCGAGCTCGAGGCCTTCGGGTTCCTCCAGCTCGTGCTCGCGGTGCGCGAGCAGATCGGCTGGACCGGCGGCTTCGCCGTCCACGCCTGACGCGGTCGCCCCGACGCCGACGTGACGCGAACGCACCCTCCGCATGCGCGGCAGGGTGCGTTCGCGTCATTCCACCGGTGGGTCAGCCGAGCGTGACCATCACCTTGTCCGCGGCGCCCGGCGTCGCAGCGAGCTCGAGCGCCTCGAGCACGTCCTCGACGTCGAACCGGTCGCTGATGATGAGCTGGTACTTCTCCCAGTTGGCGATGATGTCGTCGGTGACCTCGAAGATCTCCGTCGGGTAGCCCATCGACATGATGATCGACAGCTCGGACGTGAGGATCGCGCCGAAGTCGACCTCGACCGGCTTCTTGTGGACGGCCGGGATCACCAGGCGCGCACCCTGCTTCGCGATCGCGAGCACGGTCTGGACGACCTGGGGCGCACCCGCGGCGTCGATGAACACGTCGGTCGCGGGCCGCGCGCCGCGCTGGCCGAGGACCGTGGGCGCCTCGCCCTGCAGTTCGATGAGCCGCGCCGAGACGTCCTCCTCGAGGGAGTTCACGACCGCGTCGGCGCCGACGAGCAACGCCTTCTCGAGGCGTGCGGGCTGGATGTCGACGACCACGACGTGCTCGACGCCCTTGGCCTTCAACGACAGCAGCGCACCGAGGCCGATGGGGCCCGCTCCGAACACGACGGCCCGCTCGCCCGCGGCCGCACCCGACCGGTTCACGGCGTGCCGGGCGACGGCCATCGGCTCGTTGAGCGCGGCGACCTCGAACGGGATGTGGTCGGGGATGACCCGGAAGTGCACGCCCGGCTTCGCGTCGTAGAGTACGACGAACGGCGAGAACGCGCCCTGCGCGCCGCCCGAGCCGATGATGCCGTCGGAGCAGGCCATCGGGTTGATGACGACGTGGTCGCCGACCTGCGCACCCTCGACGCCCCGGCCGACCGCGACGATCTCGCCGGCGGGCTCGTGCCCGAGCGGCGTCGCGCCCTGCCGCGGCGGGATGCCGCCGTAGGTCGTGTACATGTGGTCGGAACCGCAGATGCCGCAGGCGCGGATGCGGACGAGCACGTCGCCGTCGCCCGCGACGGGCTCCTCGACCTCGACGATCCCGGTCGTGCCGGGTCCGGTCACGTGGACTGCCTTCACAGCGTCCGTCCTTTCCATTCCTTCCGGCAGCGTCGCCGGTTACTAAATCGAATTAGTACCATGATACCCGTCGACTGGGTAGCGTCGACTCGACCCGGGAAGGAGCGACGGATGCCCCGCGCCACGCGCCCCACCATGAAGGACGTCGCGCGCGCCAGCGGCGTCTCCCCCGCGACCGTGAGCTTCGTGCTGAACGACTCGGCCGGCCAGACCATCCCCGAGGAGACCCGCGCCCGCGTCCACCGCGCCGCGACCGAGCTCGGATACGTCCCGCACGGCGTCGCGCGCGCGCTCCGCGAGGGCACCAGCCGCGTCGTCGTGCTCCAGGTCGCCCGGCTGCCGCACGGCTCCGGCGTCATGTCGGGGTACATCGACGGACTCGACGACGAACTCGGCCGGCTCGGGCACACCCTGCTCGTCCGGTACGGCGACCGCGCCGACGGGACCGCCCGGCTCGTCGACGCGATCTCGCCGCGAGCCATCCTCGACCTCGACCGGATCTACGAGGCGGACGCCCCCGAGCTCGCCGACGGCGGCTGGGTCGACGGCCTCGCCGCCCACACCGCGGTCCAGTTCCGCCACCTCGCCGAGCGCGGGCACACCGGCATCGCCCTGGCGCTCCGCGCCGGTGAACGGTTCGAACGGCTCGGCGACATCCGCCTCGCCTACGCGCGCGCGGTCGCGCCGACCCTCGGGCTCCGGGGCATCCCGACGCTCACCGTGGGCCGGTCGCTCGACGACGACCTCGCCGCCGTCCGCGACCTCCGCGCGACGCATCCCGAGGTCACCGCGATCGCGGGCCTCGACGACGACGCGGCCCTCCGCGTGATGTCGGCCGCGCACCGCCTCGGGCTCGCGGTGCCCGACGACCTCGCCGTCATCGGCTTCGACGACACCGCCGCGGGCGAACTCTTCAGCCCGTCGCTCACGACCCTCCGGGTGGATGCCGCGGCCTTCGGCCGCCGCGCCGCGCGCGTGCTGCTCGGCCGTCCGGTGGGCGAGCTCGCGCCGGGCGCGGCGACGGTCGTGCAGCGGGAGTCGGCGTAGCGCGCCGGCGTCATGCCAACCAGTGCGCGCCCTGAGGGCCGGTACGGTGCGGCGGCAGTACGCTGACCGCAACCCGACGCCGACGTCGATGTGATTGGGGCTGGTATGCAAGCCGACTCGCAAGACCCGTGGGTGGACGTGGTCAGCCGCCTCACCGCCAGGAAGCCGAGCGACTGGTTCTCGAAGGAGAGCTTCACGCTGCTCGCCCCGGACGGTCAGGCGAACGTGATCTATTCGAGTGAACCGCTGGATCCGACGATCGACACGGATCACTACGCCAGCGTGCAGGGTGAACTGCTCGAACGGGAGTTCCCCGGCTACCGCCAGCACGGTGAACTCGAGGAGTACGGGATCGGGAACGTCTCGGGGAGGCTGCGCGAGTTCAGCTGGACGCCGCCCGACGGCGTCACCGTGCGCCAGATCCAGCTGTACGCCGCGTACGACGGACAGGGCTGGACCGCGACCGCGACCACGCCGGAAGAGCACTACCCGGCCGTGCGCCAGCAGTTGATGGCGATCTTGAGCACCATCGCGGTTCGGGCGTGACCCGGCACGCCGATGCCCTACTACTATCCCGACGATGAGCGCGTCGAGCAGGCGCCGACCGCGGATCTGATCGACTCCGCGGAGCGGTGGGCGGCGGATGACCATCCGGAGTTCGCCGGCCCACTGTTCGTGCGCGCCTACGCGCGAGACGAGCCCGACGCGGAACTGCGGGCTCGGGCCCGACGCGGCGCGGCGCGTTGGCTCCAGTCGCATGACCGGGACGAAGCATTGCGCATCTGCCGGTCGGCCGAGCAGCCGGGGGAACTGACCGAGCTCGACGACTACCGACTCTGGATCGCGATCCTCGCGCAGAATCCGCCGCGCGTTCGTCAGGCGCTGGATGTCGCCGATCGCGCGACCGCGCGGTTCCCGGACGACCCCGCCGCCCACGTCCTCACGGCCTGGTGGCGAGTTCGACTCGGCGAACCGGGGCAGGCGGGTGCCCTGCTCCGCGGTGTCAGCTGGACGGATCACCTCGCGCGCGAGGCATATATGGCCGTCGAGACCTTCGCCACGATCGCGAGGGATCTCGAAAGCCCGGCGGAGGAGCTCGATGCCATCGAGCACATCGGCGGGTTCGCGGCCAGCGGTACGCGGCCGGTGGGCGCGAACCCGAGCTGGCAGGCGGTCGCCCTGTTCGCTGCGGCGACGCTCGTCGACCTCCGGGCGCTGGACCGGGCCGAGGCGCTCATCGGACTGCTCGGCGAACCGGCGACGGATGAACTCCGCGAGGAAGGGAACGTCGTCCTCAGCGGGATCTCCTCGGCGCGATCGCAGTGGCGCGAGGTCATCGACCTCTTGTCCGCGATCCCGTTCGACCGGCTCGGCCTGCAAGCTCGACTCCAGCTCGCCAGCGCGCGCGCCCAGCAGGGAGACTTCGAGGGATCGATGTCCGTCGTGGACCAGACGCTCCATGACCTGCCCGACGACCCGAGTTCGCACGTCGCGGCTGTGGTGCTCCACTGGCTCAGGTACTTCCCGGCCTATGTCGGAGGCCGTTTCGACGAGGCGTGGATATCGCTCCTGAAGGTCCGCGAGCTCGCACCCCAGGTCGAGCTCGACGGGCCGTTCGGCCGCTCCATCCAGCTCTTCCTCATCCCGTTCACGCTCCCATCCGCGCAGATCGAACGTGGGCTCCCCCGGAAACCGGCAGGGTGGGAGACGGCGGAGGATCGCGACTACGCGGTCGGTCGGCTCGCGGCGCTCCACCGCCTCGCCGAGCGCGTCCAGGAGTACCGGTTGTACGCGGACGCCGAGTGTCGGACGGCATTCCGGGAGCTGACGTTCGAACTCCAGAATCCGCCCCCCGGGCGCGCGCCCGACGTGACAACCGAGCTGAACCTCAATCTCGCGTACGTCGCCCTGCTCGCGAACGACCCGGATCGCGCCCGCCAGGCTCTGGCCGCGTCCGGCGTGGTGGACGCCCGGAACGCCGAGACCAGTCCGCGCACGGCGGTGCTTCTGCGTGCCGCCCGGTCGCTCAGCGTGCACATCGCCCTCGCCGGGTCCGATTGGGCCGAGCAGCAACAGGCCCTCCTCGATGCTGCGGAGCTCCGAAGGGAGAACTCGCAGGAGCTCGAGTACCACGTCCTGTACGTTCACGCCCTGGTCGTCAACGACCGGCACGTCGAAGCCGAAGCCATCGTCACGGAACTCTGCGAACAGTACCCCGGCCTGACCGCAGCCGAACTCTGGCGTGCGGAGCTCCTGCTGCACACCGACGCGACGAGGACGGAAGTCGACGCGTCTGCGAATCCGGACGCGGAGGTTCCGCTCGCCTCACTCATCCGGGCCGCCCACATCTACGCGGACCTGATCCGCGCCGATCAGGCTGCGTTGGAGGTACTCGGCGCAGAGAAGCCGACCGAGCGGCACGACGACGATGCCCCGATCGCATCGGACCTGCTCAACCGCCGTGAGACCGAGTACATCGTCCGGCGCGGCCTGCACGCGGTGATCCGTGCCGAGCGCATCATCGTGAGCGAGCGGCTCCCGCGCGACCCGAGCCTCCGCAGGGACACGGAGGTGCTCCTGGACCGGCTCGAAGGTCTCGGCCCCGCGGAGTCCGCCGAGGCGGCCCGGCTCGAGCGTCTCGCGCGACGTCCGCGACGACGACGCCTGGTCCTTCGCACCATCAAGGTGGCGGCCCCCGTGCTCGTCCTGGCGGCGCTGGTCGTGCTGCTCCTGTCACCGAACGTGCGTTTCATCGTCGGGAGACTGCCGAGCGAACTTCGGATCCTGCTCACGGGCGTGCTCGGCGTGCTGCTCGCCTGGCCCTACGTTCGGGAGTTCTCCTTCTCCGGGTTGGCGATCAAGCGACCGGACGTCGAACTGCCACTGGATGCCCGCGACCGCGCGCTGCTCACCGGCGTGGCGGCGGGGTCGACCATCCTCCGCTTGAATGCGACACCGCCACCGAATGTCGCCTCGGCTGCCGATCCGAAGCGCCCGCACGCTCCAGGGCGCTCGGAGGATGATGATGGTGATGGTCCAGCGGCTGGGGAGCGGCCCGACGACGACGGACCCGTCGGCGGGCCGGGCGGCGGGGCGGACGGCGAGGCGCCCTCGGGCACGCTCGACGTAGCGCGGGCGCCCGGAAAGGGGGCGCGCTGGGACCAGAAGGTTCAGGACGCCGCGGTGGACACTGCAGCCGGGACGTCATCGGACGCATCGGCGGGCCGGTCTCCGCGCGTGCCGTTGAGCCGGCTTCGGCGAAGCACCGGTGCCAATCCGGGGACCCGCCGCCCGGGTGGCACTGGGCGGCGATGACGAGCGCCCGCCCGACTACGCCGCATCCCTCAGGAACGGCTCCTCCCGGAACCCGTCCACGTCGAGGATCGCCACGGTCGACTCCGGCACCTCGACGAACGCGCCCGGCAGGTCGGTGAGCGGCTCCGAGACCACGACCCGGGCGGTCTCGCCGAACGTGCGCAGGCGCTCGAAGTCGGGGTACATGGCCTGGAGCGTCGGGATGTCGACGGAGTAGAACAGCGTGCGCGAGTGGTGGATCGTCGAGTAGCGGAAGCACCAGATCGTCGAGCCGTCGGTCACCGCGACCGTGCCCTGCATGGCGCCCTCGATGCCGTGGCCGTCGGCTGCCCGCTCGATCCGCCGGATGGCCCGCGCCATCGCCGCGATCGGGTCCGTCTGCAGCCCGTACGTGAGCGCGAGGTGGAACAGCACCTCGGAATCGGTCGTGCCGCGGATGTGCGGGAACAGCTCGGGATCCACGTCGACCATGAGCTCGCGCCTGACCCGGGGGAAGTGCCCCAGCCCGCCGTTGTGCATGAACAGCCAGTCTCCGTAGCGGAACGGGTGGCAGTTCGTCTGCTGGATCGGCGGCGCGAGCGCTGCGCGCACGTGCCCGAAGAAGAGCGGCGTCTCGATCGCGCGCGTGAGCTCCCGAAGGTTCTCCTCATGCCACGCCGGCTCGATCGAGTGGTACATCGCCGGATGCCCCCGGTCGCCGTCGACGTTCGGATACCAGCCGAACCCCACGCCGTCGCCGTTCACGAGCTCGGCGCCGAGCGGTGACGACAGCGACTGCGCGACGAGCGAATGCTTGGCCTCGAACATCAGTGCGGACGGTCGGATCGGCTCCCCCAGGTACGCCAGCCAACGGCACATGCGCCTCACCCCCGGGTCGACCCTACTCCGGCCCCCTACGTCGCCGATACGGTCCCGATGACGCGGGCGGCTCCACCATCCTCGATGCCCGTCCTGATCCGTGCGAGCCAGTCGGCCACGAGCGCGGCTACGAGATCCGGGCGTTCCAGGTGGGCGTTGTGGCCCGCCCCGTCCAGGGCGACGAAGGTCGCCCTGGGGTAGTGCTCGAGCCGGGCCCACGCGTCGCGGTAGCCGACGACGTGATCCTGCCTGGCCGTCAGGTGCAGGGACGGCTGCAGGAATGCCGCCGGGTGCACGTCTTCCGGCGCGCGGGGCAGGTCGTAGTCGGCGGAGATCCGATCGAGCGCCGCCTGGTCGGCGCCGTGCAGTCCGGGAGCCACGAACTCGAGATGGGCGAGGGCTCCCTCAGGCGATTCGTGGACGGCGAGGTCGCGGTAGCCGTCGAGCTCATCGCCCAGGATCGGGATGACGCGGTCGTCCACGTGCAGCACGGCCCGGGGCGGAAGGTCGCGGGCGTCGTGATCCGCGACGAACACCCCCGCCAGGGTGGCCAGGCCGAGCACCTGAGACCGCAGTTCGTGCGCGACGTACCGCGCGATCAGCCCGCCGTACGAGTTGCCGAGGATGGCGAACGGCTCGGACCCGACGCGCTCCCGCACCTCGGCGAGCGTCGCCTCCGCGACCTGCCGGGTGCTGCGGATCGCGGCGTCCGGCGATCCGGTCGCGCCGGGCAGGTCGAGGAAGATGCGCCGCCACCCGCCGGCCCGTTCGATCGCGGGGTCCAGCGGCAGGAGGATCCGATGATCCACCCCGAACCCGTGCAGCAGCACCAGGGGCGTCCCCGATCCCCGCTCGTGCGAGAACAGTCCCATCCGTCTCTCCTCCGGTCCGGTCAGCCGACCTGGACGATCGGCGCCGACGGATGCCCCGCGACGGACGTCCGGGGACGGCCGCGGGCCGCACGGTTCCAGTGGCGTCCTAAGCCGGAGCGTCCGCGGCCGGCGGCTCCGCCGTCGGCAGCGCCAGCGGGCACCTGCCGAGCTCGGCCATCCGCTGCGTCGCCTGCTCGAGCGACCACGGCAGTTCGAGCGTCGGCTGCTCCTGTCCCGCGGCCGCGGGCGCCCTGGCCGCGACGGACGCGAGCGCGAACGCGACCTGCTGGGCGAACTCGGCGCCGGCCGTGGAGTTGTTCAACGCGACGACGACCGTCAGCCCGCTCTCCGGGTCCGTGAACGCGGCGGTGAGCGCGCCGAGCGTCTCACCGGCGGTTCCCCGGAGCGGTCCGTAGATCCGCCCGCCGATGCCCTGCGCCTGCCAGCCCGGCGCGTCCGGCGAGGTCCGGCTCGCGACCCACTGGGCCTCGGCCGTCGGCTCGGTGAGCAGGGCGCCCGTCGCGAACGCCTCGCTCAGCCGCACCGCGTCGTCGAGCGTCGAGGTCGCGCCGGCCGCCTCGCCGCCGATCGAGCTCGACTGCGCCGACACGTCGATGCGCACGGCGCAGTCGGGCGACCCGTCGGGCAGGGCGCCCTGGAGGTACGCGTCGAGCGTGCCCGGATGCTGCGGATCCGCCGGATCCGGCAGGTCGACGCCGTCGATGCCGAGCGGGTTCAGGACGTACTCGTCGGCGAGGTCGCTCCAGTCGCGGTGCGCGGCCCGTTCGAGCGCGAGGGCGAGCAGCAGGACGCCGCTCGTCGACGGCGACCACGTCTGCCCGGGCGCGCCGACGCGCGACGCCGCGAGCGATCCCGCGATCAGCTCGCCGGGCGGCCACACGCGCACGGGGTTCCCGGCGAAGTACCCGCGCAGCGCCGGGTAGTAGTCGGCGAGCCCCGAGGTCTGGCGGCAGAGCTGCTCGAGGGTGATCCCGTCGAGCCCGGGGATGTCGCGGACGTACGTCGAGACCTGGTCGTCGAGCGCGACGACCTCGAGGTCCACGAGCCGGAGCAGCAGGAGGCAGGTGACCTCGCCGGTCGCCGGTCCGAGCCGGAACTCGGTCTCCTCCGTGACCTTCGCGTCGCCGTCGTCGAACCCGACGGCGCCCGTGGCGGCCGACCACTCGCCGGCCCAGGGTGCCGACACGGCCGCCAGCCCGCCGCTCGAGCCGCTGCGCGCCACCGCGTCGGCGAGGACGGCCTGCAACGAGACCGCGACAGCATCGGGGAGGGCGGTGTCGACGCCGCCGAACCGCGCGGCCGGGTCGACGGCATTCGTGCACGACGTCAGCAGCAGCGCCGCGACGACACCTCCGATCGCCGCCAGCCGTCGGAACGGCCGTCGGCGGGGTCCCCCCGTGCGTCCCACCTGTGCTCCCCCCAGCCGGTGATGGAGCCGATTGTAACCCGCGCACGGGAACGGGGAAGGATGCCGGCATCCGCCTCGCCGGACTCCGGGCGCGGCGAACGCCGCGCCGCCGCCCGCTCCGCCGGACGCGCCGCCTACGCGCCGCGGGCCTCGCCGCCGTCGGCGCGCCCGCCCTCGCGCGCCGCTGCGCCCCCGCTCCCGCCGATCGCACGTGCCGCGCCCGACATGAAGCGCTCGACGTCGCGGTCGATCACGATGTCGCTCGGCCGGAGGGGTCGGGTGAGGTAGAGCCCGTCGAGGCTGGTCAGCCGGGACAGCGCGACGTAGGTCTGGCCGGGGCTGAAGGTGCGCGGGCCGAGGTCGATGACCGCGGCGTCGTAGCTCGCGCCCTGCGACTTGTGGATGGTCACCGCCCACGCGAGCCGCAGCGGGAACTGGGTGAACTCCGCGACGACCTCGCGCTCGAGCTTCTTCGCGACCGGGTCCCAGCTGTAGCGGTACCGCTCCCAGGTCACGGGCTCGACCTCGTGCTCCTCGCCGTCGACCTCGACCCGCAGTTCCCGGTGCAACGACGTGACCGTGCCGATCGTGCCGTTCACCCAGCGCGGGCCGTCGCCGCGGACCATCGTGTCGTTCCGCAGGAACATCACCTGCGCGCCGACCTTGAGCTCCAGGCGCTCGTCGGCCGGGTACGCCCGCCCGCCGAACTCGCCGTTCACCTCGGCCTCGTTCGCGACCGACTGCCCGGGGAGCCGGTGGAGCTGCGAGTGGTTGATCCGGTTGACCGTGCTGTTGGTCGTCGCGAGCGTGATCACGCCGTGCTCGGGCAGCGGACGCCGAGCGCCCGTCTCGTTCAGGACGCCCGCGATCTCCGCCGTGACCTGCCCGTGGCGGACCGCGTTCAGCATGTGCTTGAAGGCGTCGTCGTGCTGGCGATGCACCTCGCCGAGCTCGAAGATGCGCAGGTCGGCCTCGTCCCACACCTTCGCGTCGAAGAACCACATCGACCGGTAGGTGTCGGCGAAGTACCGGCGCTCGTCGCCCGACCCCGGCACCGGCGCGAGCTGGTACGGGTCGCCGAACAGCACGACCTGCGCTCCGCCGAACGGCTCGGCCTGCCGCTGCCTGGCCTGCCGGAGCGAGCGGTCCATGGCGTCCATGAGGTCGGCGTTCACCATCGACACCTCGTCGACGACGAGCGTGTCCATCGCGTTCAGGATCTTCCGCACCGTGTCGTTCTGGTCGATCCGGTGGTCGGCGATGACCCCGATCGGCAGGCGGAACAGCGAGTGGATCGTCTGGCCGCCCACGTTGAGCGCCGCGACGCCCGTCGGGGCGCAGATCACGATCTGCTTCTTCGTGTTCCAGTTCAGGTGGGTGAGCAGTGTCGACTTGCCCGTGCCGGCCCGGCCGGTCACGAACACGTGGTCCCGCGTGTCCTCGATCGCCTGGAACACCGCGGCCTGTTCGGGCGTCAGGGTCACGTCGAGCACGAGGCGGGCTTTCGGGCCGAGGATGCCGCGCCGGGGCATCCGTCGCGGGCGCCGCGCGCGGGCGCGCTCCCACTGTAGTCCGGCGTCACCCGGCCGTGAGCGGGCGGGACGCGCCCGCTTAGAATTGCCGCGTGGCGGGGACGAGCATGGAGCGGGTGGGGCGCGTGTCCCTGCTCGCGGTCATGGGCTGGACCGGACTCGCGGCGCTCCTCGCGGGCGCGATGCTGGCCTCGCTCGGGGCGCTCAACCAGACGCTCTACGGCGCCGCGAACTTCGTCGAGCGGTACCTCAGCGCGATCGCCGCCGACGATGTCGCGGCGGCCGCGGCCGTCCCGGGCGTCGCGCTCGACGCCGCGACGCTCGAGTCCATGGGCCTGCGCGGCGACATGTCGACCGCGCTGCTGCGCTCGGACGTCGTGGAGTCCGGCCCGGAGGACGTGGTCATCACCGAGGACCGGGCGAACGACGACGGCACCCACACGGTGGTCGCGAGCTACCGCCTCGGGACCACGATCACCGAGTCGACGTTCGAGGTGCGCCCGCTCGACCCGCTCTACGGCCTCCTGAACCGGTGGGCGTTCGTCACGAGCCCGCTCGCCGTCATCGACGTGACCGCCGCGCACAACCCGCTCTTCACGGTCGGTTCGCTCACGCTCGACACGCGCGCGCGGAAGACCGGCGACGAACTGGGCGCGTTCACGCAAACGGCGCCGTACCTCGCGATCGCGCCGGCCGCCTACTCGTTCTCGTACGACACCCAGCTCCTCACCGCCCAGCCGGTCGAGGCGGTCGTGGCGCCGTCCCAGCACACCGGGGTCACCGTGGACACGCAGCCGACGCCGGCCTTCGCCGAGCGCGTGCAGCGCCAACTCGACGCCTACCTCGACGAGTGCGCCACCCAGGAGGTGCTCCAGCCCTCCGGATGCCCCTTCGGCGAGGTGATCGACGACCGCGTCGTCGGCACGCCGAGCTGGTCGATCGTCACCTACCCGGTCGTCACCCTCGTCGCCGGCGAGACCGCGTTCGAGATGCCGCCGACCGAGGGCGTCGCGCACCTCTCGGTCGAGATCCAGTCGCTGTTCGACGGCGAGTACTCGCAGGTCGAGAAGGATTCCCCGTTCACGGTGTCGCTCACGGCGACGGTGAACGCCGACGAGTCGATCGCGGTGCAGCTGCGCTGACGCAGGCGATCCGCTCCCGGGTCATCCGTTCCCGGCGTCGCGTTGCGCGATCGCCGCGAGCCGGGCGTTGTACTCCTCGAGTTCGGCGTCGCCGGTGCGGTCGGCCTGCCGATCGCGTCGGCGCGATTCCTTCTCGTCGCTGCGCGCCCACTGCACCGCGACCGTGATGGCGAGCGCGACCGTCGGGATCTCGCCGATCGACCACGCGATGCCGCCGCCCAGCTGCTGGTCGACGAGCGCGTCGGTCCCCCAGCCCATGGCGCCGTACCAGTCCGCGAGGAACAGGCCCGTGCCGAGCATGATCGACAGCCCGAAGAACGCGTGGAACGCCATCGTGCCGAGCAGCAGGAGCAGCCGGAACGGGTACGGAAGCCGGTACGGCACGGGGTCGACGCCGATGAGCGACTGCACGAACAGGTACCCGGTGATCAGGAAGTGGGCGATCATCCACTCGTGCCCGATGTGGTCGGTCATCGACCAGCCCAGGAGCGGCGTGTAGTAGAACACCCAGAGCGAGCCGGCGAACAGCCCGGCCGCGACGAGCGGGTTCGCGATCACGCCGGCGAACCGCGAGTGCACGGCGAGCAGGATCCACTCGCGCCCGCCGCGCGAGCCGTCCTTGCGCGGTCGGATGGCGCGCGCCGCGAGCGTGACGGGCGCACCGGGCACGAGCAGCACCGGGACCGCCATGGTGAGTCCCATGTGCCCGAGCATGTGCGCCGAGAACAGGACCCGCTCGTAGACGTTCACGCCGCCGTTCGTGAGGAACGCGAGGAGCAGCAGGCCCGCCACCCAGAGGATGGTCCGGTGCAGCGGCCACCGGTCGCCGCGCTTCGCGAGCCGCCGCACGCCCGCGAGGTAGAAGAAGATCCCGAACCCGCACGCGAGGAGCCAGATCAGGTCGGGCCGCCACTCGGTGAAGTACCGCCACCACTCGGGCCACGGCGGCAGCCGTTCGCCCGTGAGGAGTTCGGCCGGCGTGCGGACCGCGGTCGAGATCGTCTCGGACACGGGCGTCGCGGTCCGCGCGAGCGCCGCGGCGACGCCGGATGCCACGCCCATGAACGCGAGTTCGACGACCACGAGGATCCAGAAGTCGCGGCTCATCCCGGCGGCCTTCGCCGCGGCGGCCGTGCCGGCGCGGCGGATCCGGTCGATCAGGAACCGCCGCTGCAGCGCGCCGAACAGGCCGAGCCCGACGAGGGCGGCGACCTTGACCACGACCAACGCGCCGTAGGGCGTCAGGAGGTCGGGCCAGTCGCCGATGCGCAGCGCGGCGCTCGCGTACCCCGAGAGCGCGACGACGATGAACGCGATGAGCGCGACCGTCGAGTAGCGCGCGAGCACCACGGGCAGTCGGGCCGCGCCCAGCGACGGCTGCAGGATGACGATCGTGAGCAGCCCGCCGAGCCAGGCGGCCGCGAACACGAGGTGGAGCCCGAGCGCGGTGATCGCCGCGTCGTGCCCCGAGGTCCCGGCGGCGTGCCCCTGCTGGGCCATCGGGACGAGGCTCGCGACCGCGAGGATCGTGACGAACACGAGCGCCGTGTGGTTGCGCACCGCGAAGCAGAGCACGGTGACCGCCGCGGCGATCAGGGTGGTCGTGAGCCAGGCTTGCCCGAGCTCGATCGACGTGACGAACTGGCCGAGCTGCTGGCCGAACCGGTCGCCGAGGTCGAACGGCTCGCCCGTGACGACCAGGAACGTGAGGATGGCGGTGGCCGCCGACGCGACGGCCATGACGGCGGCCGATCCCGCGGCCACGTCGAGGGCGCGGTCGAACTCGGGATGCTTCGGGCTCAACGCCCACACGGCCATCACGAGCGCGCCGATCATGCCGGCCGCGCCGAGGTTCACCGCGAGCTTCGCGATCGGCAGCCCCCAGCGCGCGACGGGTCCGGGGTCCTGGATGGCGATGGGGTCTGCGCCGCCGCCGGAGAGGAGCGCGAGCACCGTCGCGGCGAGCGCGACGGCGAGGAGCACGGCAGGGCCGAGCACGCGGACGGAGCGGGGCACCGCACAAGCCTAGGCGAGCACCCTGTGAGCCCCGGCCGCCGGTGATCGAGCAGGCCGGCACGAAGGAGCGGCCGGGAACGCGGAAGGGGCGCCGACCAGCCGGTCGGCGCCCCTTCCCGGACGTGCGTTACTTCGCAGCGGCCTTGAGCTTCGAGCCGGCCGAGACCTTGACCGACTTGCCGGCCGGGATCTGGATCGTCTCGCCGGTCTGCGGGTTGCGGCCCTGGCGCGCGGCGCGCTCGGTGCGCTCGACGGCGAGCCAGCCCGGGATCGAGACCTTGGTGCCCGAGCCGACGGCGTCGGCGAGCGCGTCGAAGAGACCGCCCAGCACGCGGTCGACCGTGGCCTGGCTCTCGCCGGTGCCCGCGGCGATCTTCGCGACGAGCTCGGACTTGTTCAGCGTGTCAGCCATTGCTTGTGTCCTCCTCGGACGTTCGCTGCACGTTCAGCAGCTTGATGTGGTGAATCGGGGACAGCGTCCAACCGCCCCCGCAGCCGTTCAGGCCGCCTCGAATGTAGCACCGATCCGCGGAAACACGCGGATTTCGGCCCGTTCGGGGCCGACCCGGGCGGGCGTGTCATCCGTCTCGGGCGCGACCCGACGACCGCCGACGCCGGTCGCGGCATCCACCGCCGAACGCGAAGGAGGGCGCCGGCCGAAGCCGACGCCCTCCTGACGCTGATGCGTGCGAACCGATTACCAGCTCGACTTGGTGATGCCCGGAAGCTCACCGCGGTGCGCCATCTCACGGAAGCGGACGCGCGAGACGCCGAACTTCGTGAGGACACCGCGGGGACGGCCGTCGATCGCGTCGCGGCTGCGAACGCGGATCGGCGAGGCGTTGCGGGGGAGCTTCTGCAGGCCGACGCGGGCGGCCTCGCGGGTCTCGTCGGTGCCGTTCGGGTCGACGAGCGCCTTCTTCAGCTCGAGGCGCTTCGCGGCGTAGCGGTCGACGACCACCTTGCGCTGCTCGTTGCGCGCGATCTTGCTCTTCTTCGCCATGTCTTAGCGCTCCTCTCGGAAGTCGACGTGCTTGCGCACCACGGGGTCGTACTTCTTGAGCACGAGGCGGTCGGGGTTGTTGCGACGGTTCTTGCGGGTCACGTAGGTGTACCCGGTGCCGGCCGTCGAACGGAGCTTGATGATCGGACGGATGTCCTGCTGCTTCGCCATTAGAACTTCACCCCACGAGCCTGCAGGTCCTTCACGACCGCCTCGATGCCACGAGCGTCGATGACCTTGATGCCCTTGGCGGACAGGGTCAGCGTGACGTTGCGGCGAAGCGACGGAACGAAGTACGTCTTCTTCTGGATGTTCGGGTCGAAGCGACGCTTCGTACGCCGGTGCGAGTGCGAGATGTTGTGACCGAAGCCGGGAACGGCGCCGGTCACCTGGCACACTGCTGCCATTGGTTTCCTCCAATACCGAGGGGCGGATGCCCCTCCCAAGGTCTCTTGTCTGCAGACGTCTCCCACCCCGGTTTCCCGGGCAGATACGGGGGATTCGTCCACGAACCGGGCAGTGGAAGTGCCCAGTCCAAACGTCGAGTCTACCAGACGCGCAGGTCGCGGCCGAAATCGCGGTCGCGCTACGCCTGCACGTCGAGGTCGATGAGGTACCCGTGCACCCCGCGGATCCGGCGAGCGCGCGTGCTCGGTCGCACGATCGCGACGAATCCGCCGCCCTCCGGGGCGAACGAGCCGACCGGGATGAGGTCCTCGGGCGCGGGCGGCGGGACCGGCGTGCCGTCGAGGTACAGCTCGCGTTCGCCGCCGTCGAGCGCGACGCCCGAGCGGTGGTCGATGTCCTCGAGCTCGGTGAGCACGAGCGATCCGGCCACCGTGCGGAAGGTCACCGGCTCCTCGTCGGTCGATGCGGTCTCGAGGCTCACGGCACGGATGCGCCGGACGGTGCCGATGATCGGGTACGTCGTGTCGTCGGGCTCGTCGTGGTGCGTCTCCCAGTACGCGACCTCCGCGGCGAGCTCCTCCCCGAGCACCTCCGCGAGCCTGGCGAGTTCGCCGCGCTCGAGGTCCGATCGCAGCCGGATGGTCCACGTCGCGTGGTCCCCGACCGCGAACGGCGTGCCACAGCACGCCATCTCCCATTCCGACATCCACACCAACGCCGTCACGGCCACCCCCCTCCGCTGGTTGCTACGGTAGCGCCGCGGGTGCGGGGATCGGCAATGACGCGGCGGCGATCGTCACGCGTCCGAGATCGTCCGGCGCGACAGCAGCGCCGCGACGAGGAAGCAGATCGCTCCGAGCGCCGTGCCGAGGTTCGCCCACGCCACGCTGACGAGGTCGCCCGTGGCCGGGATCACGTACGCGGCGACCGCCGAGACGCCGAACGCCACCGACCCCGCGAGGTTCAGCCAAGTGCCGTGCCAGGTGCGCGCGTCGGGGTCCCACAACCGGCCCCGGTCCTTCGTCGCGACGACCGCGAGCGTGCTGGAGACGAGGAACGCGACCGACCCGACCGCGTCGGGGACCCAGCCCGCGCCGACCGCGTCCGGCCGGGCGATCGCCGCGGCGAGCGCGACGCCGGTCGACACGTTGAAGCACAGCGTGCCGGCGAACTGGATCGCGGCCGCCCACCAGTCGGTGCGGTCCGCGCGGTTCATCCGCGCGTGCGGGAACCGGCGGCCCGACAGCGACAGCTGGATGAACGCGGCGGCCGTGAAGCACACCGAGCCGACCACGAACGTCGTGTTGGTCCACACCGCCCCGACCAGCGCGGCGTACGGCGGCAGCGCGCCGACCAGGAAGCACAGCGAACCGACCGCGAACCCCCACGCCTCCTTCCTGAGGCGGCGGGGCCGGGTGTCGGCGGCGGCCGGGGTCATCCGTCCGCCCGGGTGATCCGGCGCTCCCCCACGATCGCGGCCGTCAGTGGTGGAAGGTGGGACCCGTGCCGGGGTGCGGCATGGCCGTCTCGAGCGAGTCGAGGAACGCCGTCTCCTCCTGGATGTCCCGCAGCAGGTCCTCCGCGAGGTCGCGGCTGAGCCCGTCGCGGCAGACGACGCGCATCACGGTCTGGTGGCTCTGCTCGCCCGACAGCGGGTACGCCGGCACGAGCCATCCCTTGAGCTTGAGTCGTTCCGAGAGGTGGTACAGGGTCCACCGGTCGGTGTGGCCGGGCTTCAGCCGCCACGCGAAGACCGGGATGTCGCCGCCGTCGCTGAGCAGCTCGAACGCGTCGATCTGCGCGACGGCGTGCGAGAGGTACCGCGCGACATCCTGCGACGCCTGCTGGATCGCGGTGTAGCCGACCCGGCCGAGCCGCAGGAACTGGTAGTACTGCAGCAGCACCTGGGCGCCCGGGCGCGAGAAGTTCAGCGCGAACGTCGGCATCGACCCGCCGAGGTAGCTGACCCGGAACACGAGGTCGTCGGGCAGGGCCGCGATCGATCGCCAGACCACCCACCCGACGCCCGGGTACACGAGCCCGTACTTGTGCCCCGACGTGTTGATCGACTGCACGCGCGCGACCCGGAAGTCCCACTCGAGGTCGGGCTGCAGGAAGGGCGCGATCATCGCGCCGGATGCCCCGTCGACGTGGATCGGGATGTCGAGGCCCGTGCGCGCCTGGATCTCGTCGAGCTTCGCCGCGACCTTCGCGACCGGCTCGTAGGCGCCCGTGTAGGTCACGCCCATGAGCACGACCACGCCGATGGTGTGCTCGTCGACGACGTCGTCGAGCCCGGTGCCGTCCATGATCGGGTGCTCGTCCGAGGTCGGGATGAACCGCATCTCGACGTCGAAGTAATTGCAGAACTTCTCCCAGCACACCTGCACGGCGCTCGACATCACGAGGTTCGGCTTGTGCGTCGGCTTGCCCGCGGCCGTCCGCGCGTGCTGCCAGCGGCGCTTCAGCGCGAGGCCGCCGAGCATGCACGCCTCGGATGAGCCGATGGTCGACGTGCCGATGACGTCGTCATGGTCGGGCGCGTGCCAGAGGTCGCCGAGGATGCGCCAGCAGAACTCCTCGATCGCGGCCGTCGCCGGGTACTCGTCCTTGTCGATCATGTTCTTGTCGAACGCGCCCTGGTAGATCCGGTCGGCGTGGTCGTCCATCCAGGTCGTGACGAAGGTCGCGAGGTTGAGTCGCGCGTTGCCGTCGAGCATCGCCTCGTCGCGGATGATCCGGTACGCGGTCTCGGGGAGCATCGAGCTCTCCGGGATCCGCGTGTATCTCGCGCTCACCGCCTCCGCCGCGCGGGCGAACGTCGGCTGCATCAGTTCGTCGTCGTGAGCCATCCCCCGGCCTCCCGAACACGTGCGGTCCCCCGATCGCACTCCGTGTGCACCCTAGCCCCGTGGCCGGACGGCCGGTACCCCGCGCCGCGCGAACGGCGCGCGCTCGGCGCGCGGGCGGCGGGCGGGCGGCGGGCGGGCGGCGGGCGGTCAGCGGGCGGTCAGCGGGCGGCGGCCTGCGCGGCCGAGCAGTCCGCGCACAGCCCGAACACGTCGACGACGTGCGCGGCGGCCGTGAAGCCGTGCTCGGAGGCGACCTGCTGCGCCCATTCCTCGACCGGCTCGGCCCCGATCTCGACGGTCAGGCCGCAGTTCCGGCAGATCAGGTGGTGGTGGTGGCCGGTCGTCGAGCACGCGCGGTACAGCGACTCGCCGTCGGGCGACTGCAGCGAGTCCGCCTCGCCGCTCTCGGCGAGGCTGCCGAGTGCGCGGTAGACGGTCGCGAGCCCGATCGGCGACCCCGCCGCGTGCAGCGCGGCGTGCAGCGCCTGCGCGCTGATGAAGCCGCCGGTGTCGCCGAGCGCCGATCGAACGGCCTCGCGCTGCCAGGTGTTGCGCTTCATGCGAGCCTCGCCTCCTCGGCGGTCTCGACGGGGATGTCCCGCCGCCACGGAATCCGCCTGACGCGGTGGGCGATCAGGGCGATCAGGAAGAACGTCGTCGCCGCGAGCGCGATCGCGGGCCCCGCCGCGATGCCCACCGCGCGCGAGACGAGCACGCCGATGATCCCGGCGGCCGCCCCGATCACGGGCGACGCGAAGAGGATGCCCCGGAACGTCGGCAGCACGAGCCTGGCCGCCGACGCGGGCGCGGCGATGAGCGAGATCGCGAGGATCGCGCCGACCGCCGGCAGCGCCGTGACGACGGCCGCCGCGGTGAGGCCGAGCACGAGCAGTTCCACGTGCCACTCGCGGTAGCCCGCCACCCGGAACCCGGCGGGGTCGAACGTCGAGAACGCGATCTCCTTGCCGAAGGCCGCGACGCACGCGAGCGCGACGAGGAACACGGATGCCGCGAGCGCGACGTCCCCGGGCGTGACGGTGAGGATCGACCCGACGAGGAACGACTCGGGGCGCACCGGGATGCCCGGGATCGACGCCTGCAGCAGCGCTCCGGCGGCGAACCCGCCCGTGAGCACGATGCCGGCCGCGACCTGCGGACCCTGGCGGCGGGCGCGCGCGACGAAGGCCATGACGCCGACGATCGCGATCGAGGCGATCGCCGCGCCGAGCGGCACGCTGAACCCGAGCGCGGCGGCCGCGACCGCCCCCGGGTAGGTCGCGTGCGTGAGCGCCTGCGCGAAGAAGGTGCGGCGACGCAGCACGACGAGCGCGCCGACGAACCCGGTGCCCGCGCCGATCACGGTCGCGCCGAGGAGCGCGAGCTCGAAGTAGCCGAGGGTCATGCCGCCCCTCCCCCGCCGGTCGATGCGCCCACGCCGGTTCCGGTGGTCGATGCGTCGACCCCATTCCCGCGGGTCGATGCGCCGACGCGGTTCCCGGTGGTCGATGCGCCGATGCGGTTCCCGCCGGTCGATGCGCCGACGCGGTTCCCGGTGGTCGAGGAGCGCCGCCGGAGGCGACGCGTCTCGAGACCACGCGCCCCGCGCGAGGCATCCATCGCCAGTCGCACCGCGAGCACCGCCGCGTACCCGGCCACGAACACGGCCACGATCACGGCGCCGCTCGGCAGGTCGACGCCGCCGCCCACCGACGCCGCGAACCCGGTCGCCAACCCCAGCCACGACGCGATCGCCGCGAACCCGGCCGCCGCGGGGAACAGCAGCCAGAGCCGGCCGGTGAGCAGGCGCGCCGCGGCGCCCGGCACGATGAGCAGGGCGAGCACGAGCAGCGCGCCGACCGTCGCGGACGCCGCGACGACGACGAGCGCGATCGCGCCGTTCAGCACCAGGTCGAGCACGAGCGGCGGGTCGCCGACGGCCCGCGCGCCGCGGTGGTCGAAGGCGCGGAAGAGCTGCTGCTTGAGGGTCAGGCCGACCGCGGCGAGCGCCGCGAGGCTCACGAGCACGAGGGGCACGACGAGCTCGTCCGACACCGTCAGCACGCGCCCGAACAGGAGCGCCTCGAGCTCGCCCGCGTAGTCCTCGCCCTTCGAGACGACCACGACGCCGACGCTGAAGGTCGCGGTGAGCACGAGCGCGATCGCCGAGTCGGATGCGACGCCGGCCCTCGTCAGGAGGGTCAGGATCACCGCGGCGGCGAGCGCGGCGACGGTCGCGCCGGGGATCAGCCCCGCCGTCCCGCCGACCGCGAGGCCGATCGCGAGCCCGGGGAAGACGGCGTGCGTGAGCCCGTCGCTGATGAACTCGAGGCCCCGCAGGTTGACGAGCACGCCGACGACGCCCGCGACGACCGCGAGCACGAGCATGACGAACAGCGCGCGGGCCATGAACGGGAGCGCGAAGGCCCCGAAGAGCGCGTCGCCGAGGTTCACGGATGCCCCGCATCGGTGAGGCCGCGGCCCTCGCGGTGGAGGGCGCCCTCGCCGTCGGCGTGGCGGTGGCCGTCGTCGTGGCCGTCGCCCTCGTGTCCGGGCACGACGAGTGTGTGCTCGTCGAGCTCGACCTCGACGCCGCGGAAGCACGCCTGGACGTTCGCGAGCGTGAGCACCCCCTCGACCGGCCCGAACGCGAGCTGCTCGTGGTTCACGAGCAGGACGAGGTCGCACACGTCCCTCGCGAGGTCGAGGTCGTGGGTCGACACGATGACGGCGACGCCGCGCGACTTCAGTGCGGCGAGGGTGTCGGTGAGCGCGTCGCGGTTCGGCTGGTCGAGGCCGTTGAACGGCTCGTCGAGCAGCAGCAGGGACGGCTCGGCGGCGAGCGCGCGCGCGATGAGTCCGCGCTGGCGCTGCCCGCCCGAGAGCTCGCCGAACCGCCGGGCCGCGACGTCGGCGAGGCCGACCGCCTCGAGCGCCGATCGGACGGCGGCGCGGTCGGCGCGGCCCGGCCAGCGGAACAGCCCGAGCCCGCGGTACCGACCCTGCATGACGACCTGGGCGAGCGTGATCGGGAAGTCGGGGTCGAGCTCGGTGGACTGCGGGAGGTAGCCGATCGATCCGCCGGCCGCGCGGGCGGCGTCGCCCGCGGTGCGGGTCCGGCCGCCGGCGGTCACCGACCCCGCGGTGAGCGGGACGAGCCCCAGGAGGCCGTGCAGGAGCGTCGACTTGCCGGCGCCATTCGGGCCGATGAGCGCGACGGCCTCCCCCGGCCGCACGGCCAGCTCCAGCGCGCTCACGCCCGAGCCGTTCGGCCGCGTGAAGGCCGCGTCGTGCAGTTCGACGACGGCCGTGACGTCGATCGTGCCGGGGTGCGTGGTCATCGTCGAGTCCTCACTGACACCGGGTCATCCTCGCAGGCCCGCGGGCGGCTCGCTCGCCTCGACGCCCCACGAGGCGACGATGAGCTCGACGTTGTGGACCTGGGACCCGAGGTACGTCTCCCCGTCGCTGCCGGGTGCGCCGAGGGAGTCGCCGTAGAGCGCATCCTCGCCCGAGTACACCTCGACGCCGGCCTCGCGGGCGATGGTCGCGGCGGTCTTCGGCGAGATCGCGTCCTCCGCGAACACCGCCTGCACGCCGGTCTCGCGGATGCTCGCGACGAGCTCGTCGATGTCGGCCGCGCTCGGCTCGGCGTTGTCGTCGAAGCTCGGGATCACGCTGCCGACGAGCGTGATGTCGTAGGCGTGCAGGAAGTAGGTGAACGCGTCGTGGTTGGTGACGAGGAGGCGATCCTCGACGGGCACCTGATCGACGTTCTCCCGGATCCAGGCGTCGAGCGCGTCGAGCTGCTCGAGGTACGCGGCCTCGGCCGTTTCGACCGCCGACGCGTCGATGCCGGGCACCTCGACGAGGCCGTCCGCGATCCGCTCGACCATGTGCTCGGCGAGGGCCGGGTCGGTCCAGGTGTGCGGGTTGCCCTCGCCGTGCTCGTGCCCGTCGTGGTCGGTGTGGTCCGCGTCGTCGTGGTCGGCCTCGTCGGACTCCGCCTCATGGTCGTCCGACGTGGACTCGGCCTCGTGGTCGTCGGTACCGAACAGCTCGATCCCCTCCGAAGCGTCGATGACCGGCCCGTCGTACCCGGCGGCGTCGAGCGCGTCGTCCAACCAGGATTCGAGGCCGGCGCCGTTGGCGACCACCGCATCGGCCTGCGAGAGCGCGACGAGCTGGGCCGCGCTCGGGTCGAACGCGTGCGCGCTCTGCCCGGGCTGGATGAGCTGGGTGATCTCCGCCTGGTCGCCCGCGAGCTCGCGTGCGAAGTCGGCGACCTGCGTGGTCGTCGCGACGATGCGGGGCTCGTCGCCGTCGGACGAGGTGGGTGCCCCTCCCCCGGCGCATCCCGTGAGCACGAGCGCGATCGCCGCGGCCCCTGCGAACGCGGCCCCGGCGCCCCCGAGCCGCCAAGCACGGCGCGGCGCGGACGCGCGACGTGCGGACTGGCGGCGAGACGTCGGGGGCATGCGTCCATGCTAGGGACTATTGATAATGATTGTCAAAACCATTCCCAGTCGACGCGCCCCACTGGCGCACGTCGGGGGCGGATGAGAAGGTGAAGTACGTGACCCTCGCCACCAACCCGATCACCCTCGAGCCGTTCACCGTCGACGAAGCCGAACGGGTGCTCGCCGGCGAAGTCGACCCGCGCGACGGCTGGGAAGGCGGATACAGCTTCGTCGAGGAGCCCGAACTCCTCGCGACGTTCCTCGAATCGGTGCGCCACGACGGCGATCCCGCACCCTTCGGCCCGTACCTCGTCCGGCGCGGCCACGACGGCGCCGCGATCGGCGGCGTCAGACCTGCTCGCGTCCGACGAGATCGGCGTCGTCGAATTCGTCTTCGCGCTCGTCCCGGCCGCGCGCAGCCAGGGCCTCGGGCGGCTCACGGTCGCCGCCGCGACCGAGCTCATCCGGTCGATCGGCGGCACGGTCGCCCGCGCCGAATGCGAGGTCGACAACCTCGCCGCACGCCACTCGCTCCAGGCCGCCGGGTTCGTCGAGACGACCCGGACCCCCGACCTCGTCGTGCTCGAACTGCGGCTCTGAGGGGCCGGGCGCCGGCTACTCGAGCAGGAGCGCCGGCTCCTCGATGATCGCGGCGACGTCGGCGAGGAACCGGGATGCCACGTCCCCGTCGACCACGCGGTGGTCGAACGACCCGCCGATCGTCGTGACGTAGCGCGGACGCACCTCGCCGTCGACGACCCAGGGCTTCTCCTTGATCGTGCCGAGCGCGACGATCGCGACCTCGCCCGGGTTGAGGATCGGCGTGCCCGTGTCCATGCCGAAGACGCCGATGTTCGTGATCGTGATCGTCCCGCCCTGCATCTCGGCCGGCTGCGTCTTGCCCTCGCGCGCCGTGAGCGTCAGCTGCTCGAGCGCGGTCGCGAGCTCGACGAGCGACATCGCCTGCGCCTCCTTGACGTTGGGCACGATGAGCCCGCGCGGCGTCGCCGCCGCGATGCCGAGGTTGACGAAGTGCTTGACGATGATCTCCTCGTCCGTCCACTGCGCGTTGGCCGTCGGGTTGCGGCGCACCGCCCAGATGATCGCCTTGGCCATCATCAGGAGCGGCGAGACCTTCACGCCCGCATAGTCCGGCGACGCCTTCAGGCGACGGATGTACTCCATCGTCCGGGTCGCGTCGACGTCGACGAACACCGACACATGCGGCGCGGAGTATGCGCTCTGCACCATCGCGTTCGCGATCGCCTTGCGCACGCCCTTCACCGGGATCCGCGTCTCGCGATCCGACGGGACCTCGGGCGTCTGGATGTTCCGGAAGACGCTCGCCTGGCTCGCCTCGCGGATCACGTCATCGCGCGTGATCTCGCCGATCGGTCCCGTCGGCGAGACCCGGGAGAGGTCGACGCCGAGGTCCTTCGCGAGCTTGCGGATCGGCGGCTTCGCGAGCACGGGCAGGGCAGGCTCGGCGATCCGCGGCGCGGGGGCGGGGACCGCCGCAGGCTCGGCCAGCGTGCGGGAGGCCGCCGCGGTCGCGGCCGCCTGCTCGCCGGGTGACGGGACGGCGGTCGCGAGGTGCTCGTGCGCGCCGCCGGGCACCGGGTGGCGACGACGCCGGCTCTGCGCCGGCCCGACGCTCCCGTGGCCGACGAGCACCGCTCCCCCGCCGTCCTCCACGGTCGCGGGCGCGGCCGCCGGCACCGCCGGGACCGCCGGGGCGGCAGCGGGCGCAGCGGGCGCGGGCGCGGGCGCGGGGGCATCCATGCCGGCCGGGGCATCCGTTCGGATCACGAGGATGGGCGTGCCGACGTCGACCGTCTTCCCCTCCTCGACGAGGAGTTCGGTGACGACGCCCTCGAACGCGCTCGGCAGCTCGACGAGCGACTTCGCGGTCTCGATCTCGACGAAGACCTGATCGAGCACGAGCCGATCGCCGGGCGCGACGCGCCACTGCACGATCTCGGCCTCGGTGAGGCCCTCGCCGACGTCGGGCAGGGGGAACCTGATCTCGCCCATCATTCTCCTGTCGGAATATTCGGTTGCGGGATGCCCGGGTACGTCAGTACGCGAGCGCGCGATCGACGGCCTCGAGCACCCGGTCGGGGCTCGGGAGGAACTCGGTCTCGAGCGCGGCCGGCGGGAACGGCGCGTCGAAGCCCGACACGCGCAGCACGGGCGCCTCGAGCGAGTAGAAGGCCTTCTCGGCGACGGTCGCGGCGATCTCGGACCCGACGCTCGCGTTGCCGGGCGCCTCCTGGGCGACCACGAGCCGACCCGTGCGGTGCACCGAGTCCAGGAGGGGACCGTAGTCGATGGGGGAGAGGGAGCGCAGGTCGACGACCTCGAGGCTCGTGCCCTCGCCCGCGGCGATCTCGGCCGCCTGCAGCAGCGTGGCGACCATCGCGCCGTGCCCGACGACCGTGACGTCGGTGCCGGCGCGCACGACCCGGCTCGCGTGGAGCGACAGGCCCGCGTGCTCGAGGTCGACCGGGCCCTTGGGCCAGTACCGGCTCTTCGGCTCGAAGTACAGCACCGGGTCGTTCGAGGCGATCGCCTCGCGGATCATCCAGTACGCATCGTGCGGGTTCGACGGGCTGACCACGCGCAGGCCCGGCGTGTGCGCGAAGTACGCCTCGGGGCTCTCCTGGTGGTGCTCGATCGATCCGATGTGCCCGCCGTACGGGACCCGGATGACGATGGGCATCGACAGCGATCCCGCATGGCGCAGGGTCTGGCGTGCGAGCTGCGTCGTGATCTGGTCGAACGCGGGGAAGATGAACCCGTCGAACTGGATCTCGATGACCGGCCGGTAGCCGCGCATCGCGAGGCCGATGGCCGCGCCGACGATGCCCGACTCGGCGAGCGGCGTGTCGAGCACCCGCTGCTCGCCGAACTCGGCCTGCAGGCCCTCGGTCACGCGGAAGACGCCGCCGAGCTTGCCGATGTCCTCGCCCATGAGCAGGACCTTCGGGTCGGCGAGCATCGCCTCGCGCAGGCCCGCGTTGATGGCCTTGGCCATCGAGAGCGTCTGCACGCCGCGCGCGGCGCGCGTCGAGTCATCCGTCACGTCCGCCACGCGGACCTCCTGTCCGATCCCTGCGCCGCTCATGCCGCGCCCCCGTCGAGGCTGCGCTCGAACGCGTCGAGCCACGCGAGCTGCTCCGCCATCAGCGGGTGCGGCTCGCTGTACACGTGCTCGAAGATCGTCTCGCGCGTGGGCGCGGGCAGGTCGAGGGCGCGGCGGCGGACGTCGGCCGCGACATCCTGCGCCTCCTGCTCGACCTCGTCGAAGAACGCGGCGGATGCTCCGCGCCCCTCGAGCCACGTGCGGTAGCGCGTGATCGGGTCGCGGGCGGTCCAGTGGTCGACCTCGTCCTGCGTGCGGTACTTGGTCGGGTCGTCGGCCGTGGTGTGGGCGCCGATCCGGTACGTGACCGCCTCGATGAAGCTCGGGCCGACACCGGCCCGCGCCTCCTCGAGCGCGCGGCGCGTGACCGCGTAGCTCACGAGGACGTCGTTGCCGTCGATCCGGATGCCCGGCATGCCGAAGCCGCGGCCGCGCAGCGAGATGGGGGAGCGCGACTGCCGGAAGACCGGCACCGAGATCGCCCACTGGTTGTTCTGCACGAAGAACACCTGCGGCGTCTGGTAGCTCGAGGCGAAGACGAGCGCCTCGCTCGCGTCGCCCTGCGAGGTCGAGCCGTCGCCGAAGTAGACGAGCACCGCCTCGTCGCGCTCGGGATCGCCGGTCCCGGATGCCCCGTCGAAGGCGATGCCCATGGCGTACCCGGTGGCGTGCAGGGTCTGCGACGCGAGCACGAGCGTGTAGAGGTGGAAGTTCCCGTGCTCCTCGGGCACCCAGCCGCCCTGGGTCATGCCGCGGAACAGGCCGAGGATCTTCACGGGGTCGAGCCCGCGGATCATGCCGACGACGTGCTCGCGGTACGACGGGAAGACGTGGTCCTGCGGGCGGGCCGCCCGGGCGGACCCGACCTGCGCGGCCTCCTGCCCGTGGCTCGGCACCCAGAGCGCGAGCTGGCCCTGTCGCTGGAGGTTCGCGCCGGTGATGTCGAGTCGGCGCGAGACGGTCATGTCACGGTAGAACTGCTCGAGCTCGCGATCGGCGAGGGCCTCGACGAGGTGCAGGTACTCCTCCGCCTCGGCCGTCGGCCTCAGCTCACCCTCCGGGGTGAGGAGCTGGAGCGTGGGTGCCGTGAAGTCTCTGGTAGGGGCTGCCACCGTTCCACGGTACCCGCTCGACCCGAGGGCGATCTTGTGACTACTTCACAACGTCATTCAGGATCGCGAGGAGGGTTTCGACAGCGGCCTCCTCGCCGACCGAGATCCGCAGGCCCTCGGGCGGGAATGCGCGGGCGACGATGCCGGCGTCGAAGAGGCGTTCGGCGACGTCCGCGGTCGCCTCGCCGGCCGGCAGCCAGACGAAGTTGCCCTGCGCCGCCGGGACATCCCAGCCCTGTGCGAGGAGCGCCGACCGCACGCGCTCGCGGCGCTCGACGATCGCGTCGACCCGCGCGAGCAGTTCGGCCTCGGCGTCGGGCTCGAGCGAGGCGAGCGCGGCGGCGCTCGCGGTGCCGGTCACGCCCAGCGGGATCGCGGTCGAGCGCGCCGCGTCGAGGATGCGGACCGGGCCGATCGCGTACCCGACCCGGAGGCCCGCCAGCCCGTAGGCCTTCGAGAAGGTGCGGAGCACCACGAGGTTCGGGTACCGGCGCACGAGCGTCGCGCCGTCGACGGATGCCTCGTCGCGCACGAACTCGGCGTAGGCCTCGTCGAGCAGCACGAGCCGGTCGCTCGGCACGGCGGCCATGAACGCCTCGAACTCGGCGGCCGTGACGATCGGGCCGGTCGGGTTGTTGGGGGAGCAGACGATGACGACCCGGGTCCGCTCGGTGATCGCGGCGACGATCGCGGCGAGGTCGTGCCCGTGGTCGGCGCGGTTCGGCACCTGCACGCTCGTCGCACCGGCGACGGTCACGAGGCCCGGGTACGCCTCGAACGACCGCCACGAGTAGACGACCTCGTCGCCGGCCGCGGCCGCCGCGAGGATGAACTGGGCGAGCAGCGCCACGGAGCCCGCACCGACGATCACCTCGTCCGTGGTCACGCCCCACCGCTCGGCGAGCCGTTCGCGGAGCGCGAGTGCGGTCGCGTCCGGGTAGCGGTTCACCTCGGCCCCGGCCGCGGCGATCGCCGCGACGACGGACGGCAGCGGCTCGGACGGGTTCTCGTTGCTCGAGAGCTTGAAGCCGTCGGCCGGCGCGGGGCGCCCCTGCCGGTAGGCGGGGAGCGCGGCGATCTCGGGGCGAAGGCGCACGTGCTGGGCGTCGGGGGTCGGTGCGGGCACGGCTCCACGGTACTTCACGAGTTCCCCGCCACCGAGGGGTCGTTCTGACAGACTCATCGCATGCGATTCCTGATCAAGGTGCTCGTCTCGGCCTTCGCACTCTGGCTCACGACGTTGATCGTCGCCGGCGTGAAGGTCGTCCCCTACGAGGAGACCGAGATCGCGACGATCGTCACCTACCTGCTCGTCGCGCTCATCTTCGGCGTCGTCAACGCGATCGTCGGGACGGCGATCCGCATCGTGGCGTTCCCGATCTACGTGATCACGCTCGGCCTGGTGTCGTTCATCGTGAACGGCCTGCTCCTGCTCATCGTCGATTGGATCAGCGACCTGATGGGATTCGGCCTCCAGGTCGAGAGCTTCTGGTGGGGCGTCCTCGGCGCGATCGTGCTGGGCCTGATCAGCTGGCTCGTCGGCCTCGTGGTGCGGCCCGGGCGGGACTGACCCGGCCCGTCGCGGGCCCGCGGCGGCCGCTCAGGCCGTTCAGACCGTTCAGGCCGCCGGCAGCATCCCGGCCAGCGCCGCGTCGACGACCGCGCGGACCTCGAGCTCGGGCCGAGGGTCGTACAGGAGTTGGCCGGCGAGGCCGGCCATCAGGGCGAGCACCGCGCCCGCGACCAGGTCCGGGACGACCGTCCGTGCGACCTCGCCCTCGGCGATCGCCCGGCCGGCGAGCAACGCGATCCGCCCGCGCAGCTCGCGGTCGCCCGCCGCGAGCGAGCCCGCGAGCTCGGGGTCGAACGGCGCGCGGTCGGCGAGCGCGACCCCGACGATCGTCGCGCTGCGCCGCGCGTCGTCGAGCGGCAGCGTGGCGATCACGAGCTCGAGGAGCCAGGCCCGGAGGGTCGGTCGCCCCGGCTCGCGGGCCTGATCGAGCACGACCTGGTCGCGGGCACGCGCGACGACGGCGTCGAGGAGTTCCTCCTTGGAGGCGAACGCCTTCTGCACCGCGCCGAGGGAGATCCCGGCCTCCGCTGCGAGCGCGCGGAACGTGAGGGCACCGAGCCCGTCCCGCGAGACGAGGCGGAGTGCGGCATCCGCGAGCTCGGGTGCACGCCGTCCGGCCATCTGCCACCTCCGATTGACATGGGCGAATACACCTGTATGCTAGTCCCGAATACAGACGTATTCCAAGACCCGCCCCCGCAGTCGTCCCACTGGAGGAATCCATGTCCATCAGCGCTCGCGTCACCCGGCGCCCCATCCTCTTCGCCAGCCTCGTCACGATCGCGCTCGTCGTGCTCCTCGGCATTGCCGGCACCGCGTTCTACCTCACGGACGTGACGGCGGTCTCGCCCGTAGTGGTCGTGTTCGTGCCGGTGTGCGTCGCGATGTTCGCGGTGCTCGCGCGCCGCGGCCGGTTCGCGCTGTTCGGCTTCCGCCGACCGGGTCGCGGCTGGCTGCTCGCCGCCATCCCGGCCGTCGTGGTCCTCGCGCTGGTGGCGATCTCGATCGGCTGGGTGAACACCCTCGAGTGGCAGGTGGTCGCCGGCACGCTCGCGCTCGTCGTGCTCGTCGGCGTCACCGAGGAGACGCTGTTCCGTGCGATGTTCACGACCCTGATCGCCCGTCGCTGGTCGTCGGTCGTCGCGGTGATCGTCTCGAGCGTGCTCTTCGCCGTCGCCCACGCCGTCAACGCACTCGGCGGGCAGGACCTCGGGGCCACGCTCGTCCAGGTCGGCTTCGCCTTCGCGTTCGGCGCGTACGCCGCGGCGTTCCTGCTCGTGACCGGCAGCGTCTGGCCGATGATCGTCTTCCACGCCGCGTTCGACGCGTTCCAGTTCCTCGGCGCCCGCCAGACCACCACGGTCGTGGACGCGGTGACCACGGCGATCCTGCTCGTCGGCGCGGCGGTGCTCCTGGCGATCCACGTCCGTCGCGGCCGTTCGCAGGGTGGCGCGGTCGAGTCGGAGGCAGCCCTCGCGACGGCGGCGGAGCCCGCTGCGGCCCGCGCCTGAGTCATCCGCTCGCCCCGACGCGTTCGACGCGCCACTCGGTTCGGACACCCGGATCCTCGCCCGTGAACTCGGTGAGGATCCGGGTGAACTGCTCCACCTCGGGTGCATCGGACGCGTCGATGAGCGCCCCGGTCTCCCGGTACGCCCGGAGCGCATGGGCGGGAATCGGCGCGTCGGCGGGATCGCCCACCGCCGAACGCGTCACCCGCACGCGCCCCGCCGGCTCCTCCTGCGCGGCGCCGCCGAGCGTCGGGACGAGGTCGTCGGCATGCTCGACCGACAGGAACGGCGTGTCGCCGGTGTCGAACGGTCCGACCGGTCCGCCGAAGCTGTAGCCGGCGACGACGTTCACCTCGTCGCCCGCGGCGAGCGCGGCGGCGATCGTCCCCCCGGCCGAGTGCCCGACGACGATGACGGGACTGTCCGCCGTCGCACCGGCTGCCTCGAGCGCCGCGAGCGCGGCGCGTTCTCCCGCCGCGGTCGATTCCGGCAGGAGCGCGTCGACCGGCAGCGTCGACGCTTCCTCGACCCCCGCGACGGCGTTGGTGAGGTCCATCGGCTGCGTCGTCGGCTCGCGTTCGAAGGTGACCGTGCCGCCGATGTAGGCGATGAATCGGGCGTCGTCGCCCTCGCCGTAGCGTTCGACGACGATCTGCGGAGTCCCCTCCTCCGCGACGGGGATCCGCCGCGAGACCTCGCCGACCCCGGCGGGCGGGGGCGTGCGCCGGTGGGCCGGAGCCGTGTCGGCCCGGCGCACGGCGACCGGCCCCTCCACGAGCGTCGTGGAACCGACGAGGCCGGCCGCGGCCGCGCCGAGCAGGATCACGGACGCGTTCTCCGGCGCGCGCATCCGGTTGCCGATGAGCAGTGCGAGCGGCGCCGGCACACCGAGCGACGTGAGGACGAGTTCGTCGACGGCGCCTCCGGCGGCGCGCACGAACCGGAGCGTCGTCGGATCCGCGAGGACGCGTCGGGCCAGGTCGGCGGTGTCGACGCCGACGACCGGTCCGAGCACGGCGACTCCAGTCATGGCAGCGACGACCGGTGCGGCGATACCGAGGACGGTCGGCATGAAGATCGTGGCGCCGAGACGGGCGCCGAGGTCCCAGAGCCGGGCGATGCGGGCCTCCGTCTCGCCGTAGCGCTCCGCCGCCTCGACGAGGTCCCGGCGCAGGCGGTCTGCCCGGTCCGCGGCGTGGTCGAGGAAGTACCCGGCGCGGGTCAGCGCACGGTCCGGTTCGAGCCCGTTCCAGGCGCCCGGTTCGGCTTCGAGGCCGACCAGCGCGAGCCCGCGGCCGATCACGCCGGCGCGTGCGGCCCAGTCGGCGGCGGATCCGGCGATCGCGCCGAGGCGGACGGCCTCGACGAGGAGGTCGTCGGAAGCGACCCGGGTCCCGCCACCGGACGTGATGACGAGGTCGTCGCTCACGGCCCGGGCGACCCGACCTGCTGCGCCGCGGCCGCGGCGGAGAGGGCACGCCGCATCGCCGCGATGCGCACGTCCAGGGCGTCGCGCGCCTGGTCGATGTGGTCGGCGCCCTGCCCGAACCAGTCGTGGAGGTCGTCGAGCCGCCGGCGGTACTGCGACGCGGCATCCGACTGCCAGGTCGCGGGTGCGGGCGACCGGAGCAGCGCCGGTCGGTGCGTCGAGACCTCGTCGGCGAGGTGCTCGAGTGCGCGGCGGTGCGCCTCGGCCTCCGCTAGGCGCCGCGCCGTGAACGGCGTCACGGCGAGCACGATCGCGGGTCGGTGGTCGTCCATGGGCCGAGCCTGCGGCAGCCACGGCGGGTCGAACGGCCGGACCGAACCGGGCAGGCAGGGATCCGTGGTGAGCGCGCCGGGGGAGGAGTGGTCGTGCGCGACCGCCGGAGTCGCCGACGGCCCGCTGGCGCCCGACCTCAGGACGCCTCGGTGGCCACCTCCCGCAGCACGTGCGCGCCGATCCGGCCGATCCGGCCGTCCGCGCCGACCGTCGCGAGGATCGCGCACCCGAGCCCCACGGCCCAGCCGCGGGCGCGGCGCCAGGTCGCGGCATCCGCACCGGTGAGCGCGTCGATCGCGGCCGCGAACCGCGCCCGGCCGAGCCCGTCGAACGTGAGCCAGGCGGTCGCGAGATCGGTCGCGGGATCGCCCGCGGTCAGGTCGCCGAAGTCGAGCACGGCGCCCAGCCGCGCGGACGCCCCGGGCGCGCCATCCTCGATCAGCAGGTTCGCGGGGTGCAGGTCGCCGTGCACCCAGACCGGCGGCCCCGACCACGCGGGCGCGGCGACCGCATCCGACCATGCGGCCTCGAGCACCGCGAGGTCGGATGCGTCGAGCAGCCCGGCCTCGGCGATCGCGTCGAACCGGTCGCGCGTCACCCGATCGCGGGCGGCCAGCGGGACGCCGCGGAAGGGGTTGGCGGGCGCGTCGGCGGGTGCGGGCACGGCGAGCGCCCCTGCGAACGCGGCGAGATCGACGGCGATGCCCGCACGTTCGGCCGGGGCGACGGATGCCGCGTCCCGACCGTCCAGCCACGGCACGACGCTCCACGCGTACGGGTACCCGGCGCCCGGCCGTCCGGCCCGCACGGGCACGGGGATCGGCACCGGCAGGCGCGACGCGAGTTCGGGCAGCCACCGATGCTCCCCGGCGACGAGCCCTGCGGCGATCGCGCGCCGGGGCATCCTCACGGCGACGCCGTCGCCGACGCGGAAGATCGCGTTGTCCCATCCGTTCGACACCTCGACGATGGGCACGGGAGCGCGCGCGGCCGCGGCCTCCGGGCCGAGCAGGTCCGGGTGCTGCTCGGCGAGCAGGCGGCGCACGAGGTCCGCATCGACGACGACATCGGCGGCAGGGGCATCCGAGTTCATCCGACCTCCGAACCGCGACCGACGCCGGTCGGCGGACGACCCGGTGAACACCCCCGCTCGCGGGGTGGATCGGCACTGTGCCGCGCGCCGGTTGTCGTCCAGAATAGGGGTCATGACGCGTCCGGAACCCGCCGGGGACGCCGCGCAACCCTTCCGGGTCTCATTCGTGTGCACCGGCAATATCTGCCGCTCGCCGATGGCCGAGGTCGTGCTGCGCTCCCTCGCCGAACGCTCGGGGCTCGAGCACGCGCTCGCGATCGAGTCCGCCGCGACCGGCGACTGGCACGTCGGCGAACGCGCCGACCAGCGCACCATCGACGCGCTCGCCCGCGCCGGCTACGACGGCAGCCGCCACCGCGCCCGCCAGTTCGACCCGAGCGAGTTCCCCGCGCTCGACCTCGTGGTCGCGTTCGACCGCGGCCAGGCGCGCATCCTGCGCAACTGGGCCGCGCGGATCATCGACCAGCACAAGGTGCGCCTGCTGCTCGAGTTCGAGCCCGAACTGGCGACGCTGCAGGACGTCCCGGACCCGTACTACTCGGACGAAGCGACCTTCGATCGAGTTCTTGGGATGATAGAGCGGTCGACTCAGGCGCTCTTCCGGCAACTCGCGCCGGCTCTCAGACAAGGAATCCGATGACTTCGCTGCCTCCCCAGCCGCTCAGCCCGCTCGATGGACGCTACCGGCAGGCCGTCGGCGAACTCGGCGAGCACCTGTCCGAGGCGGGCCTCAACCGCGCCCGCATCCAGGTCGAGGTCGAGTGGCTCATCGCCCAGACCGACCGCGGATTCTTCGGCTCGTCGGCGCTCTCCGACGAGCAGAAGGCGTCGCTGCGCGCCGTCGTCGCCGACTTCGGCCAGGCCGACATCGACGAGCTCGGCGCCCTCGAGGCGACGACCCGCCACGACGTGAAGGCGGTCGAGTACTACGTGCGCCGCCGCCTCAGCGACCTCGGGCTCGACGCGATCGCCGAGCTCACCCACTTCGCGTGCACGAGCGAGGACATCAACAACCTCTCGTACGCGATCACCGTGCGCGACGCGGTCCAGGGCGTCTGGCTGCCGAAGCTGCGCGGGGTCATCGCACGCATCGCCGAGCTCGCGGTCGAGCACCGGGATGCCTCGATGCTGTCGCGCACGCACGGCCAGCCCGCGACGCCGTCGACGATGGGCAAGGAGCTCGCGGTGTTCGCGCATCGGCTCGAGCGCATCGCGAAGCAGGTCGAGCAGACCGAGTACCTGGGCAAGTTCTCGGGTGCGACCGGCACGTTCTCGGCGCACCTCGTCGCGGCTCCGGATGTCTCGTGGCCCGAGGTGTCGCGCGAGTTCGTCGAGTCGCTCGGGCTCGACTGGAACCCGCTCACGACGCAGATCGAGTCGCACGACTGGCAGGCGGAGCTCTACGCCAAGGTCTCGCACGCGAACCGCGTGCTGCACAACCTCGCCACCGACATCTGGACCTACATCTCGCTCGGCTACTTCCGGCAGATCCCGGCGGCCGGGGCGACCGGGTCGTCGACCATGCCGCACAAGGTCAACCCGATCCGCTTCGAGAACGCCGAGGCGAACCTCGAGCTGAGCTCGGCCGTGCTCGACTCGCTCGCCGCGACGCTCGTGACCTCGCGCCTCCAGCGCGACCTGACCGACTCGAGCGCGCAGCGCAACATCGGCGTCGGCTTCGGGCACTCGCTGCTCGCGCTCGACAACATCCGCCGCGGCCTCGACGAGATCGACCTCGACCGCGCGCTGCTGCTCGAGGACCTCGACGGCAACTGGGAGGTGCTCGGCGAGGCGATCCAGACGGTCATCCGCGCCGAGGTCGTCGCCGGCCGGTCGACGATCAGCGACCCCTACGCGCTGCTCAAGGAGCTGACGCGCGGCAAGCGCGTCGGCGGGACCGAGCTCGCCGAGTTCGTGAACGGGCTCGAGATCGGCGACGAGGCGAAGCAGCGCCTGCTCGCGCTCACGCCCGCGACGTACGTGGGAATCGCGGACGACCTGGTCGACCGCCTGTAGGCTGCGCCGCCTCCCCGATGGTCGAGTAGGCGGCGACGGGCCTCCCCGGTGGTCGAGCAGGCGGCGACGGGCCTCCCCGGTGGTCGAGTAGGCAGCGACGAAGGAGCGGCTGATCTCGATACGCGTCGCCGCTCCGCGTCGGCGCTACTCGATCACCGGTGGCGTCAGTGCGCCGGGGGGCGCTCCTCGCCGGGCGTGCCGTCGTCGTCGCGGAGCTCGGCCTGCTCCGAGGCATCCGGCTTCATCGCCATCGTGAGCAGCGCGAGCACCATCAGGACGATGATGAAGACGCCGCCCGTGGCGATGAGCGTGATGGTCCAGTCGCGGGTCCCGAAGAGCGTGATGACGCCCACGAAGATCGCGGCGATCGCGGCGCCGCCGACGTACTCGGCGGGGCGGAGGATCTCGCGGCGGCTGGGCTTGTAGCCGTCGCCGGGGGACTGGGTCACGGTTGCTCCGTTCGTGGTGCTGCGGGCACGTCGACCGCGGGTGCGGCGGTCGCCCACTTGAGCGAGAGTCCTCCGATGACGAGCGCGACGCCGAGCACGACGAGGTAGCCGCCGAGGAACCCGACGACCGTGACCGAGTCGGACGGCACGACCAGCACGACCACGGCGTAGGCGGCGGTCAGGATGCCGGCGGTAAGCCAGTCGCGTGCGGCGGGCGTGCGTCCGCGGGCCCGGAGGCCCGCGAAGATCTCGAGGATGCCGGTGATCGCGGCCCACGTGATGAGCAGGACGGCGAGGAAGGCGAGCCCGCCGGGCACGGTCAGCGCGAGGAGGCCCGCCGTCGCGGTGACGACGGCCTGGACGGCGAGGATGACCCGGATCGCGCGGTCCTCGACGAGGCGAAGCGACAGCGCGCCGACGACGAGGCCCGTCAGGATCGCCCACGCGCCGAAGACGACGAGGCCGACGGCGGGGGAGTGGTCCTGGACGAACGCGATGGCGGCGCCCGGCACGAGCGCGATGACGCCTCTGGTGACGGGGACGACCCAGTAGCCCGCCCGGATGGGCGCAGCGTCGTGGACCTCGGCCACGGGGACCTCTTTCGCGTCGGAGGGGATGTCGATCCATCCTACGCGGGGCGTTGCTGGGAGCCCGCCGTCACGGAATGACACGGGTCGACGCCCATGCCGAACGCTGCTAACTTAGGCGAGGCTTACCTAAGATCGCCCCTCGAATGCGGGGCGACGGCGTGCCGCTTCCGGCCGTCGATCCCCCCGAAGCCCGACACCAGAGGGAGAGCATCCGCCGTGCCCGACATCCTGAACGCCGCGTCCGCGGACGAGTACGCGACCGCCGTCGGCGCTGTCGTCGACCGCCTCGCCGCACGGTTCCAGACGGTCTCGCAGCCGTTCTCCGGAGCGTCCCGCGCCGACCTGCAGTCGCTCGTGGACGCGGTCGACCTCGACGCCGCCGGCATCGGCACGGCCGACGCCCTGCGCGAGCTCGACGACCTCTTCGTCGAGCACGCGGTCTGGTTCCACGACCCCGCCTACCTCGCGCACCTCAACTGCCCCGTCGCCGTGCCGGCGGTCGCCGCCGAGTCGATCCTCGCGGCGATGAACCCCTCGCTCGACACGTACGACCAGTCCACCGTCGGAACCCTCATGGAGCGCCGCCTGGTCGAGTGGACCGCCGCGCGCATCGGCTTCGCCGACGGCGACGGCGTCTTCACCTCCGGCGGCACGCTCTCGAACCTCCAGGGTCTGCTGCTGGCCCGCGAGGCGGCCGTGGCCGCCGCCCGGGCGGACCTCGGCCTCACCCGGTCGGATGCGATCGCCCGCCTGGTCGTGCTCGCGACCGACTCGAGCCACTTCAGCGTGCAGAAGTCCGCCCTCCTGCTCGGCCTCGCCGACGACGCCGTCGAGCTCGTCCCGGTCGACGCCGAGGGGCGGATGCGGCCGAGCGAGCTCGCCGCCTCCGTCGCGGGGCTGGTCGCCGCGGGCCGCCTGCCGATGGCCGTGGTCGCGACCGCGGGCACGACCGACCGCGGTCGGATCGACCCGCTCGCCGCGATCGCCGACGTGTGCGACCGCGAGGGGATCTGGCTGCACGTCGACGCCGCCTACGGGTGCGGCCTGCTCGTCTCCCCGACTCGGCGCGACCTGCTCGCCGGGATCGAGCGCGCCCGGTCGGTCACCGTCGACTTCCACAAGAGCTTCTTCCAGCCGGTCTCCTCGAGCGCGATCGTCGTGCGCGACCGCGTCGACCTCGCGGCGATCGCCTGGCACGCCGATTACCTGAACCCGCTCGAGAACGCCGAGCCCAACCAGGTCGACAAGTCGCTGCAGACGACCCGGCGCTTCGACGCGCTGAAGCTGTGGGCCACGCTGCGTGCGCTCGGCGCCGACGGCATCGGCGCGCTCTTCGACCGGGTGGTCGACCTCGCCGCCGACGTGCGGCGCGCGGTCGGGGCATCCGACGACCTCGAACTCGTGGGCGGCAGCGACCTCAGCACCGTGCTCTTCCGGTACGCCCCGGTCGGATGCCCCGAGCCCGAGTCCGACCGGCTCGTGCCGCTCATCCGCCGGGTGCTGTTCGAGTCGGGTCGGGCGCACGTCGCGAAGACCGTGATCGACGGCCGGCCGTGCCTCAAGCTCACGCTGCTCAACCCCGAGACGACGCTCGCGCAGGTCGAGGCGGTGCTCGACCTCGTGCGCGCGTCGGGTGAGGCGCTCCGCGACGCGGCGCACCTCGACGAGGCATCCGAGTCGCTCGCGGCGGAGGCGGCCCGATGACCGCCTCCGCGACCACGGCGAGCGCGGCCCGACCGACCGCCGCGACCCGTGTCCACGACCTCGTCGGCATCGGCATCGGCCCGTTCAACCTCGGCCTCGCGTGCCTCGCCGACCCGCTCGACCTCGACGCGGTGTTCCTCGACTCGGCCGACGGGTTCCGCTGGCACCACGGCATGATGATCGAGGGCGCGACGATCCAGGTGCCGTTCCTGGCGGACCTCGTCTCGATGGCCGATCCGACCTCGCCGTTCTCGTTCCTCGCGTGGCTGAAGGAGCGCGGCCGGCTCTACCCGTTCTACATCCGCGAGAGCTTCTACCCGCTGCGCGCCGAGTACGACGCGTACTGCCGGTGGGCGGCCGATCGGCTCGACACGCTCCGGTGGGGGCGGCGGGTGACCGAAGTCTCGTACGAGGCATCCGACGACGTGTTCGCGGTGCGCTCGGTGGGTGTCGATGGTGACGGCGAGCCCCTGCCGGGCACCGCCGAGGTGCACCTGGCGCGGCACGTCGTGCTCGGCATCGGCACCGAGCCGACGTTGCCCGACGCGTTCGCGAGCGTCGCCGAGCGGGTGGTGCACAGCGCCGACTTCCTGCATCGGCGCGACGAGTTCGGCGCCGCCCGCTCGATCGCGATCATCGGCAGCGGACAGTCGGCGGCCGAGATCTACCGCGACCTGCTCGAGACGATCGACGAGCACGAGTACCGGCTCGACTGGATCACGCGGTCGCCGCGGTTCTTCCCGATGGAGTACACGAAGCTCACCCTCGAGCTGACCTCGCCCGAGTACACCGACCACTTCCACGCGCTGCCGCCCGCGGTGCGCGACCGGCTCGGCCGCGAGCAGCGGAGCCTCTACAAGGGCATCTCGGGCGACCTCGTCGACGACATCTTCGACACCCTCTACCGCAAGAGCGCGGCGCGGCCGGTGCCGACGAACCTGCTCACCGACACCGAGGTGGTCGGGGCGGTGGCGCTCGGGCCGGGCTCGGGTTCGGATGGCTCGGGCGCCTCGGCTTCGGATGTCTCGACCTCGGACTCCTCCGATGCGTCCGGCCCCGGCGCATCCCGGGGCGTCCGCCTCCGGCTCCGCCACGCCCAACTCGGCGAGGAGTACGACTGGGCGGTCGACGCGGTGATCGTCGCGACCGGCTACCGGGCGCGCGTGCCGTCGTTCCTCGACCCGCTCGGCGACCTCGTCGAGCGCGACGAGGTCGGCCGGCTCGCCGTCGCACGCGACTACTCGGTCGACGGCGGCCGCGGGCGGATCTTCGTGCAGAACGGCGAGGAGCACACGCACGGCCTCACCGCGCCCGACCTCGGGTTCGGCGCGTGGCGCAACTCGAGCATCCTCGCGTCGATCCTGGGCGAGGAGCCGTACCCGATCGAACGCCGGATCGCGTTCCAGGAGTTCGGCGTCCCGGCTGCGGCGCGGAGCGCGGGATCCGATGCGGATGCCCCGGCGGAGCCGGTCGCGGATCGCGTCGCGCATCCGGGGTCGAGTCGGGGGTCGAGTCTGGACTCGGGTCGGGACTCGGGTCGGGACTCGAGTCGTCGCGTCGAGGCGGGAGCGCGCCGATGAGCCCGGCTGCCGCAACGGTCGCGGCGTTCGACCTCGACACGCCCGCCGGGCGCCTCGCGATCAGGCCGATCGATCCCGACCGCGACGCTCCGCGCGTGCAGGACTGGCTCTCGGATCCGCACTCGGCGTTCTGGCAGATGGGCGACCTCTCGGTCGACGAGGTACGCGCGTACCTGCGGGGCGTGGCGGCCGACCCGCACCAGTCCGCCTGGCTCGGCTCGCGCGACGGCGAGCCCGCGTTCCTCGTGGAGACGTACGACCCCGCGCAGGTGCTCCTCGCCGACGTGTTCGACGCGGAGCCGGGCGACGTCGGCATGCACCTGCTCGTGGCGCCGCCGCGCGGCGAGCGCGTGCACGGGCTGACCTCCTCGGTCATGAGCGCCGTGGTCCGGTTCTGCCTCGACGCGCTCGGCGCGACGCGCATCGTCGTCGAGCCCGACGTCCGCAACACCGCGATCGCCCGGAAGAACGCCGAGGCCGGGTTCCGGATCGTCGGCGAGGTCGACCTGCCCGGCAAGCGCGCGAGCCTGGCGGTGCTGGATCCGCGCGACGGCGCGGCGCCCGCGTCGGCGCGTGAATCGGCGCCTGCATCGGTCCCCGCGGGGCCCCCCGCGCCCGCGCCGGCCCCCGCGTCGGCGTCGGCGTCTGCGCCCAGCGCCGACCCGGCCCGCCACCTGCGTCCGGAGACCATGGAGCGCGCGCAGCGCCACCTCGTCGCCAAGGCGATCGCCGAGTTCACGCACGAGCGGCTGCTCGCCCCGGCGGTGCTCGACGTCGACGGGGGCGAAACCGACGGCGCGGGCCGCACCGGCTTCCACCGACTCGACACCGGCGCATCCAGTTACACGTTCTCCGCGCGCCGGAACGCCCTCGAGCACTGGTCGATCGACGAGGCGAGCCTCAGCCGGACGATCGACGGCCGGCCGGCCCCGCTCGACGCGCAGGAACTCGTGATCGAACTCCGCGAGGACCTCGGCATCCCCGACCAGCTGCTCGGCACCTACCTCGAGGAACTCGCCTCGACGCTCGCGAGCGCCGCCTTCAAGCTCGATCGCGGCGACCTCCCGGCGGCCGAGCTCGCTGTCGCGGACTTCCAGTCGATCGAGTCCGGCATGACCGAGGGCCACCCCGGCTTCGTCGCGAACAACGGCCGCATCGGCTTCGGGCTCGACGAGTTCCGGGCCTTCGCGCCGGAGGCGGGGGCATCCGTGCGCCTCGTCTGGCTCGCGGCCCGACGCGACGCGACGCACCTCGCGCTCGGCCGCGGACTCGACGAGGACGCGCTCTTCACGGGCGAACTCGGCACGGCCCAGCTCGCCCGCTTCGCCGGGCGGCTCGCCGACCTCGGGCTCGAGGCATCCGACTACCGGTGGTTCCCGGTGCATCCGTGGCAGTGGCAGCACCGGATCGCCGTGACCTTCGCACCCGACCTCGCGCGTCGCGACCTCGTGCACCTGGGAGCAGGCGACGACGACTATCGGGCGCAGCAGTCGATCCGCACGTTCTTCAACGCGTCGCGGCCCGAGCGCTCCTACGTGAAGACCGCGATCGCGGTCCAGAACATGGGATTCCTCCGCGGGCTGTCGCCCGCCTACATGCGCGCGACGCCCGTGATCAACGACTGGGTCGCGGACCTCGTCGCGTCGGATGCCACGCTGCGCGAAGCCCGCTTCGAGGTGCTGCGCGAGCACGCGTCGATCGGGTACACCGGCGACGCGTACCACCGCGCGCCCGCGCCCTCGGCGCAGCGGAAGATGCTCGCCGCGCTCTGGCGCGAGAGCCCGGTGCCGCGCCTCGCGCCGGGCGAGCGGCTCGCGACCATGGCGGCGCTGCTGCACCGGGATGCCTCGGGCGCGTCGATCGCGACCGCGCTCGTGCGCGCGTCGGGCATCCCGGCCGCGGACTGGGTGCGCGCCTACCTCCACGCCTACCTGCGCCCGGTCGTGCACACGCTCCTCGTGCACGACCTCGCGTTCATGCCGCACGGCGAGAACGTGATCCTCGTGCTCGACGGGCACGTGGTCCGCCGGGTGTTCATGAAGGACATCGGCGAGGAGGTCGCGGTGCTCTCGGGGCGGCCGGAACTCCCTGAGGAGGTGTCGCGGATCCGATCGGTCGTCGAGCCGGCCGAGCAGGCCCTCGCGGTCTTCACCGACGTGTTCGACGGCGTGCTCCGGCACCTGGCCGCGATCCTCGACGGCGACGGGGCGCTCCCGGAGGCCGCGTTCTGGCGGCTCGTCGCCGAGTGCGTCGACCGGCACGCGCAGGAGCACCCCGACCTCGACACCTCGGTCGACCTGCGCGCCGACCGGTTCGCTCACTCGTGCCTCAACCGGCTGCAGCTGCGGAACACGCTGCAGATGGTCGACCTCGCGAACCAGTCGGAGTCGCTGCTCTACGCGGGGACCATGGCGAACCCGATCGGCCGGTCCGTGATCCCGGCGCCCGCTCATGGGTGAGCATCGGCCCGGGGCATCCGAGCTCTTCCGCGACGCACTCGGCGTCCCGCACCTGCGCGCCGACGACGAACTCGCCCTCGCCGAGGCCCAGGGATACGTCACCGCGATCGATCGCGCCTGGCAGATCGAGGTCGACCGGTGGCGCGCCGAGGGCCGCCTGGCCGAGCGGATCGGCCGAGCGGGCGCCGACTGGGACCGGTTCGCCCGACGCGTCCGCCTCGCCGACACCGCCGAACGCGCGTATGCCGCGCTCGATGACGACGACCGCGCGTGGGTCGACGCGTACGTGCGCGGCGTCAACGCCGGACTGCCCGCGGGCCGCGCCGCGGCGCCCGAGTTCGCGGAACTCGATGGTGTCGAGGCGTTCGCCGGACATCCGGTCGCAGCCTCGCCGTGGCCGGCCTGGGCGCCGCTCGGGGTCTTCCTGGTCGCGCACGTGCTGTTCTCGCCGTTCCCGAACCTGCTCTGGCGGTTTCACGTCCGGCGGCAGCTCGGCGACGCGCTCGTCGACGCGTTCACGCCCGGAGCGCCGAGCGGCGCCGGCAGCAACGCCTGGGCGATCCACGGCAGCCGGACCGCGTCGGGCGCCCCGATCCTCGCGGGCGACCCGCACCGGCTCCTCGAGCTGCCCGGGGTCTACCAGCAGGTCCGGCTCGCGTGTCCCGACTACGACGTCGTCGGGCTCGCCTTCCCGGGCGTGCCCGGCGTGCAGCAGTTCGGGCACACCGGTTCCGCCGCGTGGGGCATCACGAACGCGATGGCGCACGGCGTCGACGTCTTCGCCGAGCGCCTCCGCGAGATCGACGGCCGGATCGAGGCGCTCGGCGCGGACGGCTGGGAGCCGGTCGAAGCGCAGGTCGAGTCGATCGCGGTGCGCGGCGAGGGCGCGGCAACCGTGCGCGTGCTCGAGACTGCGCGAGGGCCGGTCGTCGCCGGGTTCGAGTTCGCGGATTCCGGTGCAGCGGCTTCCGAGGCGGCGGATTCCGACGCGGCGGCTTCCGACGTACCGGCGTCCGGCACTGCCTTCAGCCTCCGGATGCCCGCTCGGGTCGACGCCGACCTCGGCTTCGCCGCATTCCGCCCGCTCCTGCGGGCGCGGCGCGCCGACGACGTCGTCGCCGCCTTCGACCGGTGGGTCGATCCGGTGAACCGCGTGCTCGCGGCGGATGCCTCGGGCACGGTGCTCCGGTGGACCGCCGGGTGTGCGCCCGTTCGATCGGTCGCCGAGCGCCGCCTCCCGCTCGATGCCTGGGCGGATTCGACCTCGCCCGGGATCCGCATGCGGCAACCTGCCGAACCGGTCGCGCAGTTCGCGGTCGACGCCAACGAACGGCCGGACCGCGAGGGCCACGACCTCGGCTACGCCTACCCCGCCCCGACCCGCGCGCGACGCATCGCCGAACTCCTCGAGCCGGTCGACGCCGCGACACCGGACGACATGGCTGCGATCCACGCGGACGTCCTCGACGCACGCGCCGTCGCGCTCCTCGACCGACTGCGCCGGGCGCTCGCGTTGCGCGCGTCGAGCGCGGGCCGCACGGCCTCGCCGGGAACGTCG
This sequence comes from Agromyces sp. MMS24-JH15, assembly GCF_043518605.1. Lineage (GTDB taxonomy): Bacteria > Actinomycetota > Actinomycetes > Actinomycetales > Microbacteriaceae > Agromyces. Next base: position 1,008,349 of record NZ_CP171358.1, read on the forward strand.
ACCGGGGCCGCGGCGCTGGCCGCGACGCTGCTCGGCTGGGACGGGCACCGCCGCGCAAACGACCCTGCCGCCGGCGCGTTCGCCGCCTGGCACTCGGCACTCGTCCGCCGTATCGCGGGTCATTCCGCGCTCGCACCATTGCATACCCCGCACGGAATGGGTGCCGTCTTCGACCCGTGGTTCTCGGTCGCCCAGCGCGTCGGCGACGCGCTGGAGTCGCTCCTCGAGGCACCCCGACTGCACATCGACGCGGATGCGGAACTCGTGGCGGCGCTCGAGGATGCGTCGCGCGACGAGTCCGTCCGCGCGCGGTCCATCCACGCCGAGTCGATCCATGCCGATGCCGACATGGACGCGAGTGGGACACCTGCGTGGGGCATCCGCCACCGCCTCGTGCCGCTGCACGTCCTCGCCGAGGTGCCGGGCGCGAGGGCAGCCGGGGTCCGATCCGTCGGGCTCCCGGGCGCCGGCGACACCGTGTGCTGCACCGGGTCGGTTCCGGGCGTGACCGACCTCGCCTTCCGGGGATCCGTCGCCCGATGGGTCTGGGATCTCGGCGACCGCGAGCGCAGCCGGTGGAACGTGCCGTTCGGGGCATCCGGCGTCCCCGGCGACCCGCACTTCGACGACCAGCTCGCGGCGTGGGCCCGCGCCGAGACCACCGCGATCACGACCGACTGGAGCCGGCTCCGGCGAGAGGGGTCCCCATGGAACAGCTGACCACGGGTGCTCCGGGCGAGACCGTGCACCGCACGACCGATCGCGTCCTGGGCGACCTCGAGCTCCGCGTGCTCGACGTCGACGAGCCCGCCGACCTCGACGTCGTCCACGACTGGGTCCGCCGGCCGTGGGCCCGGTTCTGGGGACTCGGCGGGCACTCGCGCGAGGAACTCGCCGAGGTGTACCGGTTCGTCGATTCCCTCGAGACGCATCACGCGTTCCTCCTCCGCCGTGACGGCGAGCCCGTCGCCCTCGTCCAGACCTACGAGCCCGCCCACGACCCGGTGGGCGAGTGCTACGAGGTGCGCGAGGGCGACGTGGGGCTGCATTTCTTCCTCGGGGGTCGAGGCGCGCCCACCGCCGGGCTCACGACGCGCGTCGCGATCGCGCTCGGCGGGTTCGTGTTCGCGGATCCGCGTGCGCGACGCGTCGTCGTCGAACCCGACCTCGCCAACGGGCGTGCGGTCGCCCTGCTCGAGCGGCTCGGGTTCGCGCTCGGGCCGGTCATCGACCTGGGGCACAAGCACGCCCGGCTGGCGTTCCTCGACCGGGCCGGCTACGAGGCGCTGCGCGCGCGCTGAGCCATCAGCCCGCCGAGCCATCAGCGCGCTGAGCAATCAGCGCGCGTCGAGCCATCAGCGCGCGTCGAGCCATCAGCGCGCGCAGCGCCCCGAGACCGCCGGGATCGGGTCATCCACTCACCGCGTGGACGCGAATCGCCGCTCCCGACCTCGGGAAGCGGCGATTCGCGTCCATGCGCGCCCGGCTGCAGCGCGCCCGGCCGCAGTCGCGCGCGCCCGGCCGCAGCCGTGGGCGGCAGGGCCCGGCCGCGGCGCGCGGCGCCTCAGAGCGCCTTGAGGATGTCCTCGACCCGCTCCTTCGCGTCGCCGAACAGCATCTGGGCGTTGTCGCGGAAGAACAGCGGGTTCTGCACGCCCGCGTACCCGGCGTTCATCGAGCGCTTGAAGACGATGACGTTGTCGGCCTCCCACACGCGCAGCACCGGCATGCCCGCGATCGGGCTGCTCGGGTCCTCGGACGCGGCCGGGTTCACGGTGTCGTTCGCACCGATCACCAGGACCACCGAGGTCCCCGCGAGCTCGTCGTTGATCTCGTCCATCTCCTCGACGATGTCGTACGGCACCTTCGCCTCGGCGAGCAGGACGTTCATGTGACCCGGGAGCCGCCCGGCGACCGGGTGGATCCCGAATCGCACGCCGATCCCGCGCTCGCGCAGCTTGGCGGTGAGGTCGGCGACCGGGTACTGGGCCTGCGCGACGGCCATGCCGTACCCGGGCGTGATGATCACGGTCGTCGCGTTGCGCAGCATGTCCGCGGCCTCGGCCGCGCCGATCTCGCGGGTCTCGCCGGTCACCTCGTCGCCCGACGCGGGCGCCGCGATGCCGAATCCACCCGCGATGACCGAGATGAACGACCGGTTCATCGCCTTGCACATGATGTAGGAGAGGTAGGCACCCGAGGAGCCGACGAGCGCACCGGTCACGATGAGCAGGTCGTTGTTCAGGAGGAAGCCCGACGCCGCCGCCGCCCAGCCGGAGTAGCTGTTGAGCATCGAGATCACGACCGGCATGTCGCCGCCGCCGATCGACGCGACGAGGTGCCAGCCGAGCGCGAGCGCGAGCGCGGTGACGACGACGAGGAGCCACAGCTCGGGCGTGATGACGTACCAGACCGTGAGCGCGACGAACGCGACGAGCGCACCGAGGTTGAGCACGTTCTTGCCGGGCAGCATGAGCGGCTTCGAGCTGATCCGCGCCGACAGCTTCAGGAACGCGACGATCGAGCCGGTGAAGGTCACGGCGCCGATGAAGACGCCGATGAACACCTCGGCGTGGTGGATGTCGAGCAGCGCGCCTTCGAGGTCCTCGGCATCGAGCGCGCCGTTCCAGCCGACGAGCACCGCGGCGAGGCCGACGAAGCTGTGCAGCAGCGCGATGAGCTCGGGCATCCCGGTCATCTCGACGACGCGTGCGCGCCACAGGCCGATGCTGCCGCCCACGAGCAGGGCGATCAGGAACAGGATGCCTCCGAGCATGACGCCCGGCTCACCCCAGGCGCCGGCGAAGGTCGCCCAGACCGTCGCGACGAGGGCGATCGCCATGCCGGCGATGCCGTAGCCGACACCACCCTTGGCGGTTTCATGTCGGCTGAGGCCGGCGAGGCTCAGGATGAACAGCAGCGCCGCGACGAGGTAGGCGGCTCCGGCGATCGACGCGGGCGTCAGGAGGCTGGTTGCGGATTCGGGCATGTGCGTTGGGCTCCTCGGTGCAGTCTCGGGGTCTCGGTCAGCCGGCGGTCCGGTCGCCCTTGGCGAACATCGCGAGCATCCGTCGGGTCACGGCGAATCCGCCGAAGATGTTGATCGAGGCCAGCAGCACCGCGACCGCGGCGAGCACCTGGACCGGGAGCACGTCGCTCGTGATCTGCACGATCGCGCCGACGATGATGATGCCCGAGATGGCGTTCGTGACGCTCATGAGCGGGGTGTGCAGGGCGTGCGCGACCTTCCCGATCACGTAGAACCCCACGACGATCGCGAGGGTGAGCACGGTCAGGTGCTGGGGGAGCGGCGCCGGCGCGACCGCGCTCACCGCGAAGAGCGCGGCGATGCCGAGCACCACGAGCCCGGCCCTGCGGGCGGGCGTGAGCCACGGGCGCTTCGGTGCGACGGTCTCGGCCGGCCCGGTCGACGGGCTCGCCGCGGCGGCGGGCGCCGCCGACACCTGCACGGGGGGCGGCGGCCACGTGGTCTCGCCGGAGCGGACGACCGTGACGTTCCGCTGCACGACGTCGTCGAAGTCGAGGACGAGCTCGCCGTCCTTCTCCGGGGTCACGAGCTTCAGCAGGTTGACGAGGTTCGTGCCGTACAGCTGCGACGCCTGCGCGGGCAGGCGCGACGCGAGGTCGGTGTAGCCGAGGATGATCACGCCGTTGTCGGTCTCGATCCGCTCGCCCGCGACCGAGCCCTCGACGTTGCCGCCCTGGCCCGCCGCCATGTCGACGATCACGCTGCCGGACTTCATGCTCGCGACATCCGCCGCCGTGATCAGCCGGGGCGCCGCGCGACCCGGGATGAGCGCGGTCGTGACGATGATGTCGACCTCGCGCGCCTGCTCCGAGTAGATCTCGGCCGCGCGCCGGTCGTACGCCTCGCTCGTCGCCTTCGCGTAGCCGTCGGTCGACTGCTCGACCTCGACCTCGACCTTCAGGTACTCGCCGCCGATCGACTTCACCTGGTCGGCGACCTCGGGGCGCGGGTCGGTCGCGCGGACGATCGCGCCGAGGCTGGATGCCGCGCCGATCGCCGCGAGTCCCGCGACGCCCGCGCCGGCGACCAGCACCTTCGCCGGCGGCACCTTCCCGGCCGCGGTCACCTGCCCGGTGAAGAACCAGCCGAACTCGTTCGCAGCCTCGACGACGGCGCGGTACCCGGCGATGTTGGCCATCGAGCTCAGCACATCCATCGACTGCGCGCGCGAGATGCGCGGCACCGCGTCCATCGCGAGCGCCGTCACGCCGCGCGCCGAGAGCGCGGCCAGGAGCTCGGGCCGGAAGGCGGGGCTCAGCAGGCCGATCAGCGTGGTGCCGGGTTCGAGGAGCGCGATCTCGGTGTCGGTCGGCGGATTCACCTTGAGCACCACATCGCTGCCGAACGCGTCGAGCGTGGACCCGATCTGGGCGCCGGCGGCGATGTACGCCCCGTCGTGGAACGACGCGTGCAGTCCCGCGCCGGCCTCGACGACGACCTCGTAGCCGAGTCCGATCAACTGCCGCACCGTGGTGGGCGTCGCCGCCACCCGGGACTCGGGGGCCTGCTCGGCCACCACTCCGATCCGCGCCATGTCTGCTCCTCTTTCTCATCGAGGGCACGGCGTGCCGCTCGGTGCTGCTCCAAGCATGCGCCCGCGACGGCTCGTCGGGACAGAGCGAGCGGATGCCGCGTTCGGGGGGACGTTCCGATGCGGCGGCGGGGGCGCGGGGATCACTGTAGGCAGGCGGGTGACGCGAAGAACGGATTTTCGCTGCTCCACGCGGCGAAAGATGCGTGATTCTTTCACCGAGGGAAACACCGCCTATCCGGAGGCCGCCGCCACGAGCGCCGGCAGGGCCCGCTCGATCGTGCCCATGGTCGCCGTCAGTGATACCCGGAAGTGCGCGGGCCGGTCGAACAGCGTGCCCGGCATCAGGAACACCCCGCGCTGCGCGAGCGCGTCGCAATACGCCGCCGCATCGCCGCCCGGCGCGCGACCCCACAGGTAGAAGGTGCCCTCGGGCCGGGTGAGCTCGTAGCCCGCCGCGCGCAACTCGTCGACCAGTCGGTCGCGTTTGCGGGTCAGCTCGCCGAGGTCGATCGACACCGTCTCGAGCGCGGGCACCGAGTACTGCATGATCGCGTCGGGGAAGCCCCATCCGATCGCGAGCTGCAGCGGCATCATGGCCGCCCGCAGTTCGTCGCGCTCGTCGCGTGGGAGCAGCGGCGAGAGTGCGAGGTAGCCCAGCCGGGCGCCTGGCGCGAGCAGCACCTTGCCGTAGCTGTAGTCGATGACGGTCCACGGGTAGGCGGCCGCCGGGCTGTCGAACCCGAGGCCGTCGAAGCGGATGCGGCGGTACGGCTCGTCCGACACGATCCAGATCCGGCGGCCGTGCCGCGCGGAGGCCGCCTCGAGCACGTCGGCGAGTGCCGCCCAGGTCGACCTCGGGTAGATGCGGCCGGTGGGGTTGGCCGGCGAGTTCACGACCACGATCCGCGTCCGCGCGGTGATCGCGCGCGCGACCGCGTCGACGTCGAGGTCGAACGTGGCCGGATCGAGCGCCGCCTCCACGGGCACGAGGTCCGCGGCGTGCAGCATCGGCGCGTAGCAGAACCATCCGGGCACCGGGATCACGACCTCGTCGCCGGCATCCGCGAGCATCGCGAACGCGAGCGACAGGGCACCGAACGCGCCCTGGGTCATCGCGATGTCCTCGGGTTCGAAGTCGAGGCCGAGTTCGGGACGCAGCCCGGCCGCGACCGCGTCCTGCGCGGTGCGCAGGTTGTCCTTGTACGCGAACCAGTCGACCGATCGCGGCTCGACGTTCGCGCGGAGCGCGTCGACGAGCCCGGGCAGCGGCATCTCGTGCGGGTTGCCGAACGTGAAGTCGAGCGCATCGGGATCCGAACCCGCCGCCCGGATCCGCCCGAAGAAGTCCGTGACCACCGCGACGGATCCGCGCGCGTCGAGCGCGCGCCTGGAGAGGACCATGACGACCGCCTTCCGGCTTGCGTGGGAACGCGGCCAGCCTCCTCCGGGCCGGCCGGAGCGTCAACCGGTCGAGGATGCCCCGATCCGACGCATCCGTCCCGGAGACTGGTCACCCTCGGCCGATGCGCGTAGCGTCGACCCATGGCGAAGCTCAGCGAGACACTGGCGGAGTCCGCCCCCAAGTGGGGCGCACGCGTGGCCTACGGCGAGAAGACCACGTTGAACGGCCACGACTTCGTGCCCGTTGCCATCGTCGCCTTCGGCTTCGGCGGGGGCGAGGGATCCGGCGAGACCCAGGAGGGGACCGCCATGCCGGCCGGCCACGGCGAGGGCAGCGGCGGTGGCGGTGGCGGCATCTCCATCCCCCTCGGCGCGTACATCGGCGGGCCGAAGGGCATGGAGTTCGAGCCGAACCCGATCCCGCTGCTGGTGGTCGCGACACCGGTGATCACGGCGCTCGGCTGGGCGATCGCGCTCATCATCCGCGCCGCGAAGCTCCGGCACGGGCGCTGACCGGCGTCGGTCGGCGCGGCTTCAGCGGTCCTGCGGCGATCCGTCGCCGGGGAGCCGGAACGGGCGGATCCGGTCGGCATGCCCGAGCGCGCGGTCGGGCGCGATCCGGTCGCGCACGCGCTGCTTGAGCTCGACGATGTCGGGGAATCCGCCGTCGTCCTTGCGGGACCAGACCTGCTCGCCGTCGGCGTGCACCACGAAGACCCCGCCCGTGCCCGGCACGAGCGTCACGGCGCCGCCGAGGAGTTCGGACTGGAAGGTGGTCAGCAGCTCCTGGGCGACCCAGGCCGCTCGCAGGAGCCATCCGCACTGCGTGCAGTACTCGATCCGGACCTCGTGGCTCATGGGAAGCGATTCTCGCAGGCTCGTCCGCGACATCGATCAGGATCCGAGAAGCGCCGCCCGCCGGCGCTGCCTAACGTGAGTACCGGGTCGACACGGCCCACGAGCATCGGACAAGGAGCAGGACATGGCTGGGAAGAACGACGGACTCTCCGTCGAGGAGCGCGAAGCGGTCAAGAACCGGGCGGCGGAACTGCGCGCGGAGGCGAAGGCCGGCAAGACCCGCGAGGCGGGCGAGAAGGCCCTGCGGGAGGCGGTCGACGCCCTCCCCGAGCCCGACAAGTCGCTCGCCGAGGGGTTCGTCCGGATCGTCGGCGAGGTCGCGCCGCACCTCGTGCCCAAGACCTGGTACGGCTTCCCGTCCTATGCGGACGCGAACGGGAAGATCGTGGTCTTCTTCAAGCCCGCGTCGAAGTTCGACTCGCGCTACGCGACCCTCGGGTTCGAGGAGGCCGCGCAACTCGACGACGGCGCGTTGTGGGTGACCTCGTTCGCGCTCCTCGAGCTCACGCCCGAGGTCGAGGAGCGGATCGCCGCGCACATCCGCAAGGCCGCGGGCTGACCGTCCGGCCCTCACCCGCTGGCGAGCGTCACCAGGGTGAGGGCCGCTCCGGGCCGCGCTCCGAGTCGTCGGGGAAGTGCGGGAGTTCGGTGCCGCCGGCGCGGATGCACAGCCAGCGCAGCTCGCCCTGGCTCTCGGGCACGCAGCGCCAGGTGCGCCACACGCCCTGCCCGACGCGCACGACCGATCCGGGGCCGACCTCGACCACGTCGTCGTCGAGGCCCATCTGCCCGCGCCCGGCGAGGAAGACGTAGAGCTCCTCGACGCGCGCGTGCCGGTGCCAGTACCCGGCCTCCTCGCCGGGTTCGAGCGCGTTGGCCGTCAGCCCGATGTACTGCATCGCGAGCTCGTGGTCGACGACGCGTCGTCCGTCGCGCGAGCTGTCGGGGCGGAACCCGCCGTAGTGCTCGCGCCATTCGTCGAGCGCGCCGATCTCGAGAACCTGGTAGTCCGTCACGTGGTCACCCTAGTGCGAGCCCGTGCGCGTGCGCCGCGCTGCGACGCCGCCGCGAGGCCCCAGGCGAGGGTGGCCCCGCCGAGATAGGCGACGAGGTCCCACGCGTCGAACGAGCTGCCGAGCACGAGCCGTGCCGGCGGCACCGCCGCGACGACGATCGCGGGCAGGCCGGTGAGCTGGAACAGCTCGATCGTCGCGGAGACGCCGAACGCGATCACGGCGACCGCCCACGGCCGCAGGCGCGGCGCGACGAGGAGGGCGAGGCAGCCGACGAGCGCGGCGTACAGGATGCTCCCGAGCACGTCGATCACGGGAGTCCGGTCGAGCACCTGGAGCACGAGGCCGAGGGCGAGGCATCCGATCGCCTCCGCGAGGGCGACCAGCCGCGCGCGGCGGTGGACGGTCGGGTCGGCGGCGGTATCGGCATCGGCATCGGCATCGGCGCGGGGCATCCGGCCAGTGAAGCAGTCGCCCGCGGCGACGCCGGGTCGACCCGCCAGCGCAGGAGCCCGGAACCCGGAACCCGGAGCCCGGCATCCATCCGGGTGCGTCGCCTACACTCGTTCCCCGGCGCACCCGCACACCCCGCGAGGCGCCGCCGACTCCCCGCTCCGCGACCACCGTCGCGCGACCCACGAGAGCCCCACCGCACATGGCCACGAACCAGCCCATCACCGTGTCGATCCGCCGCGAGGTCGACCCATCCCGCATCTCCGAGGCGACCGCCTGGGTGCAGACCGGCGTGAACCTCGCGAACCGGTACCCCGGCTTCCTCGGCTCAGGCTGGATCCGCGCCGGCGAGGACTCGACCGTCTGGCACATGCTCTACCGCTTCGCCGACGAGTCGTCGCTCGACGCCTGGGAGCGCTCGGGCGAGCGCGGCTGGTGGCTGTCGATGGGCGAGGGGTTCGTGCGCTCGGAGCGGAGCCGCCGCCGCACGGGCATCGAGGGCTGGTTCGACGAGCCCGCGACGGGCTCGGTCCAGGTCGCGGATGCCTCGGCCGGGGCATCCATCGCGGCCTCGAAGGTCGGTGCGACCGGCGCGACCGGCCTGCCGACCGTTTCCGTCGCGCCGCCGCGCTGGAAGCAGGCGGTGACGATCTGGCTCGGGTTCTTCCCGGTGAACCTCGCGTTCGGCTACCTGACCGCGCCGATCCCCGGGTGGGGCGACCTGCCGCTGTGGCTGCGCGTGCTCGCGACCACCCTCGCCCTCACGCCGGTGATGACGTACTGGGTGCTGCCGTTCGTGACGCGGTCGCTCCGAGGATGGCTCGCGCCCCGCGCGTGACCCCGGAGCAGCCCGTCAGCGACGGACCCTGCGCCGGATTCGGCCGACGCGGATGCCCCGCCGCGGGCGCCGCTCGGTCGCCACGTCGCTCGGGTCCACGACCGGGATCGCGCCGGTCACGATCGCGTCGACCGCCATGGAGCCGTCGACCGGCCCGATGACCTGGATCGGCGTGGTGGGTGTCGCCGTGCGCGGCTCGACGCGCATCCGTCCGAGGCGGCGGTGCTCGCGCACGTAGGCGGGGATGAGGAGCACGACCGCCCCGATCCACGCGAGCGGATTGCTCCACACCACCCCGACGAACCCGAAGATCGACCCGAGCACGACGGCAGCGCCCACGCGCATGAGGAGCTCGACGACGCCGGTGACGGTCGGGACCACGGTGTGACCGAGGCCCTGCAGCGCGCCGCGCAGGACGAAGAGCACGCCCAGCGCGATGTAGCTGAAGCCATTGATCGCGAGCATGGTCGCGGCGTCGGCGACGACCGCGTCGGAACCCTCGCCGACGAAGAGCCGGACGAGGTGCTCGCCGAACGCGATGAGGGCGGCGCCGAGCACGACGGCTGCGCCGATCGAGAGCCAGGTCGCCTGGACCACGCCGCGGCGGATGCGGTCGGGCCGGCGCCCGCCGAGGTTCTGGGCGGCGAACATCGACACCGCGAGGCCGAGCGACTGGAGCAGGGCGACGGCGAGCGAGTCGACTCGGGCTCCCGTGGTGTACGCCGCCACGGCCCCGGCGCCGAGTTCGTTGAGTGCGACCTGCACGGTGAGCGTGCCGATCGCGATGATCGACGCCTGGAACCCCATCGGCAGGCCGACGCGCAGGTGTTCGGAGACCTCGGCGCGGCGCACGCGCCAGTCGCCGCGGCGCAGGTGCAGGGCCGGCACGCGACGCCGCACGAACTCGAGGCAGAGCAGGACCGACACCGCCTGTGCGACCACGGTGGCGAGCGCCGCCCCGGCGACGCCCCAGTCGACCACGCCGACGAACAGCAGCACGAGCACGACGTTGAGCCCGCACGCGATCGTCAGGAACACGAGCGGCGTCCGCGAGTCGCCGATCGCGCGGATGATCGCCGACAGGAAATTGAAGAACATCACGGTGGATGCCCCGAGGAAGCTGATCTGCGTGAAGGCGGTCGCTTCGGGGAGGAGTTCCTCGGGCGTCTGCAGCAGGCGCAGCGCGGGCTCGGCGATGAGCGGCGCACCGACGGTCAGCACGATGCTCATCGCACCGGTCAGGAGCGTGCCGACGGCGACCGACCGCCGGACGGCGTCGTGGTCGCGCGCGCCGAACGCCTGCGCGGTCGGGATGGCGAAGCCCGAGGTCACGCCCCACGCGAAGCCGAGCAGCAGGAAGAGCAGGCTGCCGGTCGCCCCGATCGCCGCGAGCGAGAGCACGCCGAGGTGCCGCCCGACGACGATCGCGTCGGCGATCTGGTACAGCTGCTGCACGACGTTGCCGAGCAGCAGGGGGACGGCGAAGAGGAGGATGACGCGCCACGGGGCGCCGGTGGTGAGGGATCTGGCCATGGATGGTCTCGGGTCGCACGCGGAGGTCGGATGGTCGGCGCAGGTACGCCGTGCGACAGCCTATCGAATCGATTCGAGAGCGCACTCCCATGTCGGCGGTGCATGCGACGATCCAACCCGGCGATCGAGCGGAAGGAGGCGGCATGCGGGGCGAGGCGACCGTGCTGCACGCCGACCTCGACGCCTTCTACGCCTCGGTCGAGCAGCGCGATGCACCGGCCCTTCGCGGCCGACCCGTCATCGTCGGCGGCGGTGTCGTGCTCGCGGCGAGCTACGAGGCGAAGGCGCGAGGCGTGCGCACCGCGATGGGCGGTCGGCAGGCGCGCGAGCTGTGCCCGGACGCCGTGGTCGTTCCGCCCCGGATGGAGGCGTACTCGGCGGCGAGCAAGGACGTCTTCGCGATCTTCCGCGACACGACCCCACTCGTGGAGGGCATCTCGATCGACGAGGCCTTCCTCGAGGTCGGCGGACTGCGCCGCCTCTCGGGGTCGCCTGAGCAGATCGCCGTGCGCCTGCGTGCCCGGGTGCGTGCGGAAGTCGGGTTGGCGATCTCGGTCGGGATCGCGCGCACCAAGTTCCTCGCGAAGGTCGCGAGCGCAGTGAGCAAGCCCGACGGGTTGCTGATCGTCGAACCCGAGCGCGAGAAGGAGTTCCTGCTCCCGCTTCCGGTCGAGCGACTCTGGGGCGTCGGCGCGGTGACGGCGGAGAAGTTGCACCGCCTCGGGATCCGCACCGTCGGCGAGCTCGCCGAGCTCGAGGAGGCGACGGCCGAGCGGCTGCTGGGCCGGGCTGCGGGGGCGCACCTGCACGCGCTCGCGCGATTGCGGGATCCACGACCGGTCGACACCACCCGGCGGCGCGGATCGATCGGCTCGCAACGGGCGATCGGCTCCCGGCCACGGTCGCCCGAGGAGCTCGACGTCATCCTCTCGCAGATCGTCGACCGGCTGGCGCGCAGGCTCCGCGACCGCGATCGCGCCTGCAGGACGGTCGTGCTCCGCCTCCGCTTCGGCGACTTCACGAAGGCGACCAGGTCTCGCAGCCTGCGTTCGCCGACCGACCGGACCGCGGTACTGCTCTCCCTTGCGCGGGGCCTGTTCGTGGCCGCGCGATCCGAGATCGACGCGCGCGGCATCACCCTCATCGGCGTGTCCTTCGCGCAGCTTTCGCGTGGGGACGAGATCCCGCTCGAGCTCCCGATCGATTGGGGCGACGGGCAGCGACTCGACACCGTGCTCGACGGCGTGCGCGAACGCTTCGGCGCGGCATCCGTGTCCCGCGCCGCCCAGCTCGGGCGGGACTTCGGGTGGGACGCACCGCAGCTTCCGGAGCATGAGTAGGTCCCCACGATGCTCGGCATGGCCGCCTGAGCCGGCCACGCACCGACCGTCAGCCCTGGCGGCCGGGATCGTCCGCATTCCTCGCTTCCATACGCGTCGCGTCGTCATGTTGCGGAAAGAGTCGGGACATCCGAGGTTCCTTGTACACGCGTACTAGTCTCCTCGAGACCTCTTCCCCACGATCCTCTGGAGCCGACCATGTCCTACTCCCGGTCAATTCGTCATCGCGGTCTCGTCGCCGTGGCCGCCATCGGCCTCGTTGCGCTGACGGGCTGCGCAACCGCTGCGGCGACCCCCGACCCCTCGGCCGCACCCGTCGGCCTCGATGGGGAATCCGCCGAAGTCCGCGCGCAACTGACCGAGCTCTACGCGGCCGCACGCAGCGCCGGCGAGGTTTCGGTTGGCGTCGACACGCCCAACGCGGCAGCCTTCGACCAGCCCGATGCGCGCGGGTTCGGCAGGGTGGTCGCACAGTTCGAGGAGACCTTCCCCGGCATCGACGTCGTCCCGGTCGATGTCTCGTCGACGCCGCTGGCCGAGAAGATCGCGGCCGAGGAGAAGACCGGCAGCCGGGTCAGCGATGTCGCGCTGAGCAGCATTCCCGAACTGTTCGACCTGCAGGGAGATGAGCGTCTCGCCGACTTCGCACCGGCGAATGCCGACGCCCTCATCGATCAGGACAACTTCCGCGACCCCCGCGGCCAGGCCTACGAGATCGCCCAGGGGTACACGGGTCTCTCGTTCCACTCGTCGACGCTCGACGCCGACAGCGTCCCGACCACCTTCGCGGAGTTGGCCTCCCCGGAGTGGAAGGATCGCTTCGCCCTGCTCGGACCCGCCCAGAGCCAGGTCCAGGGGTTCCTCGCCGCCGCGCTCTACGCAGCCGACACCGGCGTGGAGGAGTTCGATGACGCGACCTTCCGGGCGGTCGCGGCGAACGCAGTGATCTCGAACAACCAGTCCACCTACGCGGCCGACGTCGCCTCGGGGAAGCACGAACTCAGCCTGTTCGGGCCGGCAGTCCTCACGCTCACGCTCAAGGACCAGGGGCAGGAGATCGACTTCGCCGACAGCGAGGCGACCCGTGCGAACTCGGTCTGGGTCTCCGTGCTCGACCAGGCGCCCAACGAGAACGCGGCACGGCTGTTCGCCGCCTTCCTGCTCTCGTCCACGGCGCAGGAGACGATCTCGTCCGGCACGTACTTCAACCCGACGATCGAGGGCGTGCCGGTCAACCCGCTCCTGGCGGGGATCGCCAAGCCGGTGCAGATCCCCTTCGACCAGGTCGTGGAGTACATCGCCCGGGCGAAGGAGCTCGCCCCCACCCTGTACCCGGCCGGCGCCGCGGACGCCGACTGACCGATCGTGGAGCACACCCAGGTCCGATCAGCGGGGTGGCGGATGACGCCCGGTGGGCGTGCGCGTGCGCTCACCGGGGCATCCGGCGCGGTGATGCTCGTCGCGGTGCTGGCCGCGCTGCTGGTGCTGCCCGTCGCCGCGGTCGTCTACGGCAGCTTCCGAACAGGATCCCCGAGCGCCGCCGACACGCAGTGGACGCTCGATCACTACCGGGAGTTCTGGCCCGTCGTGCTCAGGAGCGGCGTGCTCCTGAACTCCATCGTGCTGGCGGCGTGCTGCACGCCGCTCTCGTTGCTCGTCGGCGGCGCCCTCGCCTTCGTCCGCGAGCGCACCGACCTGCCGATCCGGTCGGCCATCACCCCCTTGATCGCCGTCGGGCTCGCCGTGCTCCCCACGGTGCGGGCCATGGGCTGGTCGCTGACGGCGGACCCGGACACCGGGATCGTGAACGCCGTCGCTCGCCGACTGACGGGCGACCCCGATCTCGTCGTCGTGGACATCACCGGTTTGGCGGGCGTGATCCTGCTCGTCTCGCTCGCGGGATCGCAGATCTGCTACTTCCGATTCGTCGGCAGCTTCTCCCGGCTCGGTTCCGATCTCACCGAGGCGTCGCGCGCGACCGGAGCCGGCAGATGGCGCACCCTCGTTCGCATCACAGTTCCGCTCGTCTGGCCGATCGTCGGATTCGTGGCCGTCGTCTCCTTCGTGGTCGACCTGCAGGTGTTCACCGAGCCCTACATCCTCGGGTCGGAACCGCGATTCCTCATGACGGCCGTGGTCGATTCGATCAGGAACACCTCCCCGCCGGACTACGGGTTCGCGGGCGTCCTCGGCGTGCTGACGATCGGCATCGCACTCGTGCTCGGCACCTTCCAGGCGCGCCTCGCGCACGGTCGCGACCACACCACGGTTCGCGGGAGGGTCGAGTCGGCGCGCCCGATCGGGATCCGCCGAGGGCGGGCCGCGATCACCTCCGCGGTCGTCGGCTACTTCGCCCTCGCGGTCGCGATCCCGATCCTCTCGACGACGCTCGCCTCGTTCACCGTGGCACCGGGAGACCTCGCCAGGTACTCGACCGCCGCCTATCAACGCGCCTTCGGATTCACCTCGCTCGCCTCCGCCGCACAGAACTCCGCCGGCATCGCCGTGTTCGGCGGACTCGCAGCCGTCGCCATCGCCCTCGTCGTCGCGGTGGTGCGGATTCGAACCCGCATCCCCGGCTTGGGAGCCATCCTCGGCGTCGTCTTCCTGATCGCATTCGGGATGCCGGGTGTCGTGCAGGCACTCGGCATGACGTGGGCGTACACGTCGATCCCCGGACTGGGCGCGCTCTACGGCACGAACGCGCTCGCGCTCATCGCGCTCATCGCCGTGGCGCTTCCCGTGCTGAGCCAGCTGCTGCATGGCGCGCTCGGGCAGGTCTCCGCGGACTTCGAGCATGCGGCCGTGGTCGCCGGGACGCCGCGCGCCCTGGCGTTCGTGCGGTTCACGATCCCATTGCTGCTTCCGACGCTCCTGAGCGGATGGTTCATCGCGGCGCTCGTCATGTTCGGGAACCTGGAGATCCCGCTGCTGCTCGGCGCCCCGGGGCATCCGCTGTTCATGCAGCTCGTCTCCACCATGTTCGCCACCGGGGACCGGTCCGCGGCCGCTGCGCTCACGGTGCTCTTCCTCCTCGTCGTCGCGGCCGTCGGGGCGGTCGGCCTCCTGCTGCTGCGCGCGCTCCGCCGCGGCGCGCGGGTGCGGGCTACTGCCGAGCGACACGCGGTCGCCCGTTCACTGGAGGACTCCTTCGCATGACATCGATCACCGCGCGACAGGTCGGGAAGACCTACGGAGCGACCCGGGTGCTCGACGGCGTCGACCTGGAGGTCGCCGACGGCGAGTTCCTCGTGCTCCTCGGCGCGAGCGGATCGGGGAAGTCGACGATCCTACGGTTGCTGTCGGGGCTGGAACGGGTCACGACCGGAACCATCGAGTTCGACGGGCGAGTCGTCTCGTCCCGCGAGCTCACGGTCCCCGCCAATCGCCGGGCGCTCGGGTTCGTCTTCCAGAGCTATGCGCTGTGGCCGCACCTCACGGTCGCCCAGAACGTCGAGTACCCGTTGCGGGCACGCCGGCATCGCCCGCGCGCCGACATCGAGCGGCTCGCGTTGGAGTCGCTCGAACTCGTGCACATGCGGGGCTACGCGCACCGTCGAGTCGACCAACTCTCCGGCGGTCAGCAGCAGCGCATCGCGCTCGCACGCGCGATCGTCGGCCGGCCTGGTCTGCTGCTCTTCGACGAGCCGCTCTCCAACCTCGACGCCGCGCTGCGGGCCGAGCTCCGAAGCGAGATCCACCGCCTGCACCGCGAGCTCGGATTCACCGCGGTCTACGTCACCCACGACAACACCGAGGCCACCGTGCTCGCCGATCGCATCGCCGTCGTGGAGCACGGCACGATCGCCCACTCGGCGCCTGCGCGCGAGCTCTTCTCGCGGCCGGTCAGCGAATCCTCCGCATCGCTCCTCGGATACGACAATCGCCTCGCGGCGACGGTGCACGCGGTGTCGACGTCCGGCAGGCAGGACGTGCTCGTGGACCGCGGCGTCCGGGCCAGCGTTCGCGTCGCGACACCGTTCGAGGTGGGAGATCGGGTCGCGCTCGTCGGACGCGCACGCGGCATCGTCGTCCATCCCTTGGGAAGCGGACCGATCCCCGAGGAAGCGACCGACCGACCGCACGAGCGACGAATCTCGGAACTGACCGTCACGGTGACCGAACTCATCGAGGCGACCACCGGCTACGTCGCACGATTCCGCCTGTCCGACTCCATGCTCTCCGGCGTCCTCTCCCAGACCGACTGGGGACCCGACCCGCGCGAGCAACTGCGCCGATCCGACTGGCGCGCGACGGCCAGCATCGACTGGTCGCAGATCCACGCCGTCGGCCCGCATCGCGGGTGACGCGATCCCCACAGCCCACTCCGACCACACATCACCGAAGAGAGGACGGGAAACCGTGCCCATCCATCCGCTCCGCCTGGGATTCCTCATCCCCGGCACCTACGACCGCAAGGGCGAGACGCCTTCCGTCGCGCTCGAGGATTCGCTCCGTCTCTTCCGCCTCGGCGAGGACCTGGGAT
This sequence comes from Agromyces sp. MMS24-JH15, assembly GCF_043518605.1. Lineage (GTDB taxonomy): Bacteria > Actinomycetota > Actinomycetes > Actinomycetales > Microbacteriaceae > Agromyces. The sequence goes on from NZ_CP171358.1 coordinate 1,024,854, forward strand.
ACGACCTGGCGGCGCATCGGGTGCGCCACTTCGAACGCGCCCTCACCGGGGTGTTCCCCTTCCTCGCGGCGGCGGCCAGGGAGACGTCGCGCATCTCGCTCGGCACCGCCACGGTCCCCATCGCGAACGAGGACCCGGTGCGCCTCGCCGAGGATGCCGCGACCGTCGACCTCCTGAGCGGCGGCCGACTCGAACTCGGGCTCGGCGCCGGCCATGGCGGACGGCTCCTGCCGGCCAGTTTCGCCGCGGCGTACGAACAGGATGGACCGTTCGGTCCGCCCCGAACCGATCGGGTCCTCCGGCGGTTCCTGCGTGCGGTCGAGGGGGAGGAGCTCGCGCCGCTGGCATCCGGTGAGTTCAGCCTGCAGTTCGCACAGCCGCACGAGGGATTGCGGGTGCATCCGCACGTCGAGAGCCTTCGCCGGCGCATCTGGTACGGCACGGGCTCTCGCACCAGCACCGTGCGAGCAGGGGAGCTCGGACTCGGCCTGCAGCTCGCGAACTTCGGTCGCGACCTCAACGGCGGCGTCCTCGCCGGAGCTGCCGGCCCCGCGCAGGTTCCGGACGTCGAGGCGTACATCGACGCGTGGGAACGCCAGCCCGCACGGTCGGGGCGACCCGCCCGTGGGCGAGTCGCGGTCAGCCGCGTCGTGCTCCCGACCCCCGACGGCCGCCCGCACTTCTGGCGCGACGTGGTCCCCGACGCGGAGGCATTCGCGCGGGGCGGCGGCATCCTCGGGTCGGTCGCACAGGTGAGCGACGCGCTGAACGCCGACGAGGCCATCCTCCGGGCCCGCGAGTGGAGCGAGACCACGCTCCTGCTCATCGTGCCGTTCCACCTGTCCACGCCCGCGACCGAGGACCTGCTCGAGGTCCTCGCCACGGACGTCGCGCCCGCCCTCGGCTGGAAGCCGGCGACGGAACGAGCCGGAATCGCCGCGCACTAGCATGTCCTCGAACCCCCGCGACCGACGCTGAGAGACATCCGTGGCGAGACCGATCAACCGACAGCGGCGTCAGGACCTTCTCGACGCCGTGGTCGAGTACACCATCAAGCAGGGGATCGACCGCCTGTCCTGGCGGCAGGCCGCCGCGGATCTCGGGGTGTCGCCGACCACGCTCGTGCACCACTTCGGCACCAAGGAGCAGATGGTCCAGACCGTGCTGGCGCGACTGCGCGAGCGCACGTTCACCGACGTGGAGCAACGGGTCGGCCACCGCGCGGACCTCGCGTCGGCGGCCCGCGCCTCCTGGGAACGAGCGGCCGACCCCGAACGGTGGCCGGAGACGAGGCTGCTCTTCGACGTGTACGCGCACGCGCTGCAGGAGCCGCACATCTACGCGGAGTTCCTCGAGCACGTGATCGCGGACTGGAAGGCCGACCTGGTCCTCGCCCAGGACGGCGTCCCCGTCCATATCGCCGAACGCGAGGCGACGCTGGTCATCGCCACGATCCGCGGACTCCTGCTCGACCTGCTCGCCACCGGCGACCGTGAGCGGGTGGCCGCCGCCGCGGAAGGGTTCCTGGCGGGGCTGGAGCGCGCCTCAGCGTCGGGGACGTGACCGAGGGGTTCTCCCAGGCGGAGCAGGGGGCTTCGGGACATCAATCGACGAGCTGATCCCAGAAGCCGAGGATCGCCTCGGCGAGCTGCGCGGGCTGTTCGAGCGGAACCAGCGTGCGTGCCCCTGCGACGGTCACCATCTGGGCACCCGGCGCGAGGGATGCCGTACGCTGCGCATCGGCGGGGCTCCAGTCACCGCGATCGTCGGAGGCGACGAAGAGACTCGGCACCCGGATGTCGGAGAGTCGGTCGGTCACGTCCGTGCGGTCGATGATGAACGAACGCAGTGCGGGGGCGAGATCGCGCTCGAAGAGATGATCCTTCCGCCGCTCGCGTAGCGATCTCGCGATCTCGCGGAAGGATTCGGTGTGGCATCCACCCCAGTTCTGGGGGACGAGGAACCACGAGCTCCTCCGTTCGAGCAGGGGCGGGCACCTGACGTGACCGAGACGTCATGCAAGCACGGGTGCCGTCCCGCTCGGACGACACCCGTGCTTGGCCTGGTCATGCGGCCTCGGGCTCGCCGGGACCTTCCGACTCCTTGAGCACCTCGAGTTCCGCGAATTGAGCCTTCATGGTCTCGTTGCCACGGGTGAGGGCGCGGATCGTGAGGTCGTTCGCGCGACCACTGGCCGTGCCAAGGTGCTTGGCCCAGAGTCGCAGCGCCTCCTTGGTGGCCTCAAGCTTCTTGATCGCGTCGTCGATCGTGTCGATGGCCTTGTTGTACTGCGTCCGCGCGTCGCTGACGTTCTTCGAGAAGCGCGTCTGGAACTCCAGCAGGTTGGCTTCGAAGTTCGTGATATCGATGTTCTGCTGCTTCACCAGCTCGAGTTCGGCCTTCACCTGGATCGTGTCCTGGGTTGCGTTGCGGAGCAGGGCGATGAGCGGGAGGAAGAACTGCGGGCGGACGACGAACATCTTCGGGTACTCGTGCGACACGTCCGTGATGCCCGTGTACAGCTCTGAGTCCTCTTCGAGCATCGACACGAGCACGGCGTACTCGCAGCCCTTCTCGCGACGATCCTTATCGAGCTTGGCGAGGAAGTCGACGTTCCGCTTTTTCGTGGCCGTGGCGTCCGCCTCGTTCTTCATGTCGAACATGATCGAGAGATACTCGACACCGTCGGCGCTGAAGTCCCGGAAGATGTAGTCGCCCTTGGTGCCGCTGGAGGCGTCGTTATCCTTGCCGAACTTGGCGTTCGGGAACCCCATTGCCCGAGCCAGGTTGAACACGTTCTCGCAGTGCTGCTCGAGCGACTCGCCAAGCAGCTTCACCGACTGCTTCGCCTTGAAGTCGCGGTACTGCTCCACTTGCTCCTGCAGCAGAGCGACTTCCTTCGAGTGGGAGTCCTTGAGAGCGGATTCCTTGGCCAGCTGCTGAGCAGCCTGTAAGGCGAGCTTGTTCTCGGCCGCGTCCAGCCCCTGCTGGATGACCTGAACCGCCTTGGTGACTGCGAGCTCCTGGACCGTCCCGGCCTTGTCGATCTCAGCCTTCAACTGCTGGATCTCAGCGTCCTTCTCCGCCGCAGCCCGCTGGGCCTCCTCACCGGCCTTCGCGACCGCGAGCGCCTCGGCCGTACCCGCGGCCTCGATCTGCGCCTTGAGGCGCTCGATCTGGCCGTCCTTGTCGCCAAGGGCCTTCTCCGCCTGCGCAGCCGCCTCCGCGATCGCCAACGCCTTGGCGGTGCCTGCGCCCTCGATCTCGTTCTTCAGGCGCTGGATCTCAACGTCCTTCTCCGCCGCAGCCCGCTGGGCCTCCTCACCGGCCTTCGCGACCGCGAGCGCCTCGGCCGTACCCGCGGCCTCGATCTGCGCCTTGAGGCGCTCGATCTGGCCGTCCTTGTCGCCAAGGGCCTTCTCCGCCTGCGCAGCCGCCTCCGCGATCGCCAGCGACTTCGCCGTACCGGCGCCCTCGATCTCGTTCTTCAGCCGCTGGATCTCAACGTCTTTCTCCGCGGCGGCCTGCTGGGCCTGCTGGGCGACCTTCGCCTCAGCGAGTGCGATCTCGGCCTTCTTGGCCGTGTCGGCTTCGGCGAGTCGGGCGTGGAGTTCCTTGTCGAACTCCGCCGTGCGCACCTGCTGCACGAGGCTCGCGTATTCGGCCTCGTCGATCGTGAATTTGGTCCCGCAGTGCGGGCACTTGATTTCATTCATCGGCTACCTCCTTCCTGGTCACGTGGGTCAATCCGACCTGACCAGGGGGATGTAAACGTCAGTAGGAGAATTCCTCGTCGTCCGCCGCGAAGGCCTCTGCCTGCTCGATCACGAGCTCGATGGCGTCGAGCTCGGCGTCGGGCGGGTAGTCGTAACGGATGAGGATGCGGCGCACCGCAGAGCGCATCTTGGCGCGCACGCTCTCCTTGACGTCCCAGTCGATCGTCCAATTGTCGCGAATCGTGCGTACGAGGTCGCGGGCGATCGCCTTCAGCGTCTCGTCGCCGAGTTCCAAGACCGCCGACTCGTTCTGCGCGACGGCGTCGTAGAAGGCGATCTCGTCCTCGCGGAGGCCGAGAGCGGCGTGGCGCTGCATGTCGTCGCGCATCTGCTTGGCGAGCTTGACGAGCTCCACTATGACTTGCGCCGAGGTGAGCGAACGGTTGTTGTACCGGTTGACGGCCTCGTCGAGCATCTCGGAGAACTTCCGTGTCTGCACGACGTTGCTGCGCTTGATCGTCTTGATTCGGTCGTCGAGCAGGCGACGCAGCAGTCCAATTTGGAGGTTCGGCTTGTCCTTCTCCGCCAGGCCGTCGAGGAACTCATCGGACAGGATCGAGAGCTCGGGGGTCTCGACGCCGGCGAGCCGGTAGATGTCGATGACTTGATCTCCCGACACAGCCTCGTTGACGAGTTGCCCGATTGCAGTGTCGACGTCGACTGCACCCGAGCCGCTTCGACCCGACCCGGGATCGAGGATCTTCAGAATCGCGGCACGCACGTCGACGAAGAGCCGCACGTCGTCACCGATGTCGGCGGCCTCGTCGCAGGCGCCGCAGAGCGCGAACGCCTTCGCCAGAGCCAACACCTGGTCGTTGTAGCGCTTAGTTCGGTCGCGATCAGCCATCACGAAGTCGAGCACCTTCGCGTACTGCGCGAGTCTGTCGGACGCCGAGAAGCTTTGGAGACGAATCGAAGGTCACGCCATGCAGCAGGGCCGTGATGATGTCGTGCTTCTCGAGCATGACAGCGACCATCTCGTCAATCGGCACACCAGTCTGATCGCGGTCCGAAGGTGAATACACCTTGAGCGCCTCTTGCAGGCTCCCGTAAACGCCGATCAGGTCGACGATCAGGCCGCCGGGCTTGTCGCGGAAGGTCCGGTTCACACGAGCGATGGCCTGCATGAGGCCAGCGCCCTGCATGGTCTTATCGACGTACATGGTGTGCATCGCCGGAGCATCGAAGCCGGTGAGCCACATGTCGCGGACGATCACGAGTTCCAGTTCGTCGTCGGGGTTCTTTGCCCGAAGCTGGATCTCCTTGCGGGTTGCCTTGTCGTGGAGATGCTGCTGGAACTCCAGTGGGTCGGACGCCGACCCGGTCATGACGACCTTGATCTTGCCGGTGCGGTGATCGTCGGTGTGCCACTCAGGTTTCAGGGCGACGATCTTCTCGTAGAGCTTCACCGCGATACGGCGACTCATGGCGACGATCATGCCCTTGCCGACAAGCGCCCCCCTTCGCTTCTCCCAATGCTCGACAACCTCTCGAGCGACGAGATCGAGCCGCTCCTCGGCACCGACGATCGCTTCGAGCCGCGCCCAGCGAGACTTCGCCGCTGACGCCGCGGTCTCCTCAATTTGCTCGGTGATCTCATCGGCAAGGTCGTCGAGTTCCCCGTAGACCGATTCGCTCAGGCCAACCTTGACGAGCTTGGGTTCATAGAAGATCTTGACCGTCGCGCCATCCTCGACCGCGCGCGTGAGGTCATAGATGTCGATGTAATCACCGAAAACTGCCCGGGTCGACTTGTCAGTCGTCTCGATCGGCGTCCCCGTGAACCCGAGGCAGGTCGCGCCGGGCAGCGCGTCCCGCAGGTGTTTGGCGAGGCCCGCCTTGAGGCGCCCCTGAGAATCGAGCGTTTCCTTGAAGCCGTACTGCGAGCGGTGCGCCTCGTCGGCGACGACGATCACATTCCTCCGGTCGGTGAGCACGAGGTTCGTGTCGCCACGTTCCTCAGGTGCGAACTTCTGCAACGTCGTGAAGATGATCCCGCCAGAAGCTCGCGTGAGCAGTTCGCGCAGGTGTGCGCGGTTGTCTGCCTGCACGGGATTCTCAGGCAGGATGGTCGCGGGCGAGAACGTCTCACCGTAGAGCTGGTCGTCGAGGTCATTGCGGTCGGTGATGAAGACGAGCGTCGGGTTCTCCATCCGCGGGTCGCGCATGATCTTCGCCGCGTAGAAGACCATTTCAAAGCTCTTGCCCGAGCCTTGAGTGTGCCAGACGACACCGCCGCGCTTGTCACCTGCCGGGCTTGCGGCCGTGACGGTCGACTCGACGGCGATGTTCACCGCCCAGTACTGGTGATACTTCGCGACTCGCTTGACGAGTGAGCGCATCGGCTGGCCGGTGCCATTGTCGGTGACTGTCTCGTCGCTGAAGACGACGAAGTTCCGCAGGATGTCGAGGAAGCGTCTGGGTTCGAACACCCCCCTGATGAGCACTTCCAGTGCGGGTCTATCGGTGATCACATCGCGGCCGTCGATCGTTTTCCACGGGGCGTAGTGCTCGAACCCGCCGGTAAATGAACTCATTGCTGCACTCGGGACGCCGTCGGAGATGACTGTCACGGCATTGAAGTCGAAGATCGGCGCGATGTCGTTGCGGTACGTCTGGATCTGGTTCCAGGCGCCCTTCATGTCCGCGTTCTCGTCAGCAGGATTCTTCAGCTCGAACAGCGCCAGAGGCATGCCGTTGACGAAGACCACGACGTCAGGTCGACGGTTCTTCCCGTCCTTCGTCACGGTGAACTGGTTAACCGCCACCCAGTCGTTCATCTCGGGCGTCTCGAAGTCGATCAGCTTCACTCGCACCGTGCGGGTCTGCCCGTCTGACCCTCGATACTCGACCGGCACGCCACCGAGGACGAACTGGTGGATGCGGTAGTTCTCGTCGATCGGGTTCTGGGACTCGGGGCGAAGGAGCCGCTTGATTGCCTGATCGATCACCCCGCTATCGACACCAGCGTTGAGTCCACGCACCGTCGGCAACAGCCGGTCGATGAGGATTACGTCGGCAAACGAGTCGCGAAGCTGAGTGCCGTCGCCACCGGGCGAGATGCTAGGTCCATGGAGAGTCTGGTAGCCGAGGTTGGCGAGCCACTCAAGGGTGGCTTGCTCGACGACGGACTCGTTGAAGTTGGTCACGCTGCTGCCTCGACCTCCGCGTCATCGACACTTCGGGCGAGGACGCTCAGATTGGTCAGGTACTCCAGACCAATCTGCTCGCCGATGTCCTTCGGATCCTCATGATTGCCTGCACAGCCGTTTCTCTTGACGACGGTCTGCGCGATGACCTTGTCCAGTTCAGCACCCTTCCACTCGACGTCCGGCTCCGTCACGGCGTCACCTTCGGGGCACGCGGAGGCGGCCAGAGAGCAGCTCAGGGAGAAGAGCGTCGCGCAAGCGATCGAGCCGACTCGTCTCCAACTCCACGTGCCATGCGCGCTCGACTAGGGAGCGAGCGAGCGCCAAGCTGTCATCCAACGATTCGGGAATGGCGATTTCGAAGTCGAGGACCGCTTCGGCCGGTAGCGCAGTCACAGTAGTGCCAGTCGCGAAACCCTTCGCTCGATCCCTGAACGCTGAAGTCTGAAGTTGAGCCCAGAGCACCGGCGCCAACTCAGGCCTCGCGAAGAATGCCAAGCGTGACGTGTGGTGTGTGTGAAGTGCTCCGTTTAGCGTCGGGGGCACCAGGAATCCGCGGCCAAGAAGTTCGCGGTTCTGCGTGAGGTCTGTGTTCGCGGTGATTAGATCCCATGTTGAGACCACGTGCTTGGCCTTGTGTTCACCGGTGTAGTGCTTCAGACCGCTGTGCTTGAGTGCACCTGTTGTGGTGAAGTTCGCGAGGTTGAGCAGTGGTATTGCACCTGGCGTCGACCCATCGTCAAGTCCTGCTCCCTTGTAAGAGAGCCCCTTACCCACCTCTGCAATGTCGCCAACGCGCACCGTCTCGGTGCCAGTAGACAGAATCGCGATTGCTAGCTCAAGTGCGATGGAGGTGACGCGGCGATTCGACTCAATCTTGTCATCAAGTGCACTAAGAGTTTGCGCAATCGCGCGCTGTTCGTCGAGCGTTGGCAGGTTCACCCTGAATGACGCAAGCGCATCGAGTTGCACGCGCTGTCGGCCTGAACTTCCATTCATGCTCGCGATCGCATGATCGCGCACAGCGGGTGACGTGAAGAGGTAGTACGCGTAAGTCGAGTCTGATACACCCGCCCGGCCTCGGATCACGATGAATTCCGTGGAGCCGAACGCAGGTCCGACGTTTCCGGCCGGCGCGCGATAGATCGACGTTTTGCCGTTCTCCAGGGATGGCGTGATGCGAGCCATAAGAACGTCCCCGTCGAGGAATTTCATCCCCCCGGCGAAAGGCTTAGTGGCTCTGGCGTGCACATCTCGCGTCATCGGTTCGAGGGAGGCCATGTCGACAAACGGAGCCTCCGTACCCCGGGTAAGCGAGACCGAAGGGTTGAGTTGGAACGCCTCGCCAACGGTCATGACCATCATCGCTTGATGGCCCCGAGATGGGCTTTGACTTTGCCCTCAAGTGCGTGGCCCCGATCAAACTCGGCGAACAGTTCGTTGGTAAGCCGCTCGATTCTGACATCGATGGGCTCGTCGTCATCCTCGGCCTCCTCGGTGCCGACGTACCGGCCGGGCGTAAGGACGAAACCGTGGTCCTCGATGTCGTCGAGGGTTGCAACTTTGGCGAACCCGGCGACGTCCTCGAAGCCCCCGTCATGGTTTCGCCAGGCGTGGTACGCGCCTGCGATCTGCTGGATGTCGTCATCGGATAGTTCCCGGAGGCGACGACTGGCCATTGCGCCGAGCTTGCGCGCGTCAATGAACAGAACCTCGCCCTTTCGCGCTCGATGCTGCGCGTTGCCACCGCGATCACGGCTGACGAACCAGAGGCTGACCGGGATGCCGGTGTTGAAGAACAGCTTGTCGGGCATCGCGACGATGCAGTCGACGAGGTCGGCCTCGAGGAGCTTTCGGCGGATTTCACCTTCGCCACCGGACTTGGAGCTGAGCGAACCGTTGGCGAGAACGAAGCCGGCGGTTCCCCGGGGGCTGAGGTGGTGAATGAAATGCTGCACCCATGCAAAGTTCGCGTTGCCCTCTGGAGGCGTGCCGTACTTCCAGCGGGGGTCGTCGGCGAGCTTGGCATTCCACCAGTCGCTCACGTTGAACGGCGGATTTGCGAGCACGAAGTCGGCTCGGAGATCGGGGTGCAGATCCTGAGTGAAGGAGTCGGCCGACTTGTCGCCTAGGTCGGTATCGATGCCACGAAGTGCGAGGTTCATCTTCGCGAGCTTCCAGGTCGTCGCGGTGAACTCCTGGCCGTACACGGAGATGTCGCTGCGCTTTCCGCCATGCGCCTTCACGAACTCGGCCGACTGCACGAACATCCCGCCCGATCCGCAGGCGGGGTCGTACACACGTCCGTGGAATGGCTCGAGCATCTCGACCAGAGTCCTGACTACGGAGCGCGGCGTATAGAACGCACCAGCGTCTTTGCCGGTCTCCTTGCCGGCGAACTGCCCGAGGAAGTACTCGTACACCCGACCGAGCACGTCGTCAGAGCCGTGGTCGTCGCTCTTGGTAAATCCGATCGATCCGATGATGTCGACCAGTTGGCCGAGGCGACCCTTGTCGAGATCTTCCCGGCCATAGTTGCGCGGAAGTACGCCGCGCAGCTTGGGGTTCTCGCGCTCGATGAGGTCCATCGCGTTGTCGATCGACTCGCCGATCTCGGGCTGCTTTGCGGACTTCTGGATGATGGCCCACCGTGCGGCTGCCGGAACCCAGAACACCGAGTGACTTGTGTATTCATCGCGGTGCTCGACCAGGCGCTCGACCTGCTCAGGGTTGAGGCCCTCGGCTTCGAGTTCCGCCTCGATCTCCTTGCGCCGGCCCTCGAACCGGTCGGAAATGTACTTGAGGAACACCAGCCCGAGCACAACGTGCTTGTATTCGCTCGGCTCCTGGTTTCCTCGCAGGGCGTCGGCGGCGTCCCAGAGTTTCTGCTCGAGGGTCTTCGTTTCATTCTTGCGTGCGACACGTGCCATGCGGCGCCTCCCTTCTAATTTCTTGTCACTGCCTATTGGCCTGACACCAAGACCAATCCGGCTTGGCGGCGACGATGTAAAAACCGATTACTAATCGGTCTTGGCGGCCTTCGCCCGTCGCTTCTTGACCGCTGCAGAGAGGATCGCATGTTCCTCCTCGGTGGCCTGATCGAAGAAGTTCACCGGCCACTCCTCGATGCCACCGAACTCGTTCTGCTGCACGAGCTCGTAGGTCGTCGCACCATTGACTCGTTTGGCGAAGTAAATGCCGATCGTGTCCTGGAGACTGTCCTCCTCGTCTTCAGCAACGCGTCGACGCAGCCGCGAGATGAGGTACTCACTGTGGGTCTCGACGATCAGGCGACGTCCACTCTGGGCAATCACCAACAGGAAGTCAGCGAGCCGCTGCTGCACCTTGGGGTTGAGGTGCAGTTCAGGCTGCTCGATAAGGAGGAGCGAGCCGACAGGAGCCTGAACGCACATGACGATCACTGGAAGCAACTGGCTTACGCCGGTGCCGACACTGGTGAGGTCGAGGTCGCCCTCTACATCTGCTTGCCGCACTTGCATCTGGATGCCGAAGCGGCCCTGATCGGAGACGGAGAAGCTCTCGCCGATGTCGAGGAACTTGGCCCAGCGGCTCACTGCCGTCATGAGCTGGATCGGGCGACGCGGCGTCTTGATGGTCCCGTCGTCATCAGGGGTTGGAACGAGGACCTTTAGGTCGCGGTGTCGTTGCAGAACGGAGGCGGTGAACTCGCCCTTGGGTCCGACATACGAATCGTCGCCCTCTGGGGCATCGGGGTACGCCGCACGAGGCTCCTCCCGGAGCGGCCCAAGGTAGCGGATGCTGCTTCCAAGGAATTCAGAGGCGGCTGCCGACGCCGGCCCCAAGTCACCAAGGTCAGTCAATGACGGTACCTGCCCCGCCACACCGAGCAGAACCAAGGCCTCGATCACCTCCATACCGAAGCTGGGCTCAGCGGCAGTGTTGAGGTCGATACCCAGATGCCCGGCGGACCGGGGATTTAGCTCCATCCGCACGGCGCGAACATAGTCGTCGTCTACGACCCGAATGCTCGCGTCGATTCCACCCAGATACTCAGCGAGCGCTTCAGCGGGGTTCTCGGCTTGCACCAGCCGCTGCGTGTCCTCGCGATAGTGAAGTGATGTGCGAAGCACGAGGGACAGCCATGTCTCGAAAAGGACATCAGCTCGGGGACGCATGACCGAAGCCTGTAACGGGAAGCCCCCCGCGACGCGGATACCCACGAGGTCCAGGAGATCTGGCGTGCGGCCTGAAAACTGGCCGGTAAAGCTGCCGGGACTCGGATCAAAGCCATCGTGCTCGTTGACTGAGGTCTCCTCAGCCGCGGCGTCGGCGAAAGCGAGCAGCCACGACCGATCTGTTGTTTCTTCACTCTTCACGCCTACCTCACCCGGGGTCAGTCGCACGTCCAGTTGATTGATCCGAGCGATTCCGAGTTGCTGTGATGAGGGACCAAGCTTGAGATTCCAGGACAGCGTGGTGTGGGCGGCGCTCCGCGCCTTCCCGGGGCGTCTCAGGTGATCAATGGCGGCCGGGGGTCGGAACTCGAAGTCAGCGCCCAAGACGAGCTGATGCTCGCGACGAATCTGTTCTCGAAGGGCTTCTCTTAGCTCCTGCCTTCGGCGCCTCTCCTGCTCAGTGGGTGCCTTCTCGTTATTGACGGGCACCTGCTCATCGACCTGCACCGCGATATCCATCTGCTCGTCTTCGCTCAGTGGGCCCCGATACTTGACTTCCGCGACCGTCCCGAGACGTACAGAGCGGCCGTTTAGTGGATAAAGGGCGTCGCCGCCGGCCCCGACAGCCTGACTCGCCGCACGGATACTCTGCAGCAAAGTGCTCTTCCCCGAGCTGTTCGCGCCGACCAGCACGGTGAGCGGCCGAAGTTCGACCTCTGCATCGCGAACTGACTTGAAGTTCTCGATCCGCCAGCGCGTTAGCGCGATCCCGCGCCGAGCGGGGCGGAACGGCATCCTTCGGAAGCCCGAGGTGTCAGTCATGCGTGGACCTCTTCGTGAGTAGTGACGAAAGCTCTAGCCGCGATATAACTGAGCTGGAAAAGTCGGTCGTCGCGCGTCCAAACGGCACGCGGCTCGATCCGGCCCCTGACATCGGTGGATCGGCCGAGGAGCCAAAGGGACGAATGCCCCGAGGCTGCCGTCATTTCCACCTGGAACTCATGGAAGTGTTCGAGACGCGCATGAGTCGGGTGGGGCGCGGCCGGTACGTCGGTTGTGTCGGCCAGCTTCCAAAGCAGCCGGAGAGAGTTGTAGAGGCCCACCGCGCGATATGCGGCCACGAGGTCGGCGTCGAGGGCTATATCGACCAACCACCCGGGAACTCGCGTTGTGCCACGCTTCACGCCTTCGATGACCTCTACAACGAACTCCTCGAATGCGGCAATCTCTGTTTCCGTTGATGGGGCGCGGAGGGCGTTCGGGTCGATCAACGAGACCCGTTCACCGTCGATCAGTTCGCGAGTGCAATCACTCGTAAGGGCGCGGAGGCGCTTCAGTTCGCTGAGCTTGAAACTCCAGCGCGGGTCGCTGCGGCCGACAATTGGCGGGCCAGCGACCACACGTCCAACCGCTTCCTCATTGCGCAGCGAAGCCAGTTCCTGCAGCACGGTTGCGTCGACGCGGCCGACCCGACGGTCGAGCTGAACAACCCAGATGTAGCCGAAGACATCAGATTCCACGAGGAGGTCATAGCTTCGGCCGATCTCCGTACCGGCCAGGAGGAGGTCTGAGATGGAGCCGAACTCCAAGTCTGGGCTGAGAAGAGTCACGGTGAGCGATTGGGTCTCTTCGTCGAAGTCCGTGACGAGAACCAGTGCGGATGGGGTGTCGCGGTCCATCGCCATCGCCCGATAGACGCCGCCGATCTCGGGGTCGATCATTGCGCGCCTCCTCCGGACTTGATGATCACCAGTGATTGAAGACGCTCGAACACGTACCCGACGACAGCCTCGCTCTGCGAGGTGAGCTCGTCGCGAATCTTCGAGAACGCCGACTCCTTGTGCTTGGCGGCCGTCGGTCGACTGATGCCGAGGCGGCGGGCGATGTCGCCGTCGGAGTCGCCAACCCACTTGCCCGCCAACAGCGTCGCTTCGTCGCGTGTGAGCGTCGCGATGAGTCTCTCTGTAAGTTCGTTCGCCATGATGAGGTCGCCTGGGTCGAGGTCGCCGGATCGGTCTTCAGCACCGGCGTCATCAGAGACAACCTCCGCTGTTGCGAAGACTGTCAACGATGCGTCGAAGATTTTCCGAAGTTCAAGTTCCTCGATCACGCCGATGGCGTTGCAGACGAGCATCAGGGCATCCGTCAGAGTTCCGGTCGTCCAAATCGCACTCGCGCGTTCGGTGCCGTTGCCAGGTAGCCGGGGAAGCGCTGCGAGGGATGCGGTGAGCCGCGAACTGTAGGTCGATGTCCCCGCACTCGAGCCCGCGAGGCGCCAGCATCGCGGCTTCTTCTGGACTTGCTCGAACGGCGGCGAACTGAGGCATTCAACGGCGCGGTCGAAGAGGTTGTCGACCGCGGTCCGTTGCCTGCGGTCGATCAACGTCATGCGAACTTGCCGGTAGATGAGTGCCCGCGCATGGCCGAAATCGTTCGCGACGTCGCAGATGTACTCCGCCTGGCCCTTGGACAGCATGCGTACGACGACGTCTTGAATAAGATCATCGATCGCGTGCTCATCCCAAGCCGCAGCTCGTGCGTATGCAGCGGGACTATAGCGGCGAGCCACCCTAGGTGCCGCGGTCTGGATCTCCTTCAACCAGAGTGTGCCCAGCCCTTGACCTTCGAACTCAACGATCAGGGCGTTCAGGTCGCCAGCGCTGACATCCCCGAGGTCGTCGACGTCTTCGTCGAGATCGACGAGGGGGCCGCCAAGAACTACTTCGTCTTCCATGGCGCGCTCTTCACAGCATCGATGGTGTCCTGGTCTTCCTCACTGCACATGCGGTGGTTCTCATCGAGCGCGTCCCTCGGAACGGGAAGGGGTCGCGAAACGATGATGTTCCCCTCCTCGTGAAGGCGGCACTTCCCCCAAACGCTGACGTGGTCATGTCGCGGGTTTCGCACTTCGAGTCGGTCAAGGTTCGACGTTCGGGCGAAGACAAACGCGAGCGGCCCGGACGGCGCCCAGTGGCGAAGAATGATCGGTCGCATGCTGCTTGGCTTCTGCGGGGCGAAGCCGACGACGGCCTCGGTCTGCTCGAACCATGCTTCGGCGATCGGAGGATGCATGTTGAGCAGCCCTGCAAGGTCTTCCAGACCGTACCCCACTGACACCCTCCGCGGCCGAAGCGGAGCTCGGCCGTCTGCGCCATTCGACTGGAACAGCGTAGCGGGGGGCCGGCCTAGCGAACGTCACCGCAGCCGCACGCACCCGCCCCCAAAACGTGTCACACCTGCCATGGTCGCGGTGTGCTCTCCAGACCGGGAATCATCGAAGCAGATCAGTGACGCGACTCAGCCGGGCATCGTGCATCCCCTGATTCACAAGCTGCGTCGCGCGCACTTCATCGAGGTCGTCGAGCAGGTCCATGGAGAGTGCACACTCCTGTATCGCGTGATCGACAATCACGTCTGGGAAGCTGCCAGCCGCGAGCCGAAGAGCGGGACGCAGGCGCCGCACGCTCAGCTTCATAGGCCCCGAGCAACCAGCAAGGTCCGGCACCACCTTCTTAGCTCAGTGAACCGAAACTCTCGCGTGTCCGCGCCGAGTGGCGGAACCGCCAAACGCCCGTCAATCGTGCGTGGAAACCGCCATGTTCACGCGGAAACTAAAACCGGGGTGCTCACACCTGCGCCATATCCGCGAACTTCGAGAAGTGCCCCTGGAACGCGACCGTGATGGTGCGCGTCGGGCCGTTTCGGTGCTTGGCGACGATCAGGTCGGCCTCGCCGGCGCGGGGGCTGTCGCGCTCGTAGGCGGACTCGCGGTGCAGCAGCACGACCATGTCGGCGTCCTGCTCGATCGAGCCCGATTCGCGGAGGTCGCTCAGTGCCGGCATCTTGTCGGCGCGCTGCTCGGGGCCACGGTTCAGCTGCGAGAGCGCGAGCACCGGGACCTGGAGTTCCTTCGCGAGGAGCTTCAGTGCACGCGAGAACTCCGAGACCTCCTGCTGGCGGCTCTCGACGCGCTTGCCGCTCGTCATGAGCTGGAGGTAGTCGATCACGACCATCTTCAGGCCGACGCGCTGCTTCAGGCGGCGGCACTTCGCGCGGATCTCGACGAGCGTCATGTTGGGGGAGTCGTCGATGTACAGCGGGGCGTCGTTGATGCGCCCGCGGGTCGAGGCGATGGTGGTCCAGTCGCGGGAATCGACCGTGCCCTTGCGCATGTTCTGGAGCGGCACGTTCGCCTCGGCGGAGAGCAGGCGCATCGCGATCTCGCTCTTGCCCATCTCGAGCGAGAAGAAGATCGTCGGCAGGTTGCTCGTGATCGCCGCTGAGCGCGCGAAGTCGAGCGCAAGCGTCGACTTCCCCATCGCGGGACGCGCGGCGATGATGATCATCTGCCCGGGGTGGAACCCGTTCGTCAGGTCGTCGAGATCACGGAACCCGGTCGGGACACCGGTCATCTTGCCGTCGGTGTGCTTCGCGGCCTCGATCTCATCGATCGCCGCCGTGACCGCCTCGGTGAGCGGAACGTAGTCCTCGCTCTCGACCGACCCGGTCACGCCGTAGATCTCCGCCTGCGCGTTGTTGACCAGGTCGACGACCTCGCCTTCGCCGGCGTAGCCCATCTGCACGATGCGGGTGCCCGCCTCGACGAGTCGGCGCAGCAGCGCGCGCTCGGCGACGATCGACGCGTAGTACCCGGCGTTCGCCGCGGTCGGCACGATGCTCGTGAGCGTGTGCAGGTACTCGACGCCGCCCGCACGCTGCAGGTCGCCCGTCTTCGTGAGCTCGGACGTGACCGCGATGACGTCGGTCGGCTCTCCGTGCGAGTACAGCGAGAGGATCGCGTTGAACACGAGCTCGTGCTTCGGCACGTAGAAGTCGACGCCGCGGACGGTCTCGATGACGTCGGCGACCGCGTCCTTCGAGAGCATCATGCCACCGAGCGCGGACTGCTCGGCGAGGAGGTCGTGCGGTGGGGTGCGCTCGCTCCGCCGGCTTTCGCCGTCATCGACCTGGTCGGCCAGTCCGATGTGTGCGAGCGACAAGCTCCGACCTTTCTCTCGACGGGGACACGGGCGCGCCGGACCCCTGCGGCAAGTCTCCCAAGGACCTCCCACATCGATCGCGCGACCGCCCCACCCGGCCGCGCCCGAGACGCTGCTTCACCCTAGGGAACCGGCCTCGGCAACCACAAGCCAGCCTGTGGATAACAATGTGGAGAATCTGCGAGCAACTGTGCGCATCGTGTGTAATCCACATGTGGACAACTGTGGAAAGTCTGTGAATTACACGGAATGAATTCAGTCCTGATCAGGAACTTCTCTTCTCCACACCTGTGGGGGAAAACTTCCTTCAGATTCTTTTCCACAGGGTTCCGCACCTGTGCACAAACATGTGCGAAAGCGAGAATCCCTCTTGCTTCGAGCGACCGCCCGGGTGTAACGCACCGACCCGCGCGAGCGCGTCGATCCGGCCGTCGAACGGGTCGCCCACCGAACGCTTCCGAGCGTCGCGAACGACGAAGCGGCGGCACCCCCGGAGGGGCACCGCCGCTTCGTGCGTACTGCGGACGATTACTTCGCCGCGACCACCTGGAGGGCGATCGTCGCCGACAGGTCGTCGTGGAGGCGAACGGTCGCCTCGTGGTCGCCGACCACCTTGATGGGGGTCGGGATCTCGATCTTGCGCTTGTCGAGCTCGCCGAGCCCGGCCGCCGCGACCGCAGCCGCGACATCCGCCGTCTTGACCGAGCCGAACAGGCGGCCGCCGAGGCCGGCCTTGACCGACAGCTTGACCTTGCTGCCCTCGAGCTTGGCCTTGAGGGCCTGGGCGTCCTCGAGCGAGTGCAGCTCGCGCGCAGCGCGCGCGGCCTTGATCTGCTCGACCTGCTTCTCGCCACCGCGGGTCCACGGAGTCGCGAAGCCCTGCGGGACGAGGTAGTTGCGGGCGTACCCGTTCTTGACCTCGACCACGTCGCCTGCGGCGCCGAGGCCGGTGACCTCGTGGGTGAGAATAACCTTTGCCATTGTCGTGCTCCTTAGCGGCCGGAGCCCGAGTAGGGCAGGAGGGCCATCTCGCGTGCGTTCTTCACGGCACGGGCGATGAGGCGCTGCTCCTGCACGGAGACACCGGTGATGCGACGGGCGCGGATCTTCCCGCGCTCCGAGATGAACTTCCGAAGGGTCGCGACATCCTTGTAGTCGATGATGCCGACCTTGACGGACTTCGCGGGGGCGGCGTTCTTCGCGCCCTTCCCTCCGCGAGGCTTGCGGCGGTCGCCGCTGCTCTTTCCAGCCATGGTTCTTTCCTGTCTGAGTGAATTCGTTACGTGCGACGGATGCCACGGGGCATCCGCTGCCGGCCATCAGGCCTAGAAGGGGACCTCGTCGCCGTAGTTGGTGCCCGGCGCGTTCCAGACGTCGCCGCCGCCGCCCGACTGGGCGGCCGGGGCGCTGGGCGCCCAGGCGTCGTCCGACTGGCCGCCCCCGTAGGAGCCGCCGCCGACACCACGGTTCGACTGCGCGCGCTGCACGGACGCGGTGGCGTAACGCAGGCTCGGCCCGATCTCGTCGATCTCGAGCTCGATGCTGGTGCGCTTCTCGCCTTCCTTGGTCTCGTACGAACGCTGCTTGAGGCGCCCGGTGGCGATGACCCGGGTTCCCTTGGTGAGCGAGCCCGCGACGTGCTCGGCGAATTCACGCCAGCAGCTCGCGCGGAGGAACAGCGCCTCGCCGTCCTTCCACTCGTTCGCCTGACGGTCGAACGTGCGGGGAGTGGACGCGATGGTGAAGTTCGCGACCGGCAGCCCGTTCTGCGTGTAGCGCAGCTCCGGGTCAGCCGTGAGGTTGCCCACCACGGTGATGATGGTCTCGCCGGCCATGGGGACTAGGCGTCCTTCTTGGCAGGGGCCTTGGCCGCAGCGGCGGCCTTCTTCGCGGCCTTCTCCTCCTGGGCCTTCGCGTGAGCGGCCACCTGTGCGATGGCCTCCTCGGCGCGGAGCACCTTGGTGCGCATGACGGCCTCGCTGAGGTTCAGCTGGCGGTCGAGCTCCTTGGTGGTCGCGGGCTCAGCGGTGAAGTCGACGACGGCGTAGATGCCCTCGGCCTTCTTCTTGATCTCGTAGGCCAGCTTGCGACGACCCCAGATGTCGACCTTCTCGACGGTGCCACCGTCGTTCCGGATGACGTTGAGGAACTTGTCGAGGCTGGGAGCAACGGTGCGCTCGTCGATCTCGGGATCGAGGATGACCATCAGCTCGTACTGGTGCATGACGTACCCACCTCCTTCGGACTCAGCGGCTCCCGAGCGTGTCCCGGGAGCAGGAGGGTGTTCAATGCGTCGCGGTGCGGAGGCCCGGAATCGGGCACGCAGGCAACCTGTCAAGTGTAACGGATGCCTCGCCCACCCGCCATTCGGGCGTGAGCCATCCTCACCGGCGCCCGGTCCGGCGCCCTGCGCGGCGCATTGTGCGGCGCCCTGTCGGGCGCCCTGGGCGCACCGCTTCCGGCCTCACGCCTCGCGCGCGGCCCACCATGTCAGCAGGCGATCGCGCGCGGCATCCTCGCCGATCGGCCCCTCGTCGAGCCGCACGTCCAGCAGGAACCGGTACGCCTCGCCGACCACCGGGCCGGGCGCGATGCCGAGCGTGCGCATGATCTGCGCGCCGTCGAGCTCGGGCCGGACGGCCTCGAGCTCCTCCTTGGCCGCGAGCTCGGCGATGCGCTCCTCGAGGTCGTCGTAGGCGAACGAGAGCATGTCCGCCTTGCGGCGGTTCCGGGTGGTGACATCGGCCCTCGAGAGGATGTGCAGCCGCTCGAGCTGGTCGCCCGCGTCGCGCACGTACCGGCGCACCGCCGCATCCGTCCACGAGGCATCCGTGTACCCGAAGAACCGCAGGTGCAGCTCGATGAGCCTCGCGACCGCGTCGATGGTGTCGTTGTCGAACCGCAGTTCGCGCAGGCGCTTGCGCGCGAGCTTCGCCCCGACGACGTCGTGGTGGTGGAACGTCACGACGCCCTTGCCCTCGAGGCGGCGGGTGCGCGGCTTGCCGATGTCGTGGAGGAGTGCGGCGAGCCGCACGACCAGGTCGGGGGAGTCGAGGTTGCCGCGCGACGTCTCGTAGTCGATCGCCTGCTCGAGCACGGTCAGGCTGTGCTCGTACACGTCCTTGTGGCGGTGGTGCTCGTCGCGCTCGAGGCGGAGCGCGGGGACCTCGGGCAGCACGAGGTCGGCCAGGCCCGCGTCGACGAGCAGTCGGATGCCCCGCCGCGGGGCCGCGGTCAGGAGGAGCTTCGACAGCTCGTCCTTCACGCGCTCGGCCGAGATCCGGGCGATCTCCGGCGCGAGCGCCGAGATCGCGGCGCGCGTGCCCTCCTCGACCTCGAAGCCCAGCTGCGACGCGAAGCGGGCCGCGCGGAGCATCCGCAGCGGGTCGTCGCCGAACGAGACCTCGGGTGCGGAGGGCGTGCGCAGCACGCCGGCCATGAGGTCCTCGACGCCGCCCGACGGGTCCACCAGCTCGATCCGGGGGAGTCGCAGCGCGAGCGAGTTCACCGTGAAGTCGCGCCGGACGAGGTCGCCCTCGAGGTTGTCGCCGAAGACCACCTCGGGCTTGCGCGACGCGCCGTCGTACGTGTCGGCGCGGTAGGTCGTGATCTCGACGGTCTCGCCCGCGACCTTCGCGCCGATCGTGCCGAACTGGCGGCCGATGTCCCAGTGGGCCTCGGCGATCGGCTTGACGATCGCGAGGATCTCGTCGGGCGTGGCATCCGTCGTGAAGTCGAGGTCGTGCACGTCGCGGCCGAGGAACGCGTCGCGCACCGGGCCGCCGACGAGCGCGAGCTCGTGCCCGGCCTCCTCGAAGGCCGCGGCGAGGCGCGAGACGGTCGGCGAAGCCGCCAGCTCACCGAGCCGGTCGAGGGCGGCGGCCACGTTCAGCATTCTCACCATGGTACGGGCGTCGCCCGTCGGGCAGGCGGTCGCCACTGTGCACCCTGACCGCGGACGCCCCGATCGCGCCCGTAGAATCGCCTGCATGGAGGAGGCCGACTCGAATTCGACGCCGCGCCTCCGTCGACTCCCCCGGTCGATCCGTCGAAGCCTCGTCGTGCTCGCCCCGCTGGTCGCCCTGTGCGTGGGCGCCGCGCCGGTGGCGGCGGGGGTGTTCGGCACGACGGACCCGGCCGGCACGGCGGACGGGCGCCCGGTCGCCGCACAGCCCGTCGACCCGGCCGGCCCGGACACCGTCGAACTCCACCTCGCCCCGACGTCCGGCGCGTCGATCGATCCCGCCGCGCCCGCGCCGATCGAGGTCGAGGTCGTCAACCGGTCCACCACCTCGCTCGGCGACGGCACGATCCGGCTCTCCGTACCCTCGGCGCCGCTCGCGGATTCCGCGGCGATCGCCGAGTGGGCCGACGAGGATGCGGACGTCGCGGTCGAACCGGTCGGCGAGGCCGTCGTGCACCCGATCGGTGCCGGCGGATTCGGGGGCGCGACCATCCCGGTCAGCGCCGAGTCGCTCGCGACGCAGTCCGGAGGCCCCGTGATCGGCCTGCGTGCGGAACTCGTCGTCGACGGCGTCGTCGTCGCCGTGACCGATGCCGCATTCGCCGCGAACGACGCCGCGGCGACCCGCGACGTGTCGCTCGCGCTCGTCACCGCCATCACCATCCCGCCGCAGACCGCAGGCCTGGCCGATGCGGCACAGCTCGAGGAGTGGACCGGCCCCGTCGGGCTGCTCACGCGACAGCTCGCCGCCGTCGCCGACCAGCCGGTCGCCGTCGCCGTCGACCCGCGCATCATCGCCTCGATCCGCGCGCTCGGCACGGCGGCCCCGCCGACGGCCACCGAGTGGCTCGCCCGCCTCGCCGCGATCTCCAACGAGGTGTTCCCGCTCGCGTTCGGCGACGCCGACCTCGCCCTGCAGGCGCAGCTCGGCGTCGGCGTGCTCCAGCCGACGTCGTTCGCCGATGCGCTGGACCCGGCGGCGTTCCCGGCGACCGCGGCGCAGGACGGCGGCGACGGCGACGCACCCGAGTCGGCCCCGGCCACCGAGACGCCCGCGCCGACCGAGCCCGCCGATCCGCTGCCGTCCACCGAGGAGTTGCTCGCGTGGGACTACACGCGCACCGACGTGGCCTGGCCGGCCGACATGACCGTCGCCGCCGGCAACCTCGCGGTCTTCCGGTCGGCCGGCCTCACGACCTCGATCCTCTCGGCGGCCAACGTCGAGTCCTCCGCCGCCGACGCGAACGCCGCGTCGATCGTCGACGGGGAGACCGCGCTCGTCTCCGACGGAGCGATCACCGCGGCACTCCACGCGGCGGCGGTCGCGACCTCCGACCTGGACGAGCGCGAAGCCGAGGGCCGCGTGCTCGCCGAACTCGCCATGCACGCGTCGGGGTCCGGCGAACGGACGACGCTGCTCGCGACGTTCCCGCGCGGCGCGCAGTCCAACCCGTCGCGTCTCGTCTCTGCCATCAGCCTGGCCGCCGGCTCGCCGTGGTCGCGCATGGCCTCCTTCTCGGATGCCGTCGGCGCACCGCCCACGACGCGCACGCTCGTCGACAGCCCCGAGGGCGACCCGCGCCACTCGTACGCCGACCGCCTCGTGCACGCCGAGTCGGAGGTCACCGCATTCGCGACCGTCCTCGACGACCCGGCCCTGCTCAGCGGGCCGGCCCGCCGCCAACTGCTCTCGCTGCTCGACGTCGGCTGGATCGCCGATCCGGCCGGCTGGGCCGACGCGGTCGGCACGTGGCTGGTCGACCAGTCCGAGACGCTCGCCGCGGTCTCCGTGGTGCCGAGCAGCACGGTCATCATCGTCGCAAGCGAGACCGGTGTCCCGACGACGGTCCAGAACGCCCTCCCGTACCCGGTCACAGTCCACGTCGACGTCTCGCCCTCGAACGGCCGGCTCGTCGTCGAGGAGCCGGTCGAGGTCACCGTCGGGCCCGAGTCGCGCAGCCAGGTCCGCGTGCCCGTCGAGGCCGGGGTCGGCAACGGCGACGTCGTGCTCACCGTCACGCTGACCTCGCCCGAGGGCGTGCCGGTCGGCCGCGCGGTCGAGATCCCGGCGACGGTCCACGCCGACTGGGAGGGCCTCACGGCCGCGATCCTCGCGGCCGCGGTGGTCGTCTTCTTCGGCGTGGGCATCTGGCGGAACATCCGCCGGCGGCGCCGGGAGCGTGCGGAACGTGCGGCGGCGGCGACGGCGACCGAGTCGGGCGACTCGGTCGGATCTGCCGAGTCCGACTCGGATGCCCCGACGGAGCCCGAGGCTGAGCGCGGCGCCTCGAGCAGCCAGGACTCCGATGACGCCGCAGGCCCGGAGCGCCGGGATGGCTGAGGACCGGATCGGCCGCGCGAGCGTCTTCCTCGCCAGCGGCACGATCGTCTCGCGCATCCTCGGCTTCGTGAAGTCGATCGTGTTCGCGAGCGTCGTCGGCGTCGTGGGCGCGGGCGCTGACGCGTTCGCGGTCGCGAACGGCCTTCCGAACACGGTCTACGTCATCGTCGCGGGCGGCGTGCTGAGCGCGGTGCTCGTGCCGCAGATCGTCCGCGCGAGCGCGCACGCGGACGGCGGCAGCGCGTACATCAACAAGCTGCTCACGCTCGCCCTCGCCGTGCTCACGGCCGCGACGGTGCTCGCGACGGCGCTCGCCCCGCTGCTCACGGCCCTCTACGGCGCACTGCTCCCGCCCGAGACGCTCGCCCTCGCGATCTCGTTCGCGTGGTGGTGCCTGCCGCAGATCTTCTTCTACGGCCTCTACACGTTGCTCGGCGAGGTCCTGAACGCACGTCGCAGCTTCGGCCCGTTCACCTGGGTCCCGGTGCTGAACAACGTGGTCGCGCTCGGCGGGCTCATCGCGTTCGCGCTCCTGTTCGGTGCGGATGCCACGGGCTCGCGCCCGGCCGACGCGTGGTCGCCCGAGATGGTCGCGGTCCTCGCCGGGTCGGCGACGCTCGGCGTCGCGATCCAAGCGCTCACGCTGTTCCTCTTCTGGCGGCGGATCGGACTGCGGTACCGACCCGACTTCGCATGGCGCGGCGTCGGGCTCGGCACGGCCGGTCGCATGGCGGGCTGGACGTTCGGGATGCTCCTGCTCACGACCGGCGCGGGCATCGTGCAGACGCAGGTCGCGAGCACCGCGTCGGGCAGCGACCCGTCGGTGAACGCCCTCGACATGGCGTGGCTGGTCTTCATGCTGCCGCACTCGGTGATCACCGTGTCGATCGCGACGGCCTACTTCACGCGCATGAGCGAACACGCCTCGCACTCGCGCATCGACGAGGTGCGAGCGGATGTCTCGAGCGCGATCCGCGGCGTCGGGCTGATCATCGTCCTGGCATCCGCGGTGCTCATCGTGGTCGCCTACCCGTTCGCCTCGGTCTTCGCCGCGACGTTCGCGCAGACCGTCGCGGTCGGGAACATCATCATCGCGTTCTGCCTGGGCCTCGTCGCCTTCAGCACGCTCTTCATCGTGCAGCGGACCTTCTACGCGCTCGGGGACACGCGGACGCCGTTCTTCTTCACGCTGTTCCAGACGATCGTCTTCGTGCTCGGCGCGCTCGCGTGCCTGTGGCTGCCCGCCGCGTGGACCGCCTTCGGCATCGCCCTGGTCACCACCATCGCCGGGACCGCCCAGCTCGTCCTCGCGCTCGCGTTGCTGCGGGGCCGACTCGGCTCGCTCGACGGGCGCCGCGTCACGATCGCATTCGGCCGGTCGCTGCTCGCGCTGATCATCCCGGTCGGCGTCGGCGTCATGCTGCTCCTCGCGCTCGGCGGCACGGTCGACGGCGGCTTCGCGGTGTCGGGCCTGATCGGCGCGATCACGTCGATGGCCGTCATCGGGGCCGTGATGTCCGCACTGTACTTCGCGGGCCTCTGGCTGCTCCGGTCCCCCGAGTTCCGCGGGTTCGCGGCGCCGCTGCTCGCCCGCCTCGGTCGCGGCTGACGCAGCTCGGCCCCTGGATGACCCGGGCACGGGGCATCCGTCACACTCCAGCCATGCGCCGTACGCCGGAATACGCTCCGCCTAGACTGTGTTGACCATGTCGTGACATCCGCCGGAGCGGGTGCCACACGCACGCTGGACAGGAGCATGGGTTTGCGCGACATCATCATCATCGGCTCAGGGCCGGCCGGCTTCACCGCCGCCATCTACGCCGCACGCGCCGAGCTGAAGCCGCTCCTCATCGCGAGCTCCGTCGAGATCGGCGGCGAGCTCATGAACACGACCGAGGTCGAGAACTTCCCCGGCTTCCCCGAGGCGATCATGGGGCCCGACCTCATGACCAAGATGCAGGCGCAGGCCGAGCGCTTCGGCACCGAGGTCGTCTACGACGACGTCGTGGAACTCGACCTCGAGGGCCCGGTCAAGCGCGTGAAGCTCGGCAACGGCGAGACGCACGAGGCGCGCGCCGTGATCTACGCGACGGGCTCGGCCTACCGGAAGCTCGGACTGCCCGAGGAGGAGATCCTCTCCGGCCACGGACTGTCGTGGTGCGCGACCTGCGACGGCTTCTTCTTCCGCCAGAAGACGATCGCCGTCGTCGGCGGCGGCGACTCGGCGATGGAGGAGGCGACGTTCCTCACGCGATTCGCGGACAAGGTCTACGTCATCCACCGGCGCGACTCGCTCAAGGCGTCGAAGATCATGCAGCAGCGTGCCTTCGACAACGAGAAGATCGAGTTCATCTGGAACGCCGAGGTGTCGGCCATCCACGGCGAGAGCGCCGTGACCGGCGTGACGCTCACCGACACGGTCACCGGCCAGGTGCGCGCACTCGACCTCGACGGACTGTTCGTCGCGATCGGCAACGACCCGCGCACGCACCTCGTGCACGGCAAGCTCGACCTCACGCGCGAGGGCACCATCGCGGTCGACGGCCGCTCGTCGCGGACGTCCGTCCCCGGTGTCTTCGCCGCGGGCGACGTGATCGACCCGTTCTACCGCCAGGCCGTCACCGCGGCAGGCTCGGGCACGGTCGCCGCGCTCGACGCCGAGCACTACCTCGCGGCGCTCGACGACGCGTCCTCAACGGAGGGCGACGAATCGGCCGAGGCGATCGAGACCCTCGTCGAGGCTCGCTGACGGCCCGCGCCGCCCGAGCCACGAGACATCCACTTCACCTGAAGGAGATATGCACATGACTGCACGCGCAGTGACCGAGGCCACCTTCGAGCAGGAGGTCCTCAACAACGAGAAGGCCGTCCTGGTCGACTTCTGGGCCGAGTGGTGCGGACCGTGCCGCGCCGTCAGCCCGATCCTCGACCAGATCGCGACCGAGCACGCCGACAAGCTCGACATCGTCAAGCTCAACGTCGACGAGAACCCGCAGCTCGCGATGAAATACCAGATCACCGCGATCCCCGCGTTCAAGGTCTTCGAGAAGGGCGAGGTCGTGAAGACCGTCATCGGCGCCAAGCCGAAGCCCGCCCTCGAGGCCGACCTCGCCGCCTACATCCAGTAGCCGGCCGCCTCGACGAACCCCGAGACCCGCCCGGCAGAAGCCGGGCGGGTCTCTCGCGTTTGAGGGGATGCGATGGATGTCCCGCCGCGAGGCATCCGTCAGACCGCACCGATCGCGGCACATACGATGAAACCCTGGAACAGAACGGAAGTGATGTGAGCACCGACGGCGTCCCGCAGCGGACCGGCAACAACCTCGACCCCTGGTATGCGAACTACGCCGAGCGAGCTGCCGGCTTCGCCGCCTCAGAGGTCCGAGCCCTGTTCGCCGTCGCGTCGCGCCCCGAGGTGGTCTCGCTCGCCGGCGGCATGCCGTTCGTCTCCGCGCTGCCCCAGGAGCTCATCCGTTCCTCGATGGAGCGCGTCATGCGCGACCAGGGTCCCGTCGCGCTCCAGTACGGCGGGGAGCGGGCATCCCCGAGCTTCGCGAGCACATCCTCGACGTCATGTCGCTCGAGGGCATCCGCGGTGCGTCGGTCGACGACGTCGTCACCTCGACCGGGTCGCAGCAGGCGCTCGACTTCGTCGCGAAGCTCTTCCTCGACCCCGGAGACGTCGTCCTCGCCGAGGCGCCCTCGTACGTCGGCGCCATGGGCGTGTTCCGCTCGTACCAGGCCTCGGTCGTGCACGTCGCGATGGACGACGACGGGCTGATCCCGGAGGCGCTCCGCCAGACGATCGCGCACCTGCGCGGCCAGGGGCGCCGGATCAAGTTCCTCTACACGATCCCGAACTTCCACAACCCGGCCGGCGTCACGCTGTCGGCGGCACGTCGGCCCGAGATCCTCGACATATGCCGCGCCAACGAGATCCTCGTGCTCGAGGACAACCCCTACGGCCTGCTGCACTTCGACGAGCCGGTGCCGAACGCGCTCCGCGCGCTCGACCCGGAGGGCGTGATCTACCTCGGATCGTTCTCGAAGACGCTCGCGCCCGGGTTCCGCGTCGGCTGGGCGCTCGCGCCGCACGCGATCCGCGAGAAGCTCATCCTCGCGGCCGAATCGGCGATCCTGTCGCCCTCCTCGTTCAGCCAACTGGTCGTGTCCGAGTACCTGTCGACGGCCGACTGGCGCGGACAGATCGACACGTTCCGGGGGGTGTACCGCGAGCGCAAGGACGCCATGATCGACGCGCTCGGGGAGCACCTGCCCCAGTTGCGCTGGACGAACCCGAACGGCGGCTTCTACGTCTGGGTGACGATGCCGGACGTGCTCGACTCGAAGGCCATGCTGCCGCGCGCCGTCAAGGAGCTCGTCGCCTATACGCCGGGCACGGCGTTCTTCGCCGACGGTCGGGGGCGGCACGCGATGCGGCTGTCGTTCTGCTATCCGACGCCGGAGGCGATCCGCGTCGGCGTGCGCCGGCTGGCGAGCGTCGTCAACGGCGAACTCGAGCTGCTCGACACGTTCGCGGGCACCGGCGAGCTGTACGCGCCGAGCCGGCCCGGCATCGAGCCGGCCCCGCCGACGGACATGAAGTGATGCGCGACCTGGATTGGAGAAACCCCTGATCATGAGTGATTCGCCTGCTACTTCCGATGCCGTGGATGCCCCGGACACCGTCGTCGCCGAGGGTGGAGAGCGCACGCTGAACGTGCTGGTCCTCGCCGGCGGCATCTCGCACGAGCGGGATGTCTCGCTGCGCTCGGGTCGCCGGGTCGCGGACGCCCTCTCGGCCGCGGGTCACACGGTCACGCTGCGCGATCCGGACGCCTCACTGCTCCCGGCGCTCGACGAGCATCGACCCGACGTCGTCTTCCCGGCGCTCCACGGCGCCAGCGGCGAGGACGGGGCACTCCTCGAACTGCTCGAGGCGCTCGGCGTGCCCTACGTCGGCTCGACGGGTGCGGCCGCACGACGCGCCTGGGCGAAGCCGGTCGCGAGCTCGCTCGTCCGCGACGCCGGGATCGCGGTGCCGGAATCGGTGGTGCTCTCGCAGGAGACGTTCCGCGAACTCGGCACCGCGAGCGTGCTGCGTGTCGTGCGAGCCGCGCTCGAGGGCGACCTGGTCGTGAAGCCCGTCTCCGGCGGATCGGCCCAGGGCGTCACGATCGTCGAATCACCCGACGACCTGCCGCGAGCGATGGTGAACGCCTTCACCTACGAGGACACCGCGATCATCGAGCGTCGCATCGTCGGCACCGAGGTGGCGGTCACGGTCATCGAGACGGAGGACGGCCCCGAGGCCCTGCCCGTCGTCGAGATCGTGCCGACGGCGGGGGTCTACAGCTTCCAGGCTCGCTACAACGCGGGGGAGACCACGTTCTTCGCGCCGTCGCGGCTTCCGGCGGACAGTTCGGCGGCACTCTCCGCTGCCGCCGTGCTCGCGCACCGGACGCTCGGGCTTCGCGATCTGTCGCGTATCGACTTCATCGTCGACGAGGCCGGGACGCCCTGGTTCCTCGAGGCGAACGTGCTGCCCGGCCTGACTGAGACCTCGCTCGCGCCGCTCGCGATCGAGGCGTCGGATCGCGAGACGTCTGCGGTGTACGACGGACTCGTGCGCCGGGCGGTTGCTCGCGGCTGAAGCCCGGGTGGTGACTCGCGGGTGAAGCCGGGCGGTGCTCGCGGCTGAAACCCGGCGGTGCTCGCGGCTGAAACCCGGCGGTGCTCGCGGCTGAAACCCGGCGGTGCTCGCGGCTGAAGCCGGGCGGTGACTCGCGGCTGAGTTCGGGCGAGTTCGCCGCGAGGTTGTGCCGCCCGGCGCCGAGGCATGTTCCAGCCGGGCCGCACCGAGCGCTTCAGTTCGGGCTGGCGCGGCTCACGGCCGCCGATCGTGGGCGGTAGACCGTCGTGGTTTCACGTGAAACACGAACGGTGAGGCTGAGCGTCGGATGACGTCGTCAGTGGAGCCGGTCGGCGTCAGTTGAACAGTCCGTTTCGTCCGCTCGTCCTTCGCCCCGCCCGCCGAACGATACGTCCGTCGGCTCAGAGTCCCTGGAGTTCCTCGCCGAGGTCGGTGAGAATTCGGCGAAGGTCCTGCACCGTGGCGAAATCGATGTTGATCTGGCCTTTTCGCGCGCCCAGCGAGATCTTGACTCGCGTGTTCAGTCGATCGCCGAGGCGCCCGGCCAGGTCGTCGAGGAACTCCTGGCGCTTGCCGGCTGCGGGCTTGACCCGTGCCGGCTTGGGCTCTGCGGAGGCGATCGCCTCCGCAGCGCGAACGGAGAGCTCCTCGTTCACGATCTTGTCGGCGAGCCGCTGCATCGAGTCGGCATCCGGCATCATCAGGATCGCGCGGGCGTGCCCAGCGCTGATGACCCCGGCCGCGACCCGGAGCTGCACGGCTTCCGGCAGCTTGAGGAGGCGGAGCGTGTTCGAGATCTGCGGGCGAGAGCGGCCGATGCGCGTCGCCAGCTGTTCCTGGGTGATGCCGAAGTCCGCGAGCAACTGCTGGTAGGCGGATGCCTCTTCGAGCGGGTTGAGCTGCGAGCGATGGAGGTTCTCGAGGAGTGCATCGCGAAGCATGTCCTCGTTCGCGGTGTCCTTGACGACCGCGGGGATCGAGTCGAGCCCCGCTGCCTTGGTCGCACGAAGACGACGCTCACCCATGACGAGTTCGTACTTGCCCGCTTCCTCGGGGTGCGGGCGCACCACGATCGGCTGGAGCACTCCGAACTCCCGGATGCTGTGCACGAGTTCGGCGAGATCCTCGGCGTCGAAGACGGTTCGCGGCTGGTGCGCGTTCGGCACGATGTCGTCCGGGTGCAACCGGGCGAGGCGCGCGCCAGGAACGGCGACGAGCGCTTCGGCATCAGCGGCCTGCTCGATGACACTGACGACCGCTGGCGGACGGTCGTTGTCGGGGAAGAAGACGTCCACCGGACGGCTTGCCGCCGACTCCTCGACGACTGGGATGAGTGCGCCGATTCCGCGGCCGAGGCCGGTTCGCTTGGCAGCCATCAGTTGGACTCCTTGTTCTCAGGGAAGCCGCGACGGGCGATCTCGGCGGCGGCTTCGCGGTACGACAGTGAACCGCTGGAGCCGAAGTCGTAGGTGATCACGCTCTGCCCGTAGCTCGGCGCCTCGGAGACTCGGACCGACCGGGGGATGATCGTCCCGAGCGTCTGACCGGGGAAGTGCTCCTTGACCTCCTGTGCGACCTGCTGCGCGAGGTTGGTGCGCGAGTCGTACATCGTGAGCAGGATCGTCGAGAGTCGGAGATCCGAGTTCAGGTGTCGCTGGATCAGTTCGATGTTGCTGAGGAGCTGCGAGAGGCCTTCGAGTGCGTAGTACTCGCACTGGATCGGGATCAGCACCTCGCGGGCCGCAACGAAGGCGTTGATCGTGAGGAGTCCGAGCGACGGCGGGCAGTCGATGAAGACGTAGTTGTACGGCTCGACCATGGTGGCGAGGTGAGCATCGAGTGCTCGGCGCAACCGCTGTTCGCGCGCGACCATCGAGACGAGTTCGATCTCGGCACCCGCGAGGTGGATCGTGGCCGGAACGCACTGGAGCAGTTCGTGCTCCGTCGAGGGACGAACGACCTCGGCCAGCGGGAGATCGGCGACGAGGACCTCGTAGATGCTTCGCTGGTCGGAGCGGTGGTCCACTCCGAGCGCGGTAGAGGCATTGCCCTGGGGGTCGAGGTCGATGACGAGCACTCGGGCGCCGCTTCGTGCGAGCGCCGCGGCGAGGTTCACCGCGGTGGTGGTCTTCCCGACCCCGCCCTTCTGGTTCGAGATGGTGAAGACACGCGTGGCGCGGGGGAGCGGGAGGACGGCCTCCTCGAGTGCGATCCGACGTCGTACCTCGTCGGCGAGCTGATCAGCCAGGGGTGTTCCTCCGTAGTTGGACGATGTTTCACGTGAAACATCGGGGATCGGTGCGAGATTCGGCGGCGAAACGGGCGACGACGGGATCGTCGGGCTGACGCGTTCGGCAACCGGTGCGAGCACACTTGCTGGAGGCGAGGATACGCCGTTCTCCACCATCGGCCGAATGGCATCGGGGTCTTCGGTGTCGGCGATGGGCATCGCCCCGGCCTCCGCGGCCCCAGCGACCTGGAGGGCATCGGATGCCTCGGCCGCTCCCTCCCGCCACACGGGGTCGTCGTTCGCGCGCGCCGCTGAGTTCGACGATGTCGCCGAGGCCTCATCGGTGTCCCGGGTGATCGGCGCGGGTTCGCCGGCGGGAGACGCGCCCACCGAATCGGAATCGCTTCGGGACGGCTCCGTTGCCGAATCAGGCAGAGCGAGTGTCCCTGCCTCACGCACGGCAGCGAAGGCACCGGGTGGCTGCGGGGAGTCGCTCGGCGGGGAGTAGTCGTTGTGGGGGGAGTCGTTCTGCGGCGTATCGGTGAGGACAGGAGCGACCTGTCCCGGGCCGTCCCCGACAACCGAGCTCGGCGCCTGCTCGCTCGGGGCCTGTTGGTTGAGCGGCGACGGGTTCTGGGCCGAGGCATTCGGGACGACCTCGTTCGGCACCGACCCGTTCGGGACGACCTCGCTCAGCACCGGACCAACAGGCACCGGGTCATTCGCCACCGGACTGTTCGGTACCGGGCCGTTGAAACCAGCTCCGTCTTGGAGGGGACCGGTCGACGCCGAATCGTTCTGCACAACGCCAGTCGGTGCGGGCTGGTGCGGCAGGGGCCCGGTCAATGCGGCTTCGTTCGGCACGCGCTCGCGAGTCTCCGTGCCGTCGAGCCCCGGAAGTTCGTGCGTGCGATCGTTCTGCACCGGCGCAGTGGGCACTGGCGCGCGTTGCACCGGCGTGTTCGACACGGGATCGCCCTGCACGGCGTTGGTCGGTGCGGCTTCGCCCTGCACGGCGTTGGTCGGTGCGGCACTTCCCTGCACCGGGTTGGTCAGCGCAGCATCTCCCTGCACGGCGACCGTGGGCACCGACACGCTCCGGACCGGT
Source organism: Agromyces sp. MMS24-JH15 (assembly GCF_043518605.1). GTDB lineage: Bacteria > Actinomycetota > Actinomycetes > Actinomycetales > Microbacteriaceae > Agromyces. The sequence continues at coordinate 1,056,232 of NZ_CP171358.1, forward strand.
CCGTTCACGACAGGCGAGCTCCGTACCGGGCCGTCCACCACCGGCGCACCCACCGCCGGCCCGCCAGTTTCTGGTCCGTTCTGCGGTTGCACGTCCAGCGCCGGCCCGCCTACTTCCGGTCCGTTCTGGCGTCGCCCATCCAGCACCGGCTCGCTCGATGCCGGGCCGTTCGCCACCCGCCCGACACGCGCCGAGTCGGCGAGGTCCGGGTCGTTCCGGACGGCGCGGATCGGGGGAGCGATGACCTTGGGTTGCTGGAGGGACACCACGGTGTCGGCTGCAGCATCGCCGACGATCTCGCGGATGATGTCCTCGAGCAAGCGGTCGGCGCCGGTTTCGTGTCGAGCAGCACTCCACTCCGCGTCGGGCGACGGCACGTCGGCGAGTGCCGCGGCCGTCGCGGCGTCCCAATCGATCGAACCGGTCGGCGGACCGGACGAGACGGCAGGGCCAGGGAAACCGGGGGTGCCGGCGGTGGGAACGTCGGTCGCGCCGGCGCCGATCGACGGCATCGAATCACCGGGTGCACGGCTCGTGGGAGCGACGTGCGGAACTCCGGAGATCACGGTGGAAGCTGCGCCGGCGGCCGGTGTCCCCACCGCGACATCCGTGCCCTGGCTGCGCTCGATTGCACCAGGACCAGGTTCGTCGCCGCGGCGCTGTCCGGGCAGGTATGAAGAGACTGGCGCGACGGTGCCGGCGTGTGGCGGCGGAACTGTCGCCGGTGCACCGGGCGACGGCGGCCCGGAAGGCGTGGCCGGCGGGGCCCACGCGGAATCAGCGACGCCCGGCTGGGGACTCGCGACCGGCGATTCGCGGTTCGGTCGCGGGACCGGAGCGGAGCCGCCCGCAGGCGGGGCTGGTGGGCTCGTCGGTGCCGATGGCGGGCGAGGCGCGTCCGGCGCCGGATTATTCGCCGGGGGACTGTGATCAGCGGTGTCGTCCGACTTGCCACGCTTGCGCTGGAACCAGCCACGACCTCCGCCCTGCGCCATCCGAACTCTCCCAATACGATCGCGTGCGGTTCGAGGAGGCAGCCGATTGGCGCTGCTCGAATCTGAAACACCAGCCTAACCGGGGGCGCCGACCGTCATGACGGGGCGCGCAGCATCGAGAGCAGTCCGCGTCATCAAAGACTGGGGAGGGAGCGTTTCACGTGAAACATCTCTTGCGTTCGTCACTCGCCTCGGACCGCCGGCTGAACCAACGCCAGAAACGCGATTCGGCCGCGATGCCGCATCCACAACCGGACGAACAGATGCACCCCTGGGTCGACCACGTGATGTTTCACGTGAAACTTCCCCTCGCTCTCTCGATTCAGGAGATGCCAGCTGGCGCTTCGACGTGGACGGTGTTGCTCAGGTCGATGACTTCGCGGACGCGCGTTGTGGACTCAGGCACCAGTGAGGGTGACAGCGGGTGCCGTCCGGGGGAGCGGCGACGCCTCGGCAGGCGACGCATCATCCGTAGGAGTGGCGGACGCGATTCGGCAGCCAGGAAGGCTGCCTCAGACTGATCACGTCCGTTCACACAATCGTGCCGAACTGCGACCTCCCAATCGTAAGAAGAAGAAGAAGAAGAAGAGCGATCGCTGGAGCGCCGCCCCCGAAGGCGACGACGACGCTGCACTCGCGATGTGATTGGCGTACGTGGATCTCTCGAGGACGGGGGGCGGCGACGCCTCGGCGGGCGACACATCATCCGTAGGAATGGCGGACGTGATTCGGCAGGCGGAAGAACTACTTCAGACCGATCGCGTCCACTCACACAATCGTGCCGAAGTGCCGCCCTCACAATCGCAAGAAGAGGAATGATCGCTGGATTGTCGGCGCCGAAGGCGACGACCGCATTTGCACTCGCGATGTGATTGGCGGGCGATGCATCGCTCGATGACGGCGGGGTGCCTTCGAAGCAGAAGTGGTCGGTGTGGCGACGCGCGAATCGCGCTGCCCGTCCTCCTCGTCCTGCTCGTCCTGCTCGTCCCGCTCACGCCCGGCTCGCCCGGCTCGCGCTGCCCGTGCGGCACATCCGGCACATCCGGCACATCCGGCACATCCGGCACATCCGGCACATCCGGCACATCCGGCACATCCGGCACATCCGGCACATCCGGCACATCCGGCACATCCGGCACATCCGGCACATCCGGCACATCCGGCGATGATGATCGCACCGACCCGTTCTGAGACCGCCGGCATGCGGCACCCGCCGAGCGCGCACTGGACGCGACCGAGTCGAATGCGCTCAGCGGGTCGAGTTCGGCGAGCACGCGGGCGCGCAAGCTGCACGCGCGAACACCCTCCGGCAGGCCCGCACGCAGCATGGGCACACCGGACAAGCGCCCGCGTTCACGGCCGCGGATGACCCCACCACGTCGGTCAGTTCGCGCGAATCAGTGCACCGTCGCGCGGAAGACCCTGGTGACCTCGGTCACGACGCCCTCGCCGAGCACGAGCACCTCGGCGTCATGGACACCGTGCTTCCGCATGACCTTCTCGGCCGCGCCGATCTCGCCGTCGACGCCCGCGCCCTTCATGAGCACGAGTTGCCCGCCCGGGCGGAGCAGGGGAGCGGTGATGGGGATCAGCGTGCGGAGTGCGCTCACGGCGCGCGCGGTCACCTGGTCGAGGCTGCCGAACAGCTTGGCCTCTTCGGCTCGAGCGCGAACCACTTCGACGTTGTCGAGTTCCAGCGCGCGTGCCTGGTCCTGGAGCCATGCGACGCGGCGCTCCATCGGCTCGATCAGCGTGAACGAGACATCCGGTCGGATGATCGCGAGCACGAGGCCGGGCAGGCCGGCGCCCGAGCCCACATCGCCGACACGGCCGGGCTCGAGCAATGGGGCGACCAGGGCCGAGTTCAGGACGTGCCTGGTCCAGAGCCGGGGGAGTTCCAGCGGTCCGATGAGCCCGAGTTCCTCACCGCGATCGGCGAGGGCATCGGTGAACGCGCGGCCACGTTCGAGGTGGTCGCCGAAGAGCTCCGCGGCCGCTTCCGGCTCGGGCTCGAGCACCAGTCGATCAGTCATGTTTCACGTGAAACGCGACGGCTCAGCCGACGCGCGTGATGACCGTGTGGCGGTCGGCGCCCTCGCCGCGCGACTCCGAGTGGAATCCGCGCTCCGCGACCAGGTCGTGCACGAGCTTCCGCTCATACGACGACATCGGCGGCAGAGCCGCCTCGGTCGCACCGCCCTCGATCCGCTCGACGGCCCGCGCCACGAGCGCTCCGAGCTCCTGGCGACGGACGTCACGCGAGCCGCCGATGTCCAGGATGAGGCGTGAGAACACGCCGGTCTTGGTCTGCACGGCGAGCCGGGTGAGCTCCTGCAGGGCGGCGACGGTGTCGGGCTTCGAGAGCACGCTGAGGTTTCCACCGTTGCCGGCGTTCACCGACAGGTAGGCGCGCCCGTTGCGGGCGTCGATGTCGATGTCACCGTCGAGGTCGCAGATGTCGAGGAGCTCCTCGATGTAGTCGGCCGCGATGTCGCCCTCTTCCTCGAGCTGCGCGAGCGAGCGCTCCGAGGTCTCCTGGTGCACGTCGGTCATGGTGCTACTTCCCGTTCTGCTTCTTCGCACGCGACTTGCCGATCGGCTGCTGTCGCTGGGTGGTGGGCTTCGGCTGCGGCTCCGCGACATCCGTCGTCGTCGACGGCTGCTCGATCGTGAGCTTGCCCTTCTTCGCGAGTCGCGCCTCACGGGCCTTCGCGGCCTCGCTGCCGGGCGTGGGCATGTTGCGGATCACGATGAACTGCTGCCCCATCGTCCAGAAGTTCGAGACGAGCCAGTAGAACATCACGCCGAGCGGGAATGCGACGCCCGAGAACGCGAACACGAGGGGGAGCAGGTACAGCAGGATGCGCTGCTGGCGGAACATCGGGCTCGCCTTGGTCTCCGGCGACATGTTCTTCGAGACGATCTGCAGCTGCGTGATGAACTGCGACGCCGTCATCAGGATGATCATGGTCAGCGCGATGATCATCACATTGAGGCTGAACGGCTGGCCCGCCGTCATGAGGTTCCACTCGCCGATGAAGGTCGAGCTGAGCGGTGCGCCGAGGAACTCGGAGTTGGCGAAGGAGTTCGCGAGCTCCTGGGTCATCAGGCCCACGCCGGCCTTGTCGTGCTGCGCGTCGTTCAGCACCGAGAACAGAGCGAAGAAGATCGGCATCTGCAGCAGCAGCGGCAGGCAGGACGACAGCGGGTTCGTGCCGGTCCGCTTGTACAGGTCCATGGTCTCGCGCGACATCGCCTCGCGCGAGAACTGGTCGGTCTTGCCCTTGTACTTGTCCTGGATCTTCTTCAGCTGCGGCGCGACCTCGAGCATGCGCCGCTGGCTCTTGATCTGGCGGACGAAGATCGGGATCAGCGCCGCGCGCACCACGATGACGAGGCCGACGATCGACAGCACCCATGTGACGCCGGAGTCGGGGTCGAGCCCGAAGAACGACCACATCGAGTGGAACGAGACGAGGATCAGCTCGATGACCCACTTGATGGGCCAGAGGATGATGCTGATGGGATCCATGTGAAGGGTCAGGCCTTTCGGGACGGGGCTGCGGAGACGAGACGGTGGACCGCGTGGTCGTGGCCTCGGTCGAGTTCTGCGGCGTCGGCGGGGACATCCGTCACCCACGCGGCGGGCACGACCCAGCCGAACCCGGTGATCCGGTGGCGGGGCGTGCGGGGGAGCGGGACGTCGTCGACGCCGCCTCGGCTCCAGGGGTTGCAGCGGAGGATCCGCCACGCGGTCAGTACCGACCCGAGGACCAGGCCGCGGTGCTGCACCGCCGTGAGCCCGTAGGACGAGCACGACGGGTAGTAGCGGCACACATCGCCGTACAGGGGGGAGATCACCGCGCGATAGGCGCGGATCAGCAGGACCCCGGCGTTGCGCGGCAGGTACCAGGCGAAGAGTGCGAGGTCACGCATCCCCGGCCTCCGGAGGCGTGGATGCCTCGACGCGGGGTGCACGAGAGCCGCGAGCGAACCGTGGGTCGCTCGCGGCTCGGTGGACCTCCGCGCGAAGCGCGCTCCACTCGGCGTTCGACGCCGAAGGGAGCGCGCGCACCACGAGATCGAAGCCCGTGACACCGTCGCGAACGAGTTCGTGACAGGCCGCCTTCAGCCGGCGGCGTACGAGATTGCGTCGTACGGCCGTGCCGACCTTCTTGGAAACGATGAAGCCGAAGCGCGCGTCGGCGCCCGTCTCACGAGAGCGGATGTAGCTCACCGTGTGGGCACCGGCGACCTTCGCCCCACGACGAACGACGAATCGATAGTCGTCGGCGGTCGTGACGCGGTTGGCTTTGGCGAGCACCGAACGGGTTACGCGGAGAGCTCGGTGCGCCCCTTGCGACGGCGGGCGGCCAGGATGGCGCGGCCGGCGCGGGTGCGCATGCGCAGACGGAAGCCGTGCTTCTTGGCGCGACGGCGGTTGTTCGGCTGGAAGGTACGCTTGCTCATTCTTCTTCTCCGGCGGATCGGATCTCTCGTCCGACGGCGTCACAGGTGCTGTCGCAACGGGAAAACTTGGGCCCAAAGGGCGGCGGTCAACTGATTAAAACTACGGCGTGAAGCGCGACGCGTCAAACCAGCACACGCTGCGACCGGCACACTCCGAACGCGACAGTATCGCGCTCGCCTGCATGAGCGCTGTGGATCGACACGCCGAAACGCCCAGATGGCCCGACCGGCATTTGTCGTGGGCGGGTCGATTCGCTAGCGTGGGCACCCAGTTATCCCCAGCCCTCCGAGGCGGAATCACGCGGTTTCCACTGCGTTATCAACGGAACCGCCCACAGGCGTGGATGAGCTGTGAACATGAGAGCCACACCCTCGCAACGTCGTTCGGGGGGACGACGTGCGGAGACGACGATGCCTGACGATTGCGGGGAGCAATGACCGAACAGCCGATCGGCGAGATCTGGGCCACGGTCCGTGAACGGCTGACCGGTGACGAGACGATCACCCCGATGCTCCAGGGTTTCCTCAACCTGGTCGAGCCCAAGGGGATCGCCGCCGGCACCTTCTACCTCGAGGTCCCCAACGAGTTCACCGCGAGCATGCTCAACCAGCGCATGCGCGTCCCGCTGCTCCAGGCGATGGCGAAGATCGACGCGCCCACGCCGGTCACCTCGTTCTACGTCGTCGTGAACGCCGAGCTCGGCGAGCCGCGTCTTCCCGACGACTCGATCGCGCCGCACCTGATCACGTCGGGCGCGATGGGTTCGCCGCTTCGCGCGGTCGACGACCCCGACTCGCTCGATCACGGCGGCGTGCCGCACGTGGCGTTCGAGGCATCCGTCACCGATCGGCCGCGCGATTCGCGACTCAACCCGAAGTACTCGTTCGACAGCTTCGTCATCGGGCAGTCCAACCGCTTCGCGCACGCGGCCGCGGTCGCGGTCGCCGAAGCGCCGGCGAAGGCCTACAACCCGCTCTTCATCTACGGCGACTCGGGCCTCGGCAAGACGCACCTCCTGCACGCCATCGGCCACTACGCGATGAGCCTGTACCCGGGGATCCGGGTCAGGTACGTGAGCTCCGAGGAGTTCACGAACGACTTCATCAACTCGATCGCGAACAACCGCGGGTCGGTCTTCCAGCAGCGGTACCGCAACATCGACATCCTGCTGATCGACGACATCCAGTTCCTCCAGGGCAAGGCGGAGACGCAGGAGGCGTTCTTCCACACCTTCAACACCCTGCACGACCACAACAAGCAGGTCGTGATCACCTCGGATGTCCCGCCGAAGCACCTGACGGGCTTCGAGGACCGGATGCGCAGCCGCTTCGAATGGGGCCTCATCACCGACGTGCAGGCACCGGACCTCGAGACCCGTATCGCGATCCTCCGCAAGAAGGCGCAGTCGGAGCAGCTCCAGGTGCCCGACGACATCCTCGAGTACATGGCGTCGAAGGTATCGAGCAACATCCGCGAGCTCGAGGGGACGCTCATCCGCGTCACCGCGTTCGCGAGCCTCAACCGGACCCCGGTCGACATGCCACTCGTACAGACGGTCCTGAAGGACCTGATCACGGATGACACGGACAACGTCGTCGCGCCGGTCGACATCATCACCGCGACCGCGGACTACTTCAAGCTCACCGTCGACGACCTGTACGGCTCGAGCCGGTCGCAGGCGGTCGCGACCGCTCGCCAGATCGCGATGTACCTGTGCCGTGAGATGACGAACCTGTCGTTGCCGAAGATCGGCCAGCTGTTCGGCAACCGGGACCACACGACGGTCATGTACGCGAACAAGAAGATCTCCGAGCTCATGAAGGAGCGCCGGTCGATCTACAACCAGGTCACCGAGCTGACCTCGCGGATCAAGCAGACCTCGCGCGTGCGCTGAATCGCGGCGCGCTCCGCGCGCCGACCGACGCGTCGACCCTGCCGGACGGGTTCCGGGTGCGGCCCTCGACCCGAGGTTGTCGAGTCCCTTGGCGATACCTCACTGTCCTTAACGGTGTTAACCGTTGTGGAAACTGTGGATGGTGTTCGGAGATCCCCGGAATCACGCGCATCCGGGGCATCCTGATCTGTGCACGGCGTGTGGGAACGCGGGCGTCGGGGTCGGAACGATGTCGAACAGCGTGCGGGGTTCTCCACACCCGCCACCGCCGTCTCCCCAGCCGCTGGACGGTTGCTCGTTAACAATCCACAGATTGTCCACATCTGTGGGGAACCCCTTCCAACGGCTCCCGAACGGCTCCCGCGCCCGGCCGGGACGTGCCGATAGCATGGGATCCACCCAGCACCTCCACGACGGGAGAACCGTGAAGTTCCAGGTCGATCGCGACGTCTTCAGCGAGGCAGTGTCCTTCGCCGTCAAGCTCCTGCCGCAGCGGACGACCCTCCCGATCCTCTCCGGCGTGCTCATCCAGGCCGAGGGCGACGGTCTCGTGCTCTCCTCGTTCGACTACGAGGTCTCGAGCCGAACCGAGATCCGCGCCGATGTAGAGGAGCCCGGCACCGTGCTCGTGTCCGGCCGACTCCTCGCGGAGATCGCCGGCCGTCTGCCGAACGCACCCGTGCGCGTGGCGACCGAGGACTCCCGCATCTCGGTCGCGTGCGGTTCGGCGAGCTTCACCCTGCTCTCCATGCCGGTCGAGGAGTACCCGTCGATCCCCGAGATCGGCGAGCAGAGCGGCGTCGTCCCGGCGGACGCGTTCGCGAGCGCCGTCTCCCAGGTCGCCGTCGCCGCGTCGCGCGACGACGTGACGCCCGTGATCACGGGCGTCCAGCTCGAGGTGCGCGAGAACACGCTCGGCCTCGTCGCGACCGACCGCTACCGCGTCGCGATCCGCGAGATCGAATGGGACGGCGGCTCGATCGGCGGCGAGCCGATCACCGCGCTCGTCCCCGCGCGCACGATCCAGGAGGTCGGCAAGACCTTCGGCCACTCGGGCACGATCGCCGTCGCGATCACCAGTCGCGACGACCGTGAGCTCATCGCGTTCAGCGCCGACCGCAAGACCGTCACGAGCCTGCTCATCAAGGGCAACTTCCCGCCGGTTCGTCGACTCTTCCCCGAGATCGTCGAGAACTACGCGGTCATGAACACCGCGGACCTGATCGAGGCGACCCGACGCGTCGCCCTGGTGCTGGAGCGCGAGGCCGCGCTGCGGTACAGCTTCACGGCGGACGGACTCACCCTCGAGGCGATCGGCAGCGAGCAGGCGCAGGCGTCCGAGACGATCGACGCGATCCTCACGGGCGACGACACGGTCGTCTCGCTCAAGCCGCAGTTCCTGCTCGACGGCCTCAGCGCGGTGCCGAGCGAGTACGTGCGGATCTCGTTCACCAAGACCGAGAACCCGAACAAGCCGGGCCCGGTCCTGATCACGAGCCAGACCTCGCGCGAGCAGGCCGGCAACGACAGCTACCGCTACCTGCTGCAGCCGAACCTGCTGCTCCGCTGATCCGGCCGGCCGGGTCGCCGCGGCGACCTCGAGCGGATGTCCCGTCGGCGGTTCCGGGTAGCGTGATCAGCCGAACCGTCGAAGGGAGCACCGCGTGCACGTCGCCCGGCTGTCGCTCGTCGACTTCCGCAACTACGCCCGCGCGGAGCTCGAGCTCGGGCCGGGCGCGACGGTGCTCGTCGGCCGGAACGGCCAGGGCAAGACGAACCTGGTCGAGTCGATCGGATACCTCGCGACGCTCGCCTCGCACCGCGTCTCGGGCGACCAGGCCCTCGTGCGCGCGGGCGCCGACGCCGCGATCGTGCGCGCACTGCTCGCGCACGGCGACCGCGAGGTGCTCGTCGAACTCCAGCTCAACCGGCAGGGTTCGAATCGCGCCCAGGTGAACCGCTCGCCGGCGAAGCCGCGCGACCTGCCGCGCGTCGTGCACTCGGTCCTGTTCGCACCGGAGGACCTCGCGATCGTCCGCGGCGAACCGGCCGTCCGCCGTCGCGTGCTCGACGGGCTGCTGGTGCAGCGCACCCCGCGCCTCGCGGGCGTGATGGCCGACTACGACCGGGTGGTCCGCCAGCGGAACACCCTCCTGAAGTCGGCGCGCACGCGCGGCATCGCCGCGTCGGCGCTCACGACGCTCGACATCTGGGACGAACGCCTCGTCGAACTCGGCTCCGAACTCATCGATGCGCGCATCCGGCTGATCGCCGACCTGGCCGAGCCCGTCGCCGACGCCTACCGGTCGATCGTCGACGCCGACCATCGCCCCGAACTCGTGCCCGTGCTGTCGATCGACGGCGCGGACGCCGAGGACCAGGACGGCGGGGCCGTCGCCCAGGTCCGGGGGGCCGTGCCAGGAACGGATTCCGCGCTCAGCGGAACGGCCGAGTTCACCGGCGCGGTCGCTGCCGGCACGGCCGAGCGGTTCGCCGCCGCACTCTCGCGCCTCCGGTCGAAGGAACTCGAGCGAGGCGTCACGCTTGCGGGCCCCCACCGCGACGACGTGCTGCTCCTGTTGAACGGCCTGCCCGCGAAGGGATATGCGAGCCACGGGGAATCCTGGTCGTTCGCGCTCGCGCTGCGCCTGGCGTCGGCGGACCTGCTGCGGCGCGACTCGACGACGGGCGACCCGGTGCTGGTGCTCGACGACGTGTTCGCCGAGCTCGACCGGGTGCGACGCGAACGGCTCGCGGCCGCGATCGGCGGGTACGAACAGGTTCTCGTGACGGCGGCCGTGCTCGAAGACGTCCCCGAGCCGCTCACAGCACGGATCATCCATGTCGAGGCCGGCCGGATCGTCGAGACGGCCGACGACGGGGTGGCGCATGTCTGAGGCATCCCGGCTCTACCAGCACTTCCGCGAGATCTTCGGCGACGACCGGCCGCGGCCGCGCCGGACCCCGGCGCCCAGGCCCGGCGGCGAGCCGTTCACTCCCGGACGCGACCCCAAGCCGCTCGGCGACGCGATCGACCTGCTGAGCGGCGAGCTCGGCTGGGGCGGGCCGCTCTCCCAGCACGACCTCATCGCGAACTGGGCCGCGGTGGCGGGCGAGGAGAACGCGCGCCACACCGAGCCGATCGGGATCGAGGGCGGCGTGCTGCAGGTGCGCTGCGAGTCGACCGCCTGGGCGACGCAGTTGCGCCTGATGCGGACCGACCTGCTCACGCGCATCCTCCGCGAGTACCCCGACGCGGGTGTCGAGACGATCCGGTTCCAAGGGCCGGACGCCCCCACCTGGAAAAGGGGCCCCAGATCGGTTCCAGGGCGCGGTCCACGCGATACCTACGGCTGAGACGGCAAAAACGGTCGAACTGGTGTCCAAATGCCGTCAGATCGGCGTTCCCGGCGGGTTCGGGTGCCTCTGTTTGATAGGGTTGAGAGTCGCCAGGACGACGGTTTGGAGCCCGATTCACCCATGACAGCGGAACCGACGAAGGCCCAGAGCGCACCCGAATACGGTGCCGACGCGATCCAGGTTCTCGAGGGCCTCGAAGCGGTTCGCAAGCGCCCCGGCATGTACATCGGCTCGACCGGGCCGCGCGGCCTCCACCATCTCGTGTACGAGATCGTCGACAACTCGGTCGACGAGGCGCTCGCGGGCTACGCGACCGACATCGACGTGACCATCCTCGCCGACGGCGGGGTCCGGGTGATCGACGACGGTCGTGGCATCCCGGTCGACGTCCACAAGACCGAGGGGCGCTCGACCGTCGAGGTCGTGCTCACCGTCCTCCACGCGGGCGGCAAGTTCGGCGGCGGCGGGTACGCGGTGTCCGGCGGCCTGCACGGCGTCGGGTCCTCCGTCGTCAACGCGCTCTCGAGCCGGCTCGACGTCGCCGTCAAGCGGCAGGGGCACGTCTGGCGCCAGTCGTTCTCGGTCGGCGTCCCCGACGCTCCGCTCTCGCAGGACGAGGCGATCCCCGAGGACGAGACCGGCACGACCATCACCTTCTGGCCGAGCACCGAGATCTTCGAGACCGTCGAGTTCGACTACGAGACGCTCCGCACCCGGTTCCAGCAGATGGCCTTCCTGAACAAGGGCCTGCGCATCACGCTCACCGACCTCCGCCCGGACGGCCTCTCGGCCGACCCGGCCGACGTCGACGCCGAAACGGATGCCCCGGTTACGGGCCGCACCGACACCTTCCTCTACGAGCGCGGCCTCGTCGACTACGTCGAGTACCTCAACCGCTCGAAGAAGGCCGACCTCGTGAACGAGGAGATCATCTCGTTCGAGTCCGAGGACACCGAGCGCAAGATCGCGCTCGAGGTCGCGATGCAGTGGACCACCGCCTACAACGAGTCGGTGCACACCTACGCGAACACGATCAACACGCACGAGGGCGGCACCCACGAGGAGGGATTCCGCGCCGCGCTGACCACGCTCGTGAACAAGTACGCCCGCGAGAAGGGCATCCTCAAGGAGAAGGACGACAACCTCTCCGGCGACGACGTGCGCGAGGGCCTCACCGCGGTGATCTCCGTGAAGCTCGCCGAGCCGCAGTTCGAGGGCCAGACGAAGACGAAGCTCGGCAACACCGAGGCGAAGTCGTTCGTCCAGCGGATCACGGGCGACCAGCTCGGCGACTGGTTCGACCGCAACCCGACCCAGGCGCGCGAGATCATCCGCAAGGCCATCCAGGCCGCGACCGCCCGCATCGCCGCGCGGAAGGCGCGTGAGGCCACCCGGCGCAAGAGCCTCCTCGAGGGCGGCGGCATGCCGGGCAAGCTCAAGGACTGCTCGAGCCGCGAGCCGTGGCGCAGCGAGATCTTCCTCGTCGAGGGCGACTCGGCCGGCGGCTCCGCCGTCCAGGGCCGCGACCCGGCGACCCAGGCGATCCTGCCGCTGCGCGGGAAGATCCTCAACGTCGAGCGCGCGCGACTCGACCGGGCGCTCGCGAACGCCGAGATCCAGGCGATGATCACGGCGTTCGGCACCGGCATCGGCGAGGACTTCAACGCGGAGAAGGCCAGGTATCACAAGCTCGTGCTCATGGCCGACGCCGACGTCGACGGCCAGCACATCACGACCCTGCTGCTGACGCTCCTCTTCCGCTACATGCGGCCGCTGATCGAGCTGGGCTACGTCTACCTCGCGCAGCCGCCGCTGTACCGGCTCAAGTGGACCAACGCCGAGCACGAGTACGTGTACTCCGACCGCGAGCGCGACGCGCTGCTCCAGGCGGGCCAGGCGGGCGGCAAGCGACTCCAGAAGGAGAACGGCGTCCAGCGCTACAGGGTCTCGGCGAGATGAACCCCGAGGAGCTCTGGGAGACCACGATGAACCCGGCGACCCGGACCCTCCTCCAGGTGACCATGGACGACGCGGCCGCGGCCGACGAGGTCTTCTCGACGCTCATGGGCGACGACGTGGAGAGCCGCCGGAGCTTCATCCAGAAGAACGCGAAGGACGTGCGCTTCCTGGACATCTGATCTCGATGCGCGCCGCCGCAGGCGGCGCCCCTCGATCACCGCTCGGGCAGACGACGATGAGAGAACATGACTGACGAGAACATCACCGAGGCGGACGACGCCGGCATCCACGGGAAGATCGACCAGGTCGACCTGAACCTGGAGATGCAGCGGTCCTACCTCGACTACGCGATGAGCGTGATCATCGGGCGCGCGCTGCCCGACGTGCGGGACGGCCTGAAGCCCGTCCACCGCCGGGTCATCTACACGATGTACGACGGCGGGTACCGCCCCGATCGCGCGTTCTCCAAGTGCACGCGCGTCATCGGCGACGTCATGGGCCAGTTCCACCCGCACGGCGACTCCTCGGTCTACGACGCGCTCGTGCGCCTCGTGCAGCCGTGGGCGCTGCGCTACCCGCTCGCCCTGGGCCAGGGCAACTTCGGTTCGCCCGGCAACGACGGCGCCGCCGCCCACCGGTACACCGAGACCAAGATGTCCCCGCTCGCCATCGAGATGGTCCGGGACATCGAGGAAGACACGGTCGACTTCCAGGACAATTACGACGGTCGCACCCAGGAGCCGACGGTCCTGCCGGCCCGCTTCCCGAACCTGCTCGTGAACGGCTCGGTCGGCATCGCGGTCGGCATGGCGACGAACATCCCGCCGCACAACCTGCGCGAGGTCGCCGACGGCGCCCTCTGGGCGCTCGAGAACCCGGATGCCACGCACGAGGAGCTGCAGGCGGCGCTCGTGCAGCGGATCAAGGGCCCGGACTTCCCGACCGGCGCGCAGATCCTCGGCCTGAAGGGCATCCAGGACGCCTACCGCACCGGCCGCGGCTCGATCACCATGCGGGCCGTCGTCAGCGTCGAGGAGATCCAGGGCCGAGCCTCGCTCGTGGTGACGGAGCTGCCGTACCAGGTCAACCCTGACAACCTGGCGATCAAGATCGCCGAGCTCGTGAAGGACGGCAAGCTCGGCGGCATCGCCGACATCCGCGACGAGTCGTCCGCCCGCACCGGCCAGCGCCTCGTCATCGTGCTGAAGCGCGACGCGGTCGCGAAGGTCGTCCTGAACAACCTGTACAAGCACACCCAGCTGCAGGAGAACTTCGGCGCGAACATGCTCGCGATCGTCGACGGCGTGCCGCGCACGCTCTCGATCGACGGGTTCATCGCGCACTGGGTCGAGCACCAGGTCGAGGTCATCGTCCGGCGGACCGAGTTCCGCCTCCGCAAGGCCGAGGAGCGGATGCACATCCTCCGCGGCTACCTCAAGGCGCTCGACGCGCTCGACGAGGTGATCGCGCTGATCCGCGCGTCCGCGACCGTCGACGTCGCGCGGGACGGCCTGAGGGGCCTGCTCGAGATCGACGACCTCCAGGCCGACGCGATCCTCGCGATGCAGCTCCGCCGGCTCGCGGCGCTCGAGCGCCAGAAGATCATCGACGAGGCGGCCGAGCTCGAGCGCCAGATCGCCGACTTCCGGGACATCCTCGCGACGCCGGCCCGACAGCGCACCATCATCGCCGGGGAGCTGCGCGAGATCGTGCACAAGTTCGGCGACGAGCGGCGCACGCACATCCTGCCGGGCTACGACGGCGACGTGTCGATCGAGGACCTGATCCCCGAGGAGGAGATGGTCGTCACGGTGACCCGTGGCGGCTACGTGAAGCGGACCAGGAGCGACAACTACCGGTCGCAGCACCGCGGCGGCAAGGGCGTGAAGGGCGCGCAGTTGCGCGCCGATGACGTCGTCGAGCACTTCTTCGTCACCACGACGCACCACTGGCTCCTGTTCTTCACCGACCAGGGTCGGGTGTACCGCGCGAAGACGTACGAGCTCCAGGAGGGCGGCCGCGACGCCAAGGGACAGCACGTCGCGAACCTGCTCGAGATGCAGCCCGACGAGCAGATCGCCGAGATCCTCGACATCCGCGACTACGAGGTCGCGAAGTACCTCGTGCTCGCCACGCGCCAGGGTCTCGTGAAGAAGACCGACCTCACGGCCTACGACACGAACCGCTCGCGCGGCGTGATCGCGATCAACCTGCGCGAGGGCGACGAGCTGGTCTCGGCGATGCTCGTGAACGAGGACGACGAGATCCTGCTCGTCTCCCGCAAGGGCCAGTCGCTGCGCTTCGAGGCGACCGACGAGGCGCTCCGGCCGATGGGCCGGGCGACGTCGGGCGTGAAGGGCATGGCGTTCCGCGCCGGGGACGCGCTGCTCGAGGCATCCGTCGTGGCCAACTCGGATGCCACGCCGGCCGATGCGTTCCGTCACGCGGACACGGGTGAGCTCGTGAGCCCGTCGGACGCGTACACGTTCGTCGTGACCGAGGGCGGGTACGCGAAGCGGACCGCGATCGAGGAGTACCGCCGGCAGCAGCGCGGCGGCCTGGGCATCAAGGTGGCCAAGCTGAACGACGAGCGCGGCGACCTCGCGGGCGCGCTCATCGTGTCGGGCGACGACGAGGTCCTTGTGGTTCTCGCCGGTGGCAAGGTGGTACGCTCTGACGTCTCCGAGGTCCCGGCGAAGGGTCGTGACACGATGGGAGTCGTGTTCGCGAAGTTCGCAGCCGACGACCGTATCATCGCGATCGCGCGGAACTCGGAGCGCAACCTCGACGTGGACGCCCCCGAACCCGATCCGGAGTCGTCCGAAGCGGGCGCCCCGCCCGCGGAACAGGAGTGATGGTCATGAGCAGCGTCGCAGACAAGCTCGCTCGCAAGCAGACCCGCCGGCCCCCGGCGAAGCAGGTCCGGCTGCGGCTCGTCTACGTCGACTTCTGGTCGGCCCTGAAGCTGTCGTTCCTGATCGCCGTGTGCCTCGCGGTGGTCAACATCGTCGCCACGTTCCTCGTGTACACGGTGCTGAGCTCGACCGGCATCTTCGAGAACGTGAACTCGCTCGTGAAGGACGTGGCCGGCAGCGGCACCGACCTGCTCGCGATCTTCTCGCTCGGCAACGTGATGGGCTTCGCGATCGTGGTCTCGCTGATCAACCTCGTGGTCACCACGGTGCTCGGCGCGATCGTGGCCGTGCTCTACAACCTGAGCGTCAAGATCACGGGCGGCATCCTCGTCGGATTCACCAACAACTAGGCCGTTCGGCCGGGGTTCCCGCCCTCGATTCGGAGATTCACGGATCGTCGGGTAGGCTTTCCCCCGGCCGAAAATCCGGGGATATAGCTCAGGCGGTTAGAGCGCTTCGCTGATAACGAAGAGGTCCGAGGTTCAAGTCCTCGTATCCCCACCACGCCGTTCACGGCATGACAACTCCACAACCCGGATGCCACGCATCCCTCGGGGCCTTAGCTCAGTTGGTAGAGCGCCTGCTTTGCAAGCAGGATGTCAGGAGTTCGAATCTCCTAGGCTCCACAAGATCTCCCGCACTCGACGCGTCCGCCTTCCGGCGGGCGCGTTCGTCGTTGCGGGGCAGCGGTGCGGCGCTCCCCGCGCGCGGTCGCGTACCGGGTCGAGGATGCCGCGGCGGTAGGGTTTCCGGATGGACATCCGCATCGCCGCGTACGCCGTGATCATCGACGACGGCCGTGTCCTGCTGTCGCACTGGAACCAGCACGGCCGTTCCGGCTGGGCGATGCCGGGCGGCGGGCTCCAGGGGGCGGAGGATCCGCTCGAGGCGGTCGTCCGGGAGGTGCGCGAGGAGACCGGGTTCGACGCGGCCGTCGACCGACTGCTCGGCATCGACACGATGGTCGTCCCGGCCGCGAAGCGGCACCGGGGGCGCGTGCCGCTCTACGCGATGCGCATCGTGTACCGCGCGCACGTGGTCGGCGGGGAACTGCGCAACGAGCTCGACGGCTCGAGCGACGAGGCCCGGTGGTTCCCGCTCGACGAGGTCTCCTCGCTGAAGCGCGTCGGTCTCGTGGACATCGCGCTCCGGCTCGACCGCGACGAGCCGGCCGACGGCGGCAGCAAGCGGCGCTGAGGGACGCCCCGAACGGCAGGCGCCTCGCGCGGGGGGCTGATTGCCCGATACGGCGGAACGGCCCCGCCCGTGCGGGCGGAGCCGTTCGTCGATGGTGCGGCCGGCGCACATGGCGTCATGCGGCCCGCGTGAGCAGGCTGACGTCGGTGCGCGTTCCGGAGTGGAGTGCGGATGCGTCGTGCTCGAGGTGGCGCCGGTGGGCGACCTCCTCGTGCGTGAGCGCGGCCTTCGGCCGGCTCAACGACAGCAGTGCGAGCCCGAAGCGGGCCGCGAGTCGTTCGTGCATCCGGCGCGCCCGGCGGCGCGACGTGGTTCGGCGCGTGGTCACGTCGAACGTGGTGGACAGTGCGTTCACGATGGTTCCTTCGTCTTCGAGGGTGCCCGTGCTCGATGGCAGGGGCGTGCGTCGGAGCGGGATGAGCGGTGCGGCCGGGACCGCGCTCGTGGTCCTCCGGACGGAGGCGAGAGCGGTTCGGCGGGCGACGACGAGCCGGCCGCGGATGCGGCGTGCTGCGAGGTCGTGGACCCGGCGCGGTGGAACCGCGCGAATCGGTCGGGGCGTGGAGCCGGGGTCGGACGTTCAGGCGCCGTCGGCGCGGGAACGGACGGGGCTCAGCAGGCCTGTGCTGCGGCGACGGGAGCACCCGTGGCCGCCGAGAGGGCGAAGCCCGGCATCTTGATGTCGAAGTTCATCTGATTCATCGGGCTCATCTCCTCTCACTGCTCGTGGTCGAACCGATTGTCGAACCTAGCGTGGTGCGCGCCGGGCGCGCAAGGGTGAATCGCGGATCGCGTCGGATCCGGTGCGAAGTTCAGGGCTGGCCCTGAGAGGAGCGGATGCCCCGGGCACGACGACGCCCCGACCCTCAGGTCGGGGCGTCGTCGCGATGGTGCATCCTCCGGCCGGTGCCCGAGGCGACCGGCCTGCGGCGCGAAGCCTGCGGCGGACTCAGCTCCCTGCGGGCGGAACCGGGGGCTCGTCGTCCGCGACCCAGAGCTCGTCGTCGGCTCGGAAGGTCTGCCAGACGGCGTACCCGACGCCCGCGGCGACGACGACGAGCGCGCCGATCGCCAGGAACGTGCCGAAGCCCGGGCCGCGCTTCTCGGCCGCCACGAGCTTCGCGCTCGCGGGCGAGACGCGCTCGACGGCGCGGCGGACGCGGACGTCGTTCGCGATGTCGCCGATCGAGAGCAGCGAGCCGATCGCGCTGCCGATCCCGCGCTCGGCGGTGTCGCCGGCGCTCTTGGCGAGGACCCGCGCCTGATCGACGCCCGGGCGGACGTACGCCTCGTAGCCGGTGCGCACGCGCGGAACGACCTCTTCGCGGGTGAGGTGGCCGAGTTGGCGGCTCGCCTCACGCGCCACGGCATTGGCGTGCTCGAGCACGACCTGCTGGTTCCCCCACAAATCCTCTGCGCTGCTGCGCAGCCGCTTGAGTTCCTTCTGGCGCTTGCGTGACAGGCTCATGTCGACCTCCATCATCGGTGCAGCGAACGTCTCCCATCTTGCCACCGAGAACCCTGAATTCGGGGTGGGAGTCGCATTCGGACATGCTCGGCCGTGAATCGGGGCGTGAGAGAATATGCAGATGCCGAATCCCACCGCGATCGCGACGCTCCAGACCAACCACGGCCCCATCAAGATCGAGCTCTACGGCCACCACGCGCCGAAGACCGTCAAGAACTTCGTCGGCCTCGCCACGGGTGAGATCGAGTGGACGCACCCCGGCACCGGCGCCAAGTCGAACGCACCGTTCTACGACGGCATCGTCTTCCACCGCATCATCCCCGGCTTCATGATCCAGGGCGGCGACCCGCTCGGCCAGGGCATCGGCGGCCCGGGCTACCAGTTCGATGACGAGATCAGCCCGGAGCTCGACTTCACCGAGCCGTACGTGCTCGCGATGGCCAACGCCGGCCGCGACCGCTTCACGGGCGGCGGCACGAACGGTTCGCAGTTCTTCATCACCGTCGGCGCCACGAGCTGGCTGCAGGGCAAGCACACCATCTTCGGCAAGGTGACGGACGAGGCCAGCAAGGCCGTCGTCGACAAGCTGGCCACGGTTCCGACCGACGGCCGCGACAAGCCCCTCGACGACGTCGTGATCGAGAGCGTCACGATCGAGCAGCTCTGACCCCGGCGTGACCGAGCCCGTCGTCGATCGCGCGAGCTTCTGCTACCGCCACCCCGATCGGCAGAGCTTCGTGCTCTGCCAGCGGTGCGGTCGCACGATCTGCGGCGAATGCCAGACTCCGGCGCCGGTCGGAGTGATCTGCCCCGAGTGCATGCGCGAGCAGCGCGCGTCGGCGCCGAGGACCAAGCCGGCCGTCCTCACGAGGATGCGCTCGGCGGGGCGCCGCGGGGCGCCCGTGGTGACGTATTCCCTGATCGGCATCACGCTCGCGGTCTACCTGCTGCAGCTCATCCCCGGGCTCGGGGTGACGGACTGGCTGTTCTTCTCGCCGTTCTTCGTGAGCGAGTACGCGATGGAACCGTGGCGCCTCATCACCTCGGTCTTCGTGCACTCGACGTCCCTGATCTTCCACGTGCTGCTCAACATGTACACGCTGTGGATCTTCGGGCAACTGCTGGAGGGCCTCCTCGGACGGGCGCGTTTCCTCGCGCTCTACCTGATCGCCGGGCTCGGCGGCTCGGTCGGCGTGGTCTGGCTGAGTGACCCGAACACCGCGGTGGTCGGGGCGTCGGGTGCGATCTTCGGCCTGATGGGCGCGTTCCTGGTGATCCAGCGGCGGCTCGGCGGCCAGACGACCCAACTGCTGGTCCTGCTCGCGATCAACCTGGTCATCGGGTTCGTGCCGGGGTGGAACATCGCGTGGCAGGCGCACCTCGGCGGCCTCGTGACGGGTGCGCTCGTCGGCCTGATCTACGTCGAGACCCGCCGGCGCGACCAGCGCGCACGCCAGGTCTGGCTGCTCGTCGCGCTCGTGGTGGTGCTGCTCGTGCTCAGCCTGCGATACGTGTTCTTCCCCATCACGGGCTGATCGTCTCCACAGCCTGTCCACAGGTTGGGGAGAATCACACGCGTGTGATTCCCACGCAGCCGCGGAATCACGCGGATCCGGGTTCTCCACACACTGTGCACATTCTCCACAAGGTTCTCCACAGTTGGGGAGAACCCGGTGCGGACGCGATCACGGCAGATCCCGGGGATGCGAAGAGGGGCGGATGCCGAAGCATCCGCCCCTCTGTTCGAGAGTTGCGACTCAGCGCCACCTGGTCGTCATCAGGAAGCCGACGAAGGCGATGCCGAACCCGATGAGGATGTTCCAGGAACCGAGTGCGGCGATCGGGAGCGTGCCCCCGCTGACGTAGAAGACGATGATCCAGGCGAGCCCGAGCAGCATGAAGCCGAACATGACGGGCTTGAACCAGACCGGGTTCGGAGCGTCTTCGCCCTGGGCCTGCTCCGCGCGCGCGGGCTTCGATGAGTTGGTACGTGCCATGCGGAGGATTCTAGCCGAGGGACGCCGGTACTCCCAGCCGAGCCGGTGTCGCCCGACACTAGAATCGCCCTATGCCCGAGACGCCTGATCCGGACGCGCCCTCCCGCGCCTCCGCGCGCGCGGCTGCGCAGCGTCCGCGTCAGCGGGTGTCCGTGGTCGGCGTGTTCGGCGAACTGCTGCTCACGGCGGGCGTGCTGATCCTCCTGTTCCTCGGCTGGCAGCTTTGGTGGAACGACGCGATCATGGCCGGCCAGCAGTCCGGCGCGGCATCCGAACTGAGCGAGCAGTGGAGCGCGCAGGACCGCGCGACCCACCCGCCGGATGCCACGACCGAGCCGGTACCGGACATGGGCGAGCCCATCGTGGACCCGACGACCTACGGGAACGCCGAATCGTTCGCGGTCATGTACGTGCCGCGCTTCGGCGAGGGATCGCAGCGGACGATCGCCGAGGGCATCGGCCTCGATGTGCTCAACAGCTACCAGCAGGGCGTCGGGCACTATCCGGGCACCGCGATGCCGGGAGCGGTCGGCAACTTCGCGATCGCGTCGCATCGGAGCGCCTACGGCGGCGGGATGCACGAGATCGAGCAGTTCCAGCTCGGCGACGCCATCTACATCCAGACGAAGGACGGCTGGTACACGTACCGGTTCCGCGACTTCGAGTACGTCACCCCCGACACCGTGGACGTGCTCGCGCCGGTGCCGCACCTGCCCGGCGTCGCCCCGACCGACCGGATCGTGACGCTCACGAGCTGCAACCCGCTTTACTCGACGGCCGAGCGGATCGTCGCGTACGGCGTGCTCGAATCCTGGCAGCCGGGCGCGGGCAACCCGCCCGCAGAGATCGCGGACGCCGTCGCCGCATGGGGAGCCTGATGTACGGAGCACTCTGGCGAGTCCTGCCCGGCCCGTGGTGGGTGCGGGTCATCCTGCTGCTGCTGCTCGCCGCGGCCGTCGTCTTCGCGCTGTTCACCTGGGTCTTCCCGGTGGTGGACTCGATCCTCAACCCGATCAACGTCACGGTGGACCAATGACCCGCATCCTCGTCATCGACAACTACGACAGCTTCGTCTACACCCTGAACGGGTACCTCCAGGAACTCGGCGCCGAGACCGAGGTCGTGCGGAACGACTCGTTCCCGGCCGCAGACGTCGCCGCGCGCATCGCCGACTACGACGGCGTGCTCGTCTCTCCGGGTCCAGGCAAGCCCTCCGACGCGGGGGTCTCGATCCCCACGGTCGAGGCCGCGCTCGCCTCGGGAACGCCGCTGCTCGGCGTGTGCCTCGGGCACCAGGCCATCGCCGAGGCGCTCGGCGCCGTCGTGACGAACGCCGAGGAGCTGATGCACGGCAAGACCTCGCTCATCACGCACGACGCGAGCGAGTTCTACGACGGCGTTCCGCAGCCCTTCACCGCGACCAGGTACCACTCGCTCGCGGTCGTCGACGGCACGGTGCCCGCCGAACTGATCGTCACGAGCCGCACGCAGGGCGGGGTCATCATGGGACTCCGTCACGAGTCCGCGCCGATCTTCGGCGTGCAGTTCCACCCCGAGTCCGTGCTCACCGAGGGCGGCTACCGGATGCTCGGCAACTGGCTCGCGGTGGCCGGCATGCCCGAGGCGCGCGAGCGGTCGCTCGGGTTGAGCCCGCTCGTTCGGGCGACCGCGACGAACTGAGCCCGCGAGCCGACGCCTCGGCTAGTGCCGATCCCCGTCGGCCGTGCCGCCGTTGCCGTTGCCGTTCCCTGCGCCGGTGTTGTCGCCTCCGCCGGCGGAACCGGCGCAGTACACGAGCGTGACGTCCGAACGCTGGGGCACGTCACCGGGGGCCGGATTCTGGCGCACGATGGGCGATCCCTGCTCGGCAGGGCAGGCCCCATCCGGCTGCGGCACCGGGTTCAGCTGCAGCGTCGCCGAGCGCAGGTAGTCGGATGCCGCGGCCAGGGTCTGCCCGGTCAGGTCGGTGAGCGTCACCTTGCCGCTCGAGAGCCGGAAGTCGACCGAGGAGCCGGCGGGTGCCGTGGCACCCGCTGCCGGGGTGGTCGCGAGGACCGTGTCCGCCGGCACGGTCGGCGAGTTCTCCCGGTTCTCGACGCCGGGCACGAGTCCGGCACCGGTGATCGCCGCCTTGGCCTGTTCGAGCGTCATGTTGGTCGTGTCCGGGACCGCGACCGGCTGCTTGCCGGTCGAGACGAAGACCGTGACAGGGGTCTCGCGCTCGACGGTCTCGTTCGCGGGCGGGTCGGTGCGGATGACCTGGCCCTCGGCGACGGTGTCGCTGGACTCGTCCGCGCGGGTCGGCGGCAGGCCGAGCTCGGTGAGCTGCTTGGACGCGACCTCCCACGTCTGCCCGGCGAGGTCGGGAACGCGTTCGACGTTCGACGGCAGCTCGTTCGTGGGCTGCAGGTTGATCGCCCAGTACATCACCGCGATGACGATGACGACGACCGCGACGATGCCGGACCAGATCCACACCGCGGGCGGTCGCCGCTGCGTACGCACGGCCGTCTCGTCCTCGGCGAGTTGCCGGAAGGCGAGCTCGGTGGAGGACAGCGCACCGGTCGGCGTGCCGCCGAACAGCTTCGTCGTCGCGTCCTCCTCGCGATGGACCGGGATCCGGCCGCTCGCGGCGATCTCGACGTCGGCGCGGAAGTCGGCCGCAGTCTGGTACCGCTCCTCGCGGTCCTTGGTCAGCGCGCGCAGGACGACCGTGTCGAGCGCGGGGGACACGCGGGGGTTGATCGAGCTCGGCTTCGCGGGCTTCTCGCTCACGTGCTGGTACGCGACCGCGACCGGGGTGTCGCCGCGGAACGGCGGACGGCCGGTGAGCATCTCGAACAGGACCACGCCGGTCGAGTAGAGGTCGGTCCGGGCGTCGACGGTCTCGCCCTTGGCCTGCTCGGGCGAGAAGTACGCGGCCGTGCCGAGGATCGCCGTCGTCTGCGCGACGGTCGTGGCCGAGTCGGACACCGCGCGCGCGATGCCGAAGTCCATCACCTTCACCTGACCGGTGGTGGTGATCATGATGTTGCCCGGCTTGATGTCGCGGTGGACGACTCCGGCGCGGTGCGAGTACTCGAGCGCCGTCAGGACGCCGTCGATGACGCGCACCGCCGCGGCGGGCTCGAGCGGCCCGTCGTGGATGATGTCCTTCAGGAGCCGCCCCTCGACGAACTCCATGACGATGAAGGGCAGCTGCACCTCGTGGCCCGAGGCATCCAGCACCGTCTCCTCGCCGGCGTCGAAGACGC
The DNA here is from genome assembly GCF_043518605.1 of Agromyces sp. MMS24-JH15. Lineage (GTDB taxonomy): Bacteria > Actinomycetota > Actinomycetes > Actinomycetales > Microbacteriaceae > Agromyces. The sequence continues at coordinate 1,079,742 of NZ_CP171358.1, forward strand.
GCACGATGGTCGGGTGGGCCATCCTCGCGGCCGACTGCGCCTCCTGGCGGAAGCGCATGCGGAACGCCGGATCCGTCGCGAGCTGCGGCTTCAGGAGCTTGACCGCGACCTGCCGACCGAGACGGGTGTCGGTACCGACGTGGACGTCGGACATGCCGCCGCGACCGATGAGCTCACCGACGCGGTACCGGCCCGCGAGCAGGCGTCCTTCATCGGTCACGTTCGACGGCTCCTCTCAGCCGATTGCTACGAGTCGAAGGGAGTCTACGTGGTGCGACGCGACCTGCGCGTCGCTACTTCTCCACGGTGATGGCCACCGTCGGCGAGAACTCCGACGAGAGCTGGCCGCAGAAGTAGCGGTAGCTCGCCTCGAAGTCGGCCAGCGGGGTCGGCGCCTTCACGGTGACGCTGGTCGTGCCGGCCGGCACGACCGAGTTGTTCGGCACGGTCGCGCCGTTGGTCACCTTCACCTCGTAGCCGCTCAGCGTCTGCCCGGCGGGGCAGTTCTGCGCCGGCCACGACACCTCGACGGTCGTCGTACTCGCGGGCATCGGGTTCGGCGTCGCCGACGGCGCGCTGGTCGGTGCACTCGGGTTCTCCGGCGCCTCGAGGTACGTCAGCGTGATCGTCGTGCCCGGCGGCACCGGGCCCGAGGGGTTCACGTCGCTCACGGTGTTCGCGAGACCGGGCTCGGTCGCCTTCCCCCCGGGTTCGCGGGACACCGGCAGGCCGAGCTTCTCGATCGCGGCCGCGGCCTCGTCGACGTTCATCCCGAGGTACGCGGCGCGGTCGATCTGCACCGTGGTCGCGGTCGAGGGTGGTGCGGACGAGGTCGTCGGCACCGAGGACGACGTGGTCGGCGCTGCCGACGACGTCGACGGATCCGGCTTCTCGCCGCCCTGGTTCATCGCGAACGCGATGATGGTGCCGATCAGCACGATCGCGAGGATCACGATGAGCACGATCAGCGGCCAGGTCCACGGGCTGCGCTTCTTCTCCTCGACCTCTTCCTCGCCCTCGCCCTCGACGGGCGCGCCGGTCGGGAGCACCGTCGTGGCGGCGGTCGCGCCCTGCTGCGGCATGAGCATGGTCGCGGCGGTGGCACCCGCCGCACCGAGGATGGCCGGCACCGCGGCGGCCGCGCCCTGCACGTCGCCGCGCCGGAGCGCGGAGGCGGCCCGCGCGAGGTGCGCGGCGGACTGCGGACGGTCGGCCGGGTTCTTCGCGATGCACGCGTAGACCAGGTTGCGGACCGGCTCGGAGACCGTCGCAGGCAGGTCCGGCGGGGTCTCGTTGATCTGCGCCATCGCGATCGCCACCTGGGACTCGCCCGTGAAGGGCCGGCGGCCCGCGAGGCACTCGTACGCGACGATGCCGAGCGAGTAGATGTCGGTGGTCGGCGACGCCGGGTGGCCCGAGGCCTGCTCGGGCGAGAGGTACTGCACCGTGCCCATGACCTGGCCGGTCGCGGTGAGCGGGACCTGGTCGGCGATGCGCGCGATGCCGAAGTCGGTGATCTTCACGCGGCCGTCCGGCGTGATGAGCAGGTTGCCGGGCTTGATGTCGCGGTGCACGAGGCCCGCCTGGTGGGCGGCCTGCAGGGCCGCCGCGGTCTGCGCCACGATGTCGAGCACCTTGTCGGTCGACAGGATGTGCTCGCGCTCGAGGATGGTCGACAGGGCCTCGCCGGGAACGAGCTCCATCACGAGGTAGGCGCTGCCCTCCTCCTCGCCGTAGTCGAAGACGTTCGCGATGCCCTCGTGGTTCACGAGCGCGGCGTGGCGCGCCTCGGCGCGGAAGCGCTCGAGGAAGCCGGGGTCGCCGAGGTACTCGTCCTTCAGGATCTTGATCGCGACCTGCCGGCCGATGACGAGGTCGGTGGCCTGCCACACCTCGCCCATGCCCCCGATCGCGATCCGGGACTGCAGTTCGTAGCGCCCACCGAAGGTGAGCCCTGCGCTCGGTCTCATTTGCTCAGCACCGCCTCTAGTACTTGTTTCGCCACGGGTGCGGCAATCAGATTGCCGTACCCCTCCTGACCAAGTCCCCCGCCGTCTTCCACGAGGACCGTGATCGCGTACTGAGGGTCGTCGGCGGGGGCAAAACCCGTGAACCAGAGGGTGTAGGGGTCATCCTCGCCGTTCTCCGCGGTACCCGTCTTACCGGCCACGCTGACGCCGTCTATTCTTGCATTAGTCGCAGCGCCGTTCTCGACGCCGTTGACCATCATCTGGACCATCGTCGCGGCCGTCTCCTCGCTGATCGCACGGCCGTACTGCACGGGCTCGAAGGCCTGCAGCGGGCTGAAGTCCGGCGCCGTGATCGAGTCGACGAGGTTCGGGTACATCACGATCCCGCCGTTCGCGATCGCCGCCGACACCATCGCCATCTGGAGCGGGGTCGCCCGGACGTCGCCCTGCCCGAACGCCGTGAGCGCGGTCTGCGGGTCGTCGAGCGACCGGACCGGGTAGACGCTCGGCTCGACGAGGTTGGGGATCTCGAACCCGCTGTTGAAGCCGAACTTCTGCGCCTGCTCGCGGATCGCCTGGTCGCCGAGTTCCATGCCGAGCTCCGCGAACGGGATGTTGCAGCTCAGCCGCAGCGCGTCGGCGAGCGTGACGGTCGCGCCGCCGCCGCCGCACGTGCCGCCGCCGGAGTTGCGGACGACCGCATCCGTCCCGGGCAGGGTGAGCGACGCCGGGTTCGGGAACGTGCTCTCGGGGGTGTACCGACCCGACTCGAGGGCCGCGGCCGTCACGACCAGCTTGAAGGTCGAGCCGGGCGGGTTCATGTCGCCGCCCGTGGCGCGGTTCTGCAGCGGCTGGCCCGGGTCGGCCAGGAGCGCCTCGTACGTGTCCTGGACCTGCCGGCCGTCGTGCACCACGAGCGCGTTCGGGTCGAAGCTCGGCTTCGAGACCATCGCGAGGACACGGCCCGTGCTCGGCTCGGTGACCACGACCGACCCGGCGTAGTCGCCGAGCGCGTCCCACGCGGCCTGCTGCGCGACCGGGTCGATCGCGATCTCGACGGAGGCGCCCATCGGGTCCTGTCCGGAGACGATGCGGTTCAGCTGGTCGAAGAACTGGCTCGAGCTCTGGCCGCTCAGGTACGCGTTGAGCGTCCGCTCGATCCCGGTGGCCTCGCCGTTCACGGGGATGTAGCCCGTGATCGGCACGTACAGCGGACCGTTCGCGTAGACCCGCTGGAACTTGTAGTCGTCGCCGGAGGGCTGGGAGTAGGCGATCGGCTCGCCCGCCACGAGGATCGGCCCGCGCTCGACCGAGTAGCTGTCGTACAGGGTGCGCGCGTTGCGCGGATCCTCGGCGAGGGCCTCGGCCTGGGCGTACTGGATCACCGTCGCGGCCGCGAACAGCGTGAGGAACATCAGGAGCGCCACGATCGCGACGCGCTTCAGCTCGCGATTCATCCGTCGATCACCAGCCTCGGGTGGTTGCGGATCGTGTCGCTGAGCCGGAGCAGGAGGCCGACGATGATCCAGTTCGCGACGAGCGACGAACCGCCGGCCGCGAGGAACGGGGTGGTCAGGCCGGTGAGCGGGATGACCCGCATCACGCCGCCGACGACGATGAACACCTGGAGCGCGAGCACGAAGCTGAGGCCCACGCCGAGGAGCTTGCCGAAGTCGTCCTGCCCGGCGAAGCCGATGCGGAAGCCGCGGGCGACGAACAGCACGTAGAGCGCGAGGATGGCGAACACGCCCGCGAGCCCGAGCTCTTCGCCCAGCGACGCGATGATGTAGTCGCTCTGCGGGACGGGGGTGAGATCGGGTCGCCCCTGCCCCCAGCCGGTGCCGACGAGTCCGCCGTGGCCGAGCCCGAACAGGCCCTGCACGAGCTGGTAACTGCCGCCGATCTCGGCGTCGTACCGCTCGGGGTTGAAGGGATCGAGCCAGTTCGCGAACCGGTTGCCGACGTAGTCGAGCGTCTGGCTCGCGACGATCGCGCCCCCGACGAACAGCGTGAGCCCGATGAGCACCCACGACAGCCGGCTCGTCGCGACGTAGAGCATCACGAGGAACAGCCCGAAGTAGAGCAGGGCGGTGCCAAGGTCGCGCTGGAACACGATGACCGCCATCGAGAGCGCCCACACCACGAGCAGGGGCCCGAAGTCGCGCACGCGCGGGAACCGCATCCCGAGGAAGGTCGTGCCGACCATCGACAGGGAGTCGCGGTTGCGCACGAGGTAGCCGGCGAAGAAGACCGCGAGCGCGATCTTCGCGATCTCACCGGGCTGGAAGGTCGCGAAGCCGGAGATGCCGACCCAGACGCGTGCGCCGTTCTCCTCCTGGCCGATCACCGGCAGGAGGGGGAGCAGCAGCAGGACGATCGCGATGAGCCCCGACAGGTACGTGTAGCGGAACAGCAGCCGGTGGTTGCGGATCAGGAGGATCGTGCCGATCGCCGCGATGATCGCGATCGCGCTCCACACGATCTGGCGCACGGCGGCGCTCTCCCACCCGACATCCTCGAACGCGATGTCGATGCGGTAGATCATCGCGATGCCGATGCCGTTCAGCACCGTCGCGATCGGGAGGAGGAACGGGTCGGCGTCGCGTGCCACGAAGCGCATCGCGACGTGGAGGCCGACGACGAGGATCGAGAGCCCGGCGCCGAGCAGGATGAGCTGCGGGTCGAGGCGTCCGAGCGCGCCGAGCTGGACGAGCACGATCGCGGCGCCGTTGATGAGGCACGCCATGATCAGCAGGCCGAGCTCGAGGTTCCGGAGCTTCTGAGGCAGCCGGATGCGGCGGACGCCGCCGCCGGGCGGCGTGGCCGGGGTCCCGGCGGCCGGGGTCGTGCGCAGCGGCTCAGTCAATCGACTCCTCCAACCGCTTCACGATGACGAGCGCGTCGGCGAGTGAGCCGGCGTTGATGGTCTGCTCGACGCGCAACTGGTCGTACGCGCGCAGCTCCGAGACATCCACCTCGGTCTCGAGGTAGAGATCGTGGAGCGACACGGGACCGAGATCCTGCTGGACGCCCTGGAAGATCGCGACCCGCCCGTTGGACTCGCCGACGTAGAAGCGGGTCTGCGTCCACTGGTACGCCATCACGACGCCGGCGACGATGATGCCGATGAGCAGGACGATCCAGAAGCTCCACACGAGCCGCCGGCGACGCCGGCGACGCGCATCCTCCTCGATGATCTCGTCGAAGTAGTCCTCGGAGTCGGGCTCGAAGTGCGTCTCCTGCACCGGGTGCGGGCGGAAGGGCGCGATACGGATGCCTCGCGTGCGGGGCGTCTCGGACTGGCCGAAGGCAAGCGGGGCCGCGGCCGAGCCGACGATCTGCGGCGGGGTGTCGGGCGCCGGCGGTTCGCCGATGTCGACGACCACGACCGTCACGTTGTCGGGGGCGCCGCCGTCGAGCGACGCCTTCACGAGCCGGTCGGCGACCTGCTTCGCGCCCGCGTCCGCCGCGAGGATCTCCTGCAGCTCGTCGAACGCCACCACGCCCGACAGGCCGTCCGAGCACATGACCCAGCGGTCGCCCTCGCGCGTGTCGAGCACCATCGTGTCGATCTCGGGCCGGGTCTCGACGTCGCCGAGCACGCGCATGAGCACCGAGCGGCGGGGGTGCACCATCGCCTCCTCGGCGGTGATGCGGCCCGCGTCGACGAGTCGCTGGACGAACGTGTGGTCGGTCGTGATCTGGCTCAGCTCGCCCGAGCGGAGCAGGTAGATGCGCGAGTCGCCGATGTGCGCGATCGCCACCGCGTCGTCGAGCACAGCGAGGGCGCTCACCGTCGTGCCCATGCCCGTGAGCTCCGAGTGATCGGCCACGGTCTCGCCGATCCGGCGGTTGGCGGCCAGCAGCGCCGCCTCGAGGGCGACGGATGCCTCGTGCCCGTCGCGGTACGTCGCGTCGGCGTCGGTGATCCGGTGGGTCGCGATCGCGCTCGCGATGTCGCCGCCCGCGTGACCGCCCATGCCGTCGGCCACGAAGAACAACCGGTGGCCGGCGTAGCCGGAGTCCTGGTTGTTCGCGCGGATCCGGCCGACGTGCGAGACCGCCGCGCTCGCCTTGACGTGCGCCACCGGTTACCGCCGCAGCTCGAACGTGGTCGCCCCGACCTTCACGGTGGCTCCGAGCGGGACGGGCGTCGGCACGGTCACACGTGAGCCGTCGAGGAAGGTGCCGTTCGTCGAGTCGAGGTCCTGGATCATCCACCGGCCGTTCCACAGCATGATGCGGGCGTGGTGGGTCGACGTGTAGTCGTCGCGGATGATGATCGCCGAGTCGCTCGACCGGCCGATCGTGATCTCGTCGCGGCCGAGCGGGAACTCGGCGCCCGCCTTGGTGCCGCTCGTGATCACGAGCTTCGAGGGCCGGTCGCCGCTCGCAGCCGCCCCGACCGCCGCACCCGCGGCCGTCGGAGCCGTCGGCGGCGCCGCGACCGGGGAACTCGGGAAGGCCGCTGCCGCCGGCGCAGTGCCGCCGGCGGCGGCTGCCGATGCGGACGACGCCGGCAGCTTCCGCACCCGCTGGCCGAACAGGTCGCTGCGCAGGGCGTAGACGATCGCGAAGATGAACGCCCACAGCAGGAGGAGGAAGCCGAGCTGGAGGACGAGGAGGGTGAGCTGACTCGGATCGGTCACGAGGCCGGCCCCCAGAACCCGCCGAGGTCGTTCCGCTGCGTCGCCGCGGGCGGACGCCCGCCGCCGGCCTGCGCGAGCACGCGGAACACGATGCGCGACCGGCCGATGGTGATCACCGAGTCGGGTTCGAGCACGGCCTCGGCGACCTTCCGGCCGTCGACCTGGGTGCCGTTCGTCGAGCCGAGGTCGCGCACGCGGGCGCGGGTGCCGTCCCACTGCACCTCGGCGTGCCGACGGCTCGCGCCGGAGTCGTCGAGCGTGACATCCGCCTCGCTGCCGCGCCCGATGACCGTGCGGCCCTTCAGGAGCGGGTAGCGCTTGCCCGCGACATCCAGCACCGGGGTCCAGGCGACCTGGCCCTTGACGTTCGCCGAGTCGACCTGGACCATGCCGACCGACAGGCCCGGGTCCGCGTGCAGCGCGATCGAGATGCCGCCCGCGAACTGGAACCGCTGGCTCGCCGCGTGCTTCTGCACCAGGTCCACGAGCTCGTCGACGAGCGCGGGGCCGAGGCGGGTCATCCGATCGTGGTCCTCCGGAGCCATGCGCACCGTGAACGAGTTGGGCACCAGGACGCGGTCGCGCGAGACCACGGCCGCCTTGGTGTCGATCTCGCGCTTGAGCGCGGCCGTGATCTCCACCGGCTGGAGGCCGGACCGGAAGGTCTTCGCGAACGCGCCGTTGACCGCGCGCTCGAGACCCTTCTCGAAGTTGTCCAGTAGGCCCACAGGTCTCCCGATCGGTTCCGTGACTTCGCGCAATGCTAGCGCGAGCGGCTGTGAAGGGCGCGGTTCACTCGGCGCCGATCGGCACCTCGCCGGTGTCGAGCAGCGAGAGCGTCGGGATCGACGCCGTGAGCAGGCTGCCGTCGGAACGGCGGGATCCGGCGACGTCGCCCATGGTCGGCGCGCCGAGGATCCGAGCCCGGTGGTCGGCGAGGAGTTCGACGCGGACCTCCTCGGCTCCGGCGATCTCGATGGGGGTGCCGCGGACCGACAGCTGCACAGAGTCGCCCTCCTCGATCTGGAACGCGATGGACTCCTGGTCGATGCTCACGCGCACGCGCGTGCCGTGGATCGTGAGGCGGAACGTGAGCCGCTCCCAGTCCTCCGGCAGCCTGGGGTCGAAGCTGAAGACGCCCTCCTGGTCCCGGAATCCGCCGAAGCCGTTCACGAGCGCCGCCCACACGCCGCCCGTCGAGGCGACGTGGACGCCGTCGGCCGTGTTCCCGTGCAGGTCGGCGAGGTCGACGAACAGCGCCGAGCGGAAGTACCGGAGGGCGAGCTCGTGGTACCCGACCTCGGCCGCGATGATCGACTGCACCACCGCCGACAGCGTCGAGTCGCCCGTCGTCAGCGGGTCGTAGTACTCGAAGTCGGCGAGCTTCTGCGCGCGCGTGAACCGGTGGCCCTGCAGGAAGAGCGCCAGCACGACGTCGGCCTGCTTCAGGACCTGGAACCGGTAGATCACGAGCGGGTGGTAGTAGAGGAGGAGCGGGCGTCGGTTGTCGGGCGTGTGCTCGAGGTCCCAGAGCTCCTTCTCGAGGAAGGCCGAATCCTGCGGGTGCACGCCGAGGCGTTCCTCGTACGGGATGTGCATGTGCGCGGCCGCGCGCCGCCACGCGGCGACCTCGGCCGGAGTCAGGTTCAGGCGCTCGACCATCATGCGGTACTCGGCCGGGTGGTCGGCCTTCATCCGGTCGACCGCCTCGGCGGCCGCCTCGAGGTTCGCGCGCGCCATGACGTTCGTGTACAGGTTGTCGTTCACGACGGTCGTGTACTCGTCGGGGCCGGTGACGCCGTGGATGTGGAAGACGTCGTCGACCGTGCCGGTGCGCCAGAACCCGAGGTCCTCCCACAGGCGAGCGGTCTCGACGAGGATGTCGATCGCACCCCTGACCAGGAAGTCCTCGTCGCCGGTCGCGTTCAGGTACTGGCACAGGCCGTAGGAGATGTCGGCGTCGATGTGGTACTGCGCCGTGCCGGCCGCGTAGTAGGCGGATGACTCGAGGCCGTTGATGGTCCGCCACGGGAAGAGTGCGCCGTGCTGGTTCATCTCGACCGCGCGCGCCCGGGCGAGGTCGAGCATCTTCTGCCGGAACCGCAGGAGGTTCCGCGCCACGATCGGCGACGTATAGGTGAGGAACGGCAGGACGTAGATCTCGGAGTCCCAGAAGTAGTGCCCGCCGTACCCGGAGCCCGTGACGCCCTTGGCCGCGGTGCCGCCGCCGTCGGTGCGGGCGGTCGCCTGGGCGAGCTGGAAGAGGTTCCACCGGATCGCCTGCTGCAGCACGGGCTGCTCGTCGAGCACCACGTCGGTGCGGGCCCAGTACGCGTCGAGCCAGGCGCGCTGCTGCGCGAAGACCTGGTTCACGCCGATCTCCGCCGCGCGGTCGAGCGTGCGGTCGCACCGGTCGCCGAGCTCGCGGGCCGGAACCTTCCGCGCCGTGTGGTAGCTCACGGCCTTGGTGATGCGGATCGGGACGCCCCTGCGGGCCGTCACCTTGTAGATGTGCTTCGCGAGGTCGTCGCCGATCGTGCCGGTCTCGGTGTACGCGTTCGCGGTCAGGATCGAGTGCTCGGCCGCGACGGCGAGGCTCATGCCCGAGTTCGTGGTCTGGTAGCCCAGCAGGTACCGGCTGCCCTCGTGGCGCTTCACGCGCGGCTGCAGGACGCGCTCGCTGATCGTCTCGGCCTTGCGCGGGTCGAACGCCCCGGGTTCCGCGGCCGGAGCGGCGCGGTACTCGTCGCGGCCGTCCTGGCGGTTCAGGATCTGGCTCGAGATCGTGATCGCCGCGTCGGCGTCGAGCATCTCGACCTCGTAGTCCAGGAGCGCGAGGTGCCGGTCGGTGAAACTCGTCATGCGGCGGCTCGTGATGAGCACGCGCTTGCCGGACGGGGTCCGCCACTCGATCGAACGCGTGAGCGCGCCGAGCCGGAAGTCGAGCCGCCGCTCGTAGCGCGTGAGCTCGGCCTCGGTGATCACGAGCGGCTCGTCGTCGACGTAGAGGCGGATGATCTTCGCGTCGGGCGCGTTCACGATCGTCTGGCCCACGCGCGCGAAGCCGAAGGCCTCCTCCGCATGGCGGATCGGCCAGGTCTCGTGGAACCCGTTGATGAAGGTGCCGTGCTCGTGCCCGTCGCGGCCCTCCTCGACGTTGCCGCGCAGGCCGAGGTATCCGTTGCCGACCGAGAACAGCGTCTCGGTCCGTCCCTGCTCGTCGTCGTTGAACTCGGTCTCGACGAGCGCCCACTCGTCGATCGGGTACCGCGTGCGGTTGAGCGGGTCGGTGTCGGCGAACCTCATGCGCGGTCCTCTCGGTCGGGGTCGATGGATGTCGCGGCCGCGGGCGCGGGAGGCACGGTGCGTTCGACCGCGGGGATGAGCTCGTCGAGCTCGTCGACGATGACGTCCGCGCCCAATTCCGCGAGGGCGTCGCGACCGACGCCGCGGTCGACGCCGACCACGATGCCGAAGTCGCCGGCCGCGCCCGCCCGGATGCCCGACTCGGCGTCCTCGACCACCGCGCACGCCGCGGTGTCGACGCCGAGGAGTTCGGCCGCGCGCTCGAACATGTCGGGCGCGGGCTTGCCGGGGATCGACTCGCGTGCGGCGACCGCGCCGTCGACGACGATCTCGAACCGATCGAGGATGCCCGCCGCGTCGAGCACCGCGGGCGCGTTCTTCGAACTGGAGACGACCGCGACGAGGCATCCTCGTTCATGGAGCGCATCGAGGAACGCGATGCTCGCGGGATAGGGCGCGACGCCCTCCTCGGCGAGGGTCTCGTTGAACGCCTCGTTCTTCCGGTTGCCGAGGCCGTGCACGGTGTCGGCGTCCGGCGAATCCGCGACGTCGCCCTCGGGGATGCGCAGGTCGCGACTCGCGAGCAGGTCGCGCACGCCGTCGTACCGGGGCTTGCCGTCGATGTAGGCGAAGTAGTCGGCCTCGTCGCGGTACGGCGCGACGCCGTGCGACTCGAGGTACGGACGGAACAGCCGCGCCCACGCGTGCCGATGGACCGTCGCGGTGGGCGTGAGCACGCCGTCGAGGTCGAAGAGCCAGGCGCGGATGCCCGACAGGTCGACGGACTCGGGAGCGATGGGAACACGGGGCACGGGGTGATCCTTTCGTCGCGGCTGACGCGTCGGGGTGGTCTTCACCGTCGCGCGGACGCCCGGGGCGCTCGCGTTCATCCGATGCTATGCCGATCGCGCGTGCGGTGGGAGGCGGAGGGCGGGCCGGATCGACGATGGCGGCGGATGCGTACGAATCGATGCTGTCGAATGAACCTGAGCGGTTGCCGCGCGCCCGGCGCTCGAATGGCGATCGGAGAACAGAGGTGTTAGGCTCGCTGGGCTGGTGACCACCACGGTGGGCATTGGCGCACGCGCAAGTGGCGGAATAGGCAGACGCGCACGGTTCAGGTCCGTGTACCTTCGGGTGTGGGGGTTCAACTCCCCCCTTGCGCACCACCAACCAGAACGGCCCAGATCCTCGATGGATCCGGGCCGTTTTCCGTGGTCGGGGCGTGTGCGAGCCGCGCGGACTCGCGTCGTGCGGTGCGATCGAGGGCCGGCACGCGACTGGTCCGAACCACCTCTTCGGGGTCTGTCCCGGTGCATGCCCGATCCAATACCCTCCTCGGGAAGGAACGGGGAGCGTACTCATGGGCTATGTGCTCGCGGTGATCGTCTGGGGAATCGTCGGCGCCGTCCCCGGCGCGATCGTCGGCGCGCTCGTCTACGCGGTGGCGTGGCTGTACAACTACGGCGAGGCCGCGCCGACGAGCCCTTGGTGGTTCTGGGGGCCCGTCGCCGTCGGCGCAGTGATCGGCGCACTCAACGGGCTCGGGAACTCCGGCAGCCCAGGGCGGCTGGAGCACTTCCCGGAGCGGGGGACGATCGCGTGGCAACTCGACGAGATCCGTCGCAACACGGAACCGCCGTCGAAGCGGTCGGTCGACTAGGCCCAGGAGCCCCGGCTTGGCGATGAGCGACCGGGCTACGACGGAACCCGCTGACACCGCGGCCTGACCAGGCGTCCGCGCCGCGCCCTCTTCCCGGGCTGACACTGATGCGCGCCGCGCCGGGGACCGCTACGGCTTGCTTCAGGAGTGTCGCTCGACGGGTCATGCCCGCATCTCACGGCGGCACCGCACCGAAGGAGTTGGTCCCGATGCACATTCGTCGACACAGCCGGGCGAGGAAGGTCGCCGTCGCGGCCGCGGCCGCGTCCCTGGTGGTCCTGTCCCTCGGCGGCGCGGCCGTCGCCGCAGCCTCGTCTGCGCCGCCGACCATCGTGTCGTGCGTGTCGAAGCTCACGGGCGACGTTCGACTCATCGAGCCGTCCCTCGGATCGAGGCATCCGCTCGGTACCTGCACGAAGGTCGAGCGGCAGGTGTCGTGGAATGCGGAAGGCGTCCCCGGGCCTGCCGGCCCGGCCGGCGAGGTGGGCGCGCCCGGGCCGACCGGGCAGACCGGCGCGCCCGGCTCGGTCGGTGCCGACGGACAGTCCGTCACGGTCCAGCACGAACCCGCGGGCGCGAACTGCGAGTACGGCGGCACGAAGTTCACGGCCGTCAACGGCGACTCGTTCGCGTGCAATGGGAATCCGGGCAGTGTCGCGAGCTCGCCGGTTTACGCACGCACGCTCAACAACAACCAGGTGTCCATCCTCGTGCCGACGGACACCGCGGGCTTCATCGAGATCGTTCGCGCGGGAACCGGGCTGTACTGCCTCAGCGCCGCCGACGAGTCGCGCATCGACGGCAGGACCCCGATCGCCTCCGTCGAGTTCGCCGGAACGCCGAACGCCGGGGCGACCAGCGTCGTCGTCGAGACGCCGAGCGTCCTCTGCGGCGGGGGTCCCACGGTGACCGTGCTGACCTACCGGTACGACGCCCAATTCGGAGTGTGGAACGCAGCCAACGACGTCAGCTTCACCGTCATGGTTCCCTGAACGGTTCGTCGCCACGCGAGCCGATTCACGGGCGGCCGCCGTTCGCGATGAACCTCGCGAAGATCCGGATGACGCGGTTCGGTTCGAGCAGGTAGGGCGCAAGCCGGTAACCCTGGAACTGACGGGTCGAACGCTGATACATCGGGGTGACGACCCGTCGTTCGAACGCTTCGGTCACCTGTTTGGGCGAGATCCGTGCAGTGGTGAGGTTGCCGGCGTCATCCAGGTAGTAGCAGGTCGCCGTCGGGGAACCGTCACCGGCTGGGTCGTCGTAGGCATGAATGAGCCATGCCGCGTGCAGGTTGTGGTGCCGACCGGCCCAATCTTCGCGCATCGTCCCGAAGTCGCCGGCCGGATACATGACGGATCCCGAGTCGGCGTACCCGCGGGCAGCGATCAGGTCCAGCGACCGCTGGATGAGCGAATCGATCTCGTCGAGAGCTGCTTCGTATGCTCGTGCCTGGTCGGTTTCGTTCTGCACGAGGGTGCGTCGCGCGGCGGTCGGGTCGAAGGTCGCGCCGGGTGGCGCCGCCTGGGCGCGGGCCTCGTGGATCCGGCGTTCCTCGGTGGCAACGGCCCGTGCCTGTGCTCGCTCCGCGTCTCGCTTGGCGCGCTGGATCTTCGCCCGCTGCCCGGACCGGTAACGGAACATGACGACGAGTGCGGCGATGAGTCCGACGGCGAACGCGAGGAACGGTGTCGCGACGAGCCAGGCCGTCGCGGGTGTCACCGGCACGTCTCCGAACACGGCCATCTGGATCTGGAACGAGATGAAGAACGACGCGGCTCCGACGAACAGGGACACCCAGATGCATGCGCCGGCTGAGATGACGCCGGGTTCCTTGATGGACATGGGCAGCGCTCCTCAGGCCCGACCGGTCACCACGGGTTCCGGTACGTCACCGCTCCGACCTGACCCCAGTTCACGATCACATCCCGGCCGTCCGGGGTCTTCAGCCCGGTGATCCCGTTGTTCTGGATCTTCGTGGCGATGATCGCCCAGATCGCCGAGGGGCCGGCGCTGAGGTTCTCGGTGGACATCACCACGTCCACGTCCCCGGCGCCGACGTGCAGCGTGACGGTGAACTCTTCGCCGGTCTTCGCCGGAGGAGTCGTGGGCTTTCCGAACGCCATGATGGCTCCGTTCTCGCAGGCAACGTTGCCGATGCTGGCAGAAGCCGAACACCGGCGCGACACCCCCGTGAGGGGGTGCCGACGTCACCGAGCTGGGGTGCGATGCGCCGTGGTCAGCCGTATTGCTCGTGGTAGGTGCCGTGTGCGAGGAACTGGACCATCTGATCGGAGATTCGCCGGCGGGTGAAGTCGTCGGCACCGTCCGACGCCCAGCCGAACCGGAGGCCCCGCATCGATCCGCCATCCAGTTCCGTGGCCGCCGTCCACCCATCCCCGAAGTTCACGAACACGGGGTTCGAACTCGACCAGGCGTCGCCCAGCACGAGAAGCCTTGCCCCACCCCGTTTGTAGGCGGTCTCCTGGCGAAGCCGGTTCTTCCAGTACGCCTTGGTCTCCTTCGCGATGTCCGCGAAGATCCCGACGCGCCTGCCGGGGACATGAACACTCGGCACGCCTGCGCGTTCGACCCAGTACGCGGACTGCCCCGACGTCGGAGAGAGCCGGCGAGTGAAGTCGTTCACGAGATCCACGAGCTCTTCGGCAGGTCGGGCGGCGATCCAACCCTTGCCGTGGTCGCGGCGGATCTCATCGAGCCGCTGGTCCACGTCGACACGCGCGTGCTCCTGCCGCAGACGATCATCGAGTTCGCTCACGGCAGCGACGCTATCGCGGGTCGACTCGACGCCCCAGGTCCCCGTTCCGGGATCACCGCGACAGGCCGCCGATGTCGCAGGTCCACCGGCGCCGGTCGGAGAGGCCGTCGCCGTCGCGCTCGATGCGCACGCTCCCGCCGGCCGCGACCCAGTCGGCGAGGAGGGCGTTCGCGCGCGCGGCGACGTCGCCGGCGGAGCCCGGGTCGGCGACGACGGCCGGGTCGAAGCCCTTGCGGCGCAGCGGGATTCCTATGAACCCGGGCGGCAGCGTGGATGCATCCGCCGCACGCGGCGCCTAGCCTTGTCGCATGGCTCCCGTTCCGCGGCGCACGGCCGCCCGCATCGCACGCCCGGCGACCTCGCCGAGCGCGGCGCGCAGCAGCGCGGGCACGAGCGCGGTCACCCGTGCCGGCACGCCCCGCAGGCCCCGGCCCACCACGCGCCGAGCGGCGGCGATCGGGCTCCTGGTCGTGGCATCCATCGTCCTGAGCGGGTGCACGTTCGGCGGAGGCGACGGCGACGCCGGGATCGCGGGCGGCGGCGACTTCGCCGATGACGGGTGCACCAGCGTCGTCGTGGCGACCTCGTCGGAGAAGGTCAACATGCTCGACGCGCTCGCCAGGGCGTTCAAGGAGTCGCCGCAGCACGAGGCGCTCGCCGAGTGCGCGACGATCCACCCGATCAACGTGTCGTCGGGCGACGCGACCCGGTTCCTCACCGCGGCCGGCACTGGCGGTGACTGGCCCGACGAGGACACCCGGCGCTGGCCGACGCTGTGGTCGCCGGCATCGACGGTGTGGACCGAACGCGTCGCGGCGGCCGCCTCGCAGGGCCTCGTCGGCGAGCCGGTGTCGTTCACCCACACGCCCGTCGTCTTCGGCATGCCCGAGACGATGGCGAAAGCGCTCGGTTGGCCGGGTGCCGAGATCGGCATCTCCGACCTCGAGCGGCTCTGCGCCGACCCGGCCGGCTGGGGCAGCGTCGGCAAGCCGATCTGGGGCTCGTTCAAGATCTCGAAGACGAACCCGAACACGTCGACCACGGGCCTGTCGGCGATCCTGATGCAGTCGTACGAGGCATCCGGCAAGACCACGGATCTCACCGCGGCGGATGTCGCGGCCGCCGAGGCGTTCTCGCGCGTGTTCGAGGAGTGCGTGATCCACTACGGAGACACGACCGGCAAAGTGCTCTCGACGCTCTACGGCGACACCCAGCACGGCTCCGGCGGCTCGGGGTACGTCTCGGCGGTCGCGCTCGAGGAGACCTCCCTGCTGAACTACAACCAGGGCAACCCCGACTCGCACACCGTGCAGCCCGGCGAGACGCTGACGCCGCCGAAGGAGAAGCTCGTCGCGATCTATCCGTCGGGTGGGTCGATGTGGTCGGACAACCCGATCACAGTGCTCGGCGCCGACTGGGTGGGCGACGTGCAGCGCACCGCAGGCGAGGCCTTCATCGACTTCCTCGCGACCGGCGAGGCGCAGCGCATCCTGCCCGAGTTCGGGTTCCGGCCGCTGGATGCCGCGGCGCCGCTCGGCGACCTGTTCACCGAGGCGTACGGCGTCGACCCCGCAGGGCCGGCGATCTCGCTGACCCGGCCCGGTGTCGACGTGGTGTCCGCCGCGATCGATCAGTGGACGCAGATCCGCAAGCCCTCGTCGGTGCTCGAGCTCATCGACGTGTCGGGATCGATGGACGAGCCGATCGGCGACGGCCGCACGAAGCTCGACGGTGCGATCGAGGGCGCCAAGGCGACGCTCGGCCACTTCCGGTCGACCGACGAGGTCGGCATGTGGGCCTTCACGACGGGCGTCGACTCGCCGGCGGGGAACAACCTGCTGCTGCTGCGGGAGGTCTCGGCGCTCGGGTCCGACCGCGAGCGGCTGAGCTCGTCGGTCGACGACCTGCGGTACGTGAACCGGCAGGGCACCCCGCTCTACGACGCGATCGCGGTCGCGTACGACGAGATGGTCGCGCGCGCCGAACCGGGGCGCATCAACGCGATCGTCGTGCTCTCCGATGGGCAGGACGCCGACTCGTCGATGTCGCTCGACTCCCTGATCGCGAAGATCGGCCGGGCGTCGGGTGAGGGCGGCGGCAGCACCCCCGTGCGAATCTTCCCGATCGCGTACGGCGAGGGCGCCGACACGGAATCCTTGCGGCGCATCGCGGAAGCGACCGGAGGCCAGTGGTTCGACGCCTCGGATGCCGCGAAGATCGACCTCGTGTTCGCGTCGGTCATCAACAACTTCTAGGGGCGGCGATGGATTCCTGGGCTGTGCATGCCTGGACCGCGGATGCCGCGGCCGGTGGCGGCTACGTCGACGAAGCCGCCGACGCGCTGCAGACCGCGAACGTGTACGTCTCGCCCGAGGTGGACGGCGCGTCGGGCCTCCAGGCGTCGCTCGAGGCGCAGGTCGCGGATGCCTCGATCGGCGTCGCCGTGTTCTCGGACAACGCGCAGCTCGAGGCATCCGGTCCCGAGATCGTCGCGCAACTGGCCGATAAGGCGCCGTACGAGACGATCATCGTTGCCGTCGGCGACGACCTGTCGGCCGGGTCGTACGTGCTCGACACGGGCGAGGCGATGCGCATCGCGAACGAGGCCGAGCACAGCGCCGACGGTTTGGGACCCGCGCTCGCCGAGACCGTGCAGGGCGTGCAGGACGCGCAGGCGGGAACGCCCGACGGCGGTGGCGCGGCCGACGACGCCGGGCCGGGGGTCGGGGTCGCGATCGGCGTGGCCGTGATCGCGGCCGTCGTCGTGGCGGGCGCGGCGGCCGTGGTCGTCGTCGTACGCTCGCGGCGGCGCCGCGCGGACGCCGGCCAGGGGCGCCTGCCCGAGCCGATCGGCAGGCACGTCGCGGCGCTGCGGTCGCTGAGCGTTGCGTACGCGCAGGTCGGCGCCGCCGGGAACGCGGAGGCCGCGGAGACCGCGACCGAGATCACGGCGATCGCGGTGAACGTCGAGGAGCTGTTCGGCCGGCTCGCGCGCGCCGGTTCAGGTCAGCGCGGGACCGCCGCGATCGAGTACGACGCGACCCTGCGCAAGCTCACCGCCGCACTGGACCGGGACTACCTGCTCGACCTGCTCACCCACCCGCAACTCTGGGACGATCCCGACGAGCGCGTGCGCGAGGTCCGGGGCGCGATCGAGGCGGTGTCAGCCGAGCTCGTGCAGAACATCAAGCAGCTCAACGCGCGGCGCGGACTGCAGTTCCAGGTCTCGCTCGACGGCCTCATCGGCCGGCGCAAGGAACTGCAGGAGTGGGAGCGCGAGTTCGAGCGGGCGGCGGGGGAAGGCGGGCCGGATGCCTCGCTGCAGGAGCGGCCCGGATCCTGAGGGCACGGCGCGAAACGGCCCGGATCGATCATCGGATCCGGGCCGCTCCACGGTGCCCGGTGGCATGACCGGCCTACCGGCTCGAGGCCGCGACTGCCGTCCGCATCGTCACCTGCAGGCCGCCCTCCACGTCGGTCACGTCGAGCGCGACGGTCACGGCGCCCAGCGACTCGAGCGAGTCGGCGTGCGTGCCGCCGCAGGGGATGGCGACGTGGTGGCCGCCGACGTCGCAGGTCCACCGGCGCCGGTCGGAGAGGCCGTCGCCGTCGCGCTCGATGCGCACGCTCCCGCCGGCCGTGACCCAGTCGGCGAGGAGGGCGTTCGCGCGCGCGGCGACGTCGCCGACGGAGCCCGGGTCGGCGAAGGCGGCCGGGTTGAAGCCCTTGCGGCGCAGCGACTTGCCGATCCGGTAGACGTCGACCGATCCATTCGGCTCGATGCGCGAGCTCTGGATCGCGAGCGAGTCGAACGCCGGGTGGCCGAGCGGGTCGGTCGGCGCGGGCTTGGTCCACGCGTCGGCGAGTGCCGCGTCGAGTGCGAGCGACGCGAGGTGGCATCCGGTGTGCCCGGCCGACAGCGCGGCGCGATGGGCCTCGTCGATCTCGACGTGCACGGTGTCGCCGACCTGGGGCGGGGCATCCTCGATGACGTGGGCGACGACGAAGGTCCAGCCCGCGGTGCCGGTGCGCACCGGCAGGTCGCGGCCGAGCGCGAGCGTGCCGTCGAGGATGCCGCCGGTCACGCCGTCCACGACCGGGATCCGCCCGAGCTCGGTGCGGAGCGCGCCGCGGTCGGCGGGCTGGTCGGGCCAGGCGGTGTCGATCGGATGGAACGCGGTCCGGTCGAGCAGCACCGCCGAGCGGCCGTCGGCCAGCGGTTCGACGTGGAGGACGACACCGGTCGAGGCGGTGTCGCCGGCGGGGTAGGTGACGACGGTGTCGACGGACGGCAGCGGCATCCTCCGATGCTACGTCGGCGGCCGACGACGTTCAGGCCGACGACGGGCAGGCCGAGCGCTCAGACCAGCGTGCAGCCCGAGACCTCGAGGAGGAGCAGCGCCGCGACCACGAACGCGAGCCCGGTGTAGACGAGGTCCTCGATCCAGTCGATCAGGCCGGGCTTGCGCGGGAGCATCATCGTCGGGTTGTAGTAGAAGATCGACGCCGCGATCACGAGGACCGAGAACACGAGCCCCACCCACGCGGCGAACGGGATACCGAGGAACAGCAGCGCGATGACGATCGCGGCGATGACGTACAGCCAGAGTCCCTGCATGAACGCGCGCATCGAGTCGTAGCGCGACACTCCCGTCTTCGCGACCGCCCGCCAGAACTCGTAGGACACCGAGATGGCGAACGACACGACGAGGACCCATGCGGAGATGGATTCGAGCAGGGTCGGATGGGCGGCTTCCACGTGCGGGCTCCTCACTGGTCGCGTGGAGCGTCCCCACGGCTGGCATCACGCTAGTGCGCGGCCGCGCCCGGTCGGAAGGGGAACGCCCCGGGTGCTCGACCAGTGCTTCCCCTGATGCCGCGGGCCGGATCGCGGCGGAGCATCCGGATCAACGGATCGATCGCCCGTCGGGCAGGAGAACCCGGCGGCGAAGCAGAGGGGAGTCTGCGATGCCACTGAAGTCGTACGGAGTCCTTCGAGGGCGCGCCGTCGCGAAGCGACGCGAGCAACGCACGGACTCGAGCCCGCACTTCCAGATCCACCTCGCCGACGACGACGGCACGGACTACCGGATCGCGGTCAACGTGCTGTCGCAGCAGGCCCCGTCCGAGCTGCTGTTCGTCGTCGACGAGGACTTCCGGCACCCGCTGCTCGACCAGCTCCCGGATGCCTCCGGCTGGACGCCGCTGCGCTCGGCGCCCGGCACGGCGAGCCTGGACTTCATCCGCGGCAACCTGTTCGACCGCGCCGACGCCCGCCTCCTGCCGCCCGACGTCGACGGCCCCGACAACGATCTCGCCGACGTGTTCGACCACTACGTCGACCGGGCGATCGGCTCGGCGACGGTCGACGTGGTCGCGTTCGGCGAGCGGTGGGGTCCCGAGCAGGGCAGGCGCGACAAGATCTTCGGATTCGAGCCCGGCAACGGCGTCCACGACATCCACATGAACCAGGGCAACAGCGGCCGGTTCGCGGGCGACGACGGCGTCTGGCAGGACGGCGGCATCCTCTTCCACTTCGCCGACGAGGATCGCTGGGTCGCTCTCTTCCTCGCGTTCCAGAGCCAGGCCTGGCACACGGATGACGCGACCGGGCACACGCTCGCCGGAGCGGCGCCGGGAACCCCGGGAACGCCGGGAACGCCGGGCGGCGGGGCGACCCCCGTCGACGGAACGACGCCGGCTCCGGAACCCGCCCCCGGGACCGACGGCGACGGGCGCGTCCGCATCGTCGGCGCCCTTGTGAACCCGGTCGGGCCGGCACCGGAGGCGGAGACCGTCACGCTCCTGAACGCGACGCCCACGCCGATCGACCTCACGGGCTGGCAGCTCGCAGACCGGCAGAAGCATCGCGGGCCGCTGCCCGCCGGCGTGCTGCCCGCGGGCGTCGCCGCGGCCTTCGGCATGCCGCCCGGCGTGCAACTCGGGAACTCCGGCGGCGCGCTGACCCTGCTCGACGAACGCGGGCTGAAGGTCGACGGCGTCGCGTACACGGGCGACCAGGCACGGGCCGAGGGGTGGACGCTGGTGTTCTGAGCGCCGAGGGGGACGCACGCTCCGAACGGCCCCCGTTCGCGGCGACGCGTGACGCGCTCGCGCTGACCTAGACTCGCTCCGCGACGCCGCATTCGGCGATCGGGCCGTCGACGAGGACGCGGAGGACGCCATGCAGGGATTCCCCGCGTTCGTGTTCGGGCTGGCTGCCCGGCAGCCGACCGAGTACCGCCGGCTGCGGGACATCCGTCGCCGCATCTACACGCGCGTCGCGCCGCTGCACGCGGAGATCGTGCGCTCGCCCGAGCCGATCCCGTTCGCCGACCTCGACCGGTCGGCGTTCCGACCGCTGCGCGAGGGCGCCGCGTGGGGGCGCGTGTTCGACTGCGCCTGGCTGCGGATCACCGGGGAGGTCCCGGCGTCGCTGCGCGGAGATGCGGAGCAGGTCGGGGACACGTCGGCGGCGGGGCATCCGCTCGTCATGCTCGGGATCCGCGGCGAGGGCCTGGTCGTCGGTCCCGACGGGCGCGTGCTCGACTCGGTGAGCACGGTGTTCCAGCAGGGCGACCACCCGCACCCCGGCGGGCGGTTCCGGCCCGTCGCGGGCGTCGACGCCTCGGGCGACCGGGTCGAGTTCTACGCGGACGTCGCCTACAACGGCTGGATCCTGTACGAGGTCGGCCGCGCGGCGTACCACGGGGCGTTCCTCGCGACGCGCGACGACGACGCGTACGCCCTCTACTTCGACTACCTCGCGCTCGTTCTCCTGGCCGAGGCGACCGAGGATGCCGCGCTCGCCGCGGAGGTGCGTCGCGCGCTCGGCGCGGCCTGGGGTCGGTTCCGCGCCGGCGACGTGCGGGGCGCCCGCGCCGAGCTCGCGCCTGCGCTCGCTTCGCCGTCCGCATCGGACTTCACGTACGACGCGGTCGGCCACGGGCACCTCGACATGGCGTGGCTGTGGCCGCTGCGGGAGACGCGGCGGAAGGCGGCGCGGACCTACGTGCGCGCGCTCAACGCGATCGACCGCCGGCCCGACTACGTCTACGGCACGAGCCAGCCGCAGCAGATGCACTGGATGAAGCACGAGCAGCCCGAGCTCTTCGAGCGGATGCGCCGTGCCGTCGCCGCGGGCCGCATGGAGTTGCAGGGGTCGTTCTGGGTCGAGCCCGACACGAACATGCCGACGGGGGAGGCGCTGGTGCGGCAGGCGCTCGTGGGTCGGCGGTTCCTGCAGGACGAGTTCGGGCTGACCGACGAACAGCTCCGCCTCTGCTGGCTGCCCGACACGTTCGGGTACAGCGGCAACCTGCCGCAGATCCTGCGCGGTGCCGGGATGGACTGGTTCCAGACCATCAAGCTCGCGTGGAACAAGGTCAACGACTTCCCGCACCGGACCTTCCAGTGGCAGGGCATCGACGGATCCACCGTGCTCGTGCACATGCCGCCCGAGGGGGACTACAACAGCCGGGCCGGTGCGGATAACCTCCTCACCGGGTTACGGCAGTATCCCGAGCGCGACCTCGGCACGGCCCTGCTCGTCTACGGGTCGGGCGACGGCGGCGGGGGCCCGAACGAGATCCACCACGAGCTCCTCGACCGCGAGCGCGGGATCGACGGGCAGGGTCTGCGTGGACTCCCGCGCGTGCGGCTCTCGTCGGCGGGCGACTTCTTCCGGCGCCTCGAGCAGCGGGACATCCCGCACACGCACACGGGCGAGCTCTACCTCGAGACCCACCAGGGCACCTATACGACGCAGGCCCAGATCAAGCGGCGAAACCGGCTCGTCGAGCGCAAGCTCCACGACGCCGAGGCGCTCGCCGTGCTGACCGGCGACGACCACCGGCCGGTGCTCGAACCGCACTGGCGCGACGTGCTGCTCAACCAGTTCCACGACATCCTCCCCGGCTCCTCCATCGCGCGCGTCAACCGCGAGGCGATCGAGACGTACGAGCGGATCGAGCGCGCCCTCGACACGTACGCAGCCGGACTCGTCGCGCGGCTGCCGGGCGCGGATGCGTCGAACCCCGCTGGTCGAGGAGCGCCGACGGAGTCGACGCGTCTCGAGACCGAGTCGAGGGGTCTCGAGACGCGTCCTCGCTCCGCTCGGTCGCTCCTCGACCAACGGGGGGCGAGCACGCGCGGTCTCGAGACGCGTCCTCGCTCCGCTCGGTCGCTCCTCGACCAACGGGGGGCGAGCACGCGGGGTCTCGAGACGCGTCCTCGCTCCGCTCGGTCGCTCCTCGACCAGCGGGGGGCGGGGACGGAGACGCACCCCCCGCGCGCGGCGCTGAACCTCACGAGCTTCGCCCGCGACGAGGTCGTCCGCGTCGACGACCGGTGGTACCGGGCGCAGGTCGCGCCGTACGCGGCATCCGTGCTCGAACCGATCGTGGGCGAGGCATCCGGATTCGAGGTCGGCGACGACACCCTCTCGAACGGTGTCGTCACGCTCCGGTTCGGCGCCGACGGCGAGATCGCCTCGTTCCGCGATCGCGACGGCCGCGAGCACGCGGCCGCGGCCGGCGGCCTCAACCGGCTCGTCGTGCACCGCGACCCGTACGTCTGGCCGTTCAACGCCTGGGACATCGACCCGCGCTACGTCGAGCGCACTCCCCGGGTCCTCCGCATGCGCCACCTCGGGACCGTCGTCGACGGGCCGACCGTCGTGCGCACGCACGAGCACCGCTCGCGGTCGGTGACCGTGCGACAGCGGATCGTCCTGGAGGCCGGCAGCGACGTCGTGCGCTTCGAGACCGAGGTCGACTGGCACGAGCGGCACCGGATGCTCCGGGCCGAGTTCCGGCCCGCCCGGTTCGGCGACACCGTGCGCTGCGAGATCCAGTTCGGGCACCTCGAGCGCACGACGCTCGAACGCGACGCCGTCGAGCGCGCCCAGTTCGAGGTCGTCGCGCACAAGTGGATCGCGACCGAGGACGCCGACGGCGGGTTCGCCCTCCTCAACGACGGGAAGTACGGGCACCGCGCGAAGCACGGACTCCTCAGCCTCAACCTGCTGCGGGCGCCCACGTTCCCCGATCGCACCGCCGACCGGGGCATCCATCGCTTCACCTACGCGATCACGCCGTACGCGACCGGCGACCTGCGGAAGGCGATCCGCGAGGGCTACCGGCTCAACAACCCCCTGCGCCCGATCGTGGGTGCCGGGTTCGCGAGCGCGGCATCCGTCGACGAACCGGGCGTCGTGATCGAGACCGTGAAGCGCGCCGAGCACGGCGACGGCGTCGTGCTCCGCCTCTACGAGAGCCTCGGGCGCCCGACCACGACCGCGCTCCGCGTCGACCTGCCGGGCCTGCCCGACCCGGTCGCGACCGAGACCGACCTGCTCGAGCGCCCGACCGCGCCCGCCGACCTCGCGCGGCTCGCGTTCCGGCCCTTCGAGATCAAGACGATCCTGCTGGAGGAACGGCGATGAGCTGGGACGGATCGGACGGTGAAGGGCGGTCGCGGGGGGATGGTCTCGAGACGCGTCGCCTCCGGCGGCGCTCCTCGACCACCGAGGGTGCCGTGGGGCGGCGCTCCTCGACCACCGAGGGTGCCGTGGGGCGGCGCTCCTCGACCACCGAGGGTGCCGTGGGGCGGCGCTCCTCGACCACGGGCGCGGGGGAGGACCTCGACCCGCGCATCCAGGCCCGCGCCGTCGTCACCGCCGGGTTCGGCCAGAACTTCGTGCTCACGACGGTGTCGACGTTCATCCTCGTGTACCTGCTGCAGTACGCCGGGATCAGCACCGGCGGACTCGCGGTCGTCACCGCGATCATCGCGGTCTCGAAGTTCGTCGACGCCGTGCTGGACCCCGTCATGGGCGGCCTCGTCGACATGACGCACACGCGCTGGGGCAAGCTCCGGCCGTACATCCTGTTCTCGGCCGCGCCGGTCGCGCTGCTGTCGGGGCTCCTGTTCTCGGTGCCCGACACCGCCGAACCGGTGAAGCTCGTGTACTTCGGCGTCGCCTACGTGCTCTGGAGCCTCGCGTACACCGTCTGCGACGTGCCGTTCTGGGGGCTCATCGGCTCGGCGTTCCCCGACCCGGCGCGGCGCACGCGCGTGATCGGCAGCGTGCGCGCGTTCGGCTCGATCGCGCTCGGGCTCTCGACGCTCGGGATGCCGTGGCTCGCGCGGGCGCTCAGCTTCGACGCGGGCGCGGCGGATGCCTCCGCCTCCGGCGCCGGGACGACCGCCCTCGGGTGGTCGATCGCGGTGTTCACGACGTCGATCCTCGGCATGAGCGTGTTCCTGCTCGCGTTCTTCTTCACGCGCGAGCGTCGGACGACCGCGAAGTCCGAGGGGCTCTCGATGCGCCAGCTCGTGACGACGCTGCTGCAGAACCGCCCGCTGCTCGTGGTGCTGCTCGGATCGGTGCTCGGGTTCGGCCGGTTCATCGTGCAGGCCGGCGGCGCGGTGTTCGTCGTGATCGCCTACGGCGACGAGGGCACATTCACGCTCGTCGGCGCCGCGATCATCGTCGGCATGGTCGTCTCGTCGTTCACGACGCCGCTGCTGCTGCGTCGGCTCTCGTCGCGGACGCTCATGGTGTCCTCCTCGATCGTCGCCGCCGGGCTCTACGTCGGGATGTGGGCCGCCGGCTTCGCGAACCTGGTCGCGGTGCTCGTCTTCATCTTCCTGACGGGGCTCACGCTCGGGATCTTCCTCGTGACGCAGGCGACGATGATCGCCGACTCGGTCGACGACGCCGAGCGCCGACTCGGGGTCCGCAACGACGGCATCTCGTTCGCGACCCTCACGTTCGTGTCGAAGATCATGAACGCGCTCGCGGTGCTCGTCTTCGGCGCGTTCGTCGTGCTCGCGGGGTACGAGGCCGGCGTGACGGTGACGCCCGGGATGCAGGACACCGTGTTCGCCGCGCTCACGCTGGTCCCGGCGCTGAGCTGCCTGGTGTCGGCCGTGCCGTTCGCGTTCTACCGGCTTCGGGGGTGAGGCGGGCGCGGTAGCATCGCCGGTCGTGGGTGGTGCAGCGATCGTCGTGATGGGCGTCTCCGGGTCGGGCAAGTCGACCGTCGGGGCGGCGCTCGCCGAGGCCCTCGGGCTCGCGTTCGTCGACGGCGACGACCTGCACCCGCCCGCGAACGTCGCGAAGATGGCCGCGGGCGTGCCGCTCGACGACGACGACCGGGCGCCGTGGCTGCGCGCGGTCGGGCTCCGGCTCGCCGAGGGCGAGGTCGTCGTCGCCTGCTCGGCGCTGCGCGTGCGCTACCGCGATCGGCTCCGGGAGCTCGCGACCGGGACGAGGTTCGTGTTCCTCGACCTCGACCGGGACGAGCTCGCGCGCCGGCTCGGACAGCGCCCGGGCCACTTCATGCCCGCGTCGCTCCTGGACTCCCAGCTCGCCGCGCTCGAGCGACCGGATGCCTCGGAGGGCGTGCTCACGGTCCCCGGCGATCTCGCCGCGTCGGACGTGCACGCGCTCGTCGTCGCAGCGCTGGCCGACGGCCGGTGGTAGGAATGGGCGGGTGGGGGACACTGAACTTGCTGCGAAGCAGAAGCGGTACGCGCTCGGCGCGTTGATCGCGACCTGCGTCACCGCGCTGGTGGTGAACGCGAACACGTCGGCCGTGGCGATCCTGATCCCGGCGATCTCCGAGGACACCGGCATGTCGACCGACACGCTCCAGTGGGCGGTCACGGGGTACTCGCTCGTCGGCGCGGCCGTCATCGTCACGTCGGGATCGCTCGGCGACGTGTTCGGTCGCCGCCTGATCTTCCTCGGCGGCACGATCCTGTTCGTCCTGTCGTGCGTGCTCATCGCGCTCGCGCAGACGGGCGAGATGGTGATCGCGGGACGGTGCATCCAGGGCGCAGCCGGCGCGACCATCCTCGCCTGCGGCATGAGCCTGCTGTCGGCGGCGAACACCGGCAAGGAGCAGATGCGCGCGGTCACGCTGTGGGGCGCCGCGTCCGCGATCGGCGCCGCCGCCGGCCCGCTCGTCGGCGGCCTGCTCGCCTCGACGCTCGGCTGGCAGGGCCTGTTCTGGATCGACGCCGCGATCGCCGCCGCCTGCATCCCGATCACCCTGCTCGCGGTCGCCGAGTCGAACGACCCGTCGCGCCCGAAGTCGATCGACTTCGCCGGCACGGTGCTCATCGCGCTGATCCTCGCGCCGCTCATCTTCGCGCTGACGAACGGCAGCACGTGGGGCTGGGCGTCGATCCAGACGCTCGGATGCCTCGCCGTCACGGTCCTCGCGACGATCGGCTTCGTGCTCGTCGAGCGGCGGGTGACGGCGCCGCTGCTCGACCTCGCGCTGTTGAGGAACAAGGTCCTGGTGGGAGCGACCCTGTCGATCCTCCTCGGATCGGGCACGGTGAACGCGATCATGTACATCGTCAGCCTGTACTTCCAGGACCCGAACACGCTCGGGATGGACTCGTTCCAGGCCGGGCTCGCCACCCTGCCGGTCGCGGCCGCCGCGGTCGTGCTCGCCCCGCTCATCACGCCGATCGTGGGCCGCATCGGCGCGCGCACGACGATCGCGCTCGGGTTCATCATCATGTCGGTCTCGTTCGCCGCGCTCGCGTTCGTGCAGGCGTCGTGGACGTACGCGCTGTTCGTGCTGCCGCTCGTCGGCGTCGCGGCCGGCATGAGCTTGCAGAACGGTCCCTGTTCGTCGATCTCGACGTCGTGCGTCGAGCCCCGCGAGGTCGGCGCGGCCTCCGGGATCTCGAACATGGCGCGGTACGTGGGCGCCGCAGTGATGACCGCGATCGTGGCATCCGTCTACTCGTCGGTGAACGCGAGCCAGCTCGCGGGCGGTGCCGAGGCCGGCGAGGCGCTCGCGCAGGCGTTCTCGTGGTCGTCGATCTCGATGGGCATCTGGTGCGTGCTCGGGATCGCGCTCGCGGCGCTCGTCGCGCGCCACGTGGTGCAGAAGCCGAACGAGCTCGACTACGCGAACGCCGCGGCGTCGACCTCGCACACGATCCCGACGCCGGTCCCGTCGCAGCGGGCCTGAGCCGGGGTCTGCTCCTCCCCCTGCGCGGAGCGAGCCACCCACCGCTGGTCGAGTAGCGCCCGAGCGCAGCGAGGACGCGTATCGAGACCATCTCACGCTGGTCTCGATACGCGTCGCCTTCGGCGGCGCTACTCGACCACCGGGGGTCGTCGCCTCCGGCGGCGCTCCTCCTCCGCCGGGAACCGATGCCGGAAGCACCGTGAAAGCCCCTCACCGGTCGGGGGTGTTCGGGCGCAGGCTTGGGGTTCGCCGGTGCCCGGCGACGGAGCGACCCGGAGCCCCGCCCCCAGGGTCATCCCTCGTGGAAGGAGGCACGGCATGTCCTCACTCGGACCGGACCCGGTCCCGATGACGCAGACGGTGCGGGAGCCGCGCGTGGACCTCAGCGCGCAGATCCCGTGGAAGGACGACTTCAGCTCGATCCTCGGCTTCGGGCCGATGCCGTTCACGAAGATCATCGCGACGCACCAGCTCGTCGACGAGGCGAACCGCGCGCCCGTGCCGCGGCGCGACGGCCTGACCTACGTCGAGCAACTGCTGCGATCGAAGGTCGAGGGTCGCGCGCAGGCGCAGCTCGACCGACGCGTCAGCGGGCAGATCGAACGCGAGATGCGGCACGTCAAGTCGCGCCATGCCCGCATCAACTCGCTCACGCGCGAGCTCGAGGAGCTCAGCACGCATCCCGTGAAGGGCGCGCACGGCGAGGCGCTGCAGTACGCCGAAGCCGTCGAGACGCACGACGCGCTCGTCGACCGGATCCGCCGCGAGACCGAGCTCGGCTCGAAACGACACCTCGCGCGGCGCGGCAAGAAGGGCATCGAGGTCATTGCGCTCGTGATCGACTTCCCGGTCTTCCTGCTCGCGATGCTCGCGCTGTTCAACGTGAACGTCCGACTCATCGCGGCCGGCGACCTCGGCTCGATCGTGCTCGGCGTGACCGCCCTGCTCTTCGCCCTGCTCGGCACGATCCTCTACGCGCTCACGATGCGCCAGCTCGGCCGGCGGCACCGGGTCTACAAGAGCGACGAGGGATACCTCGACCCGCCGCCGCGCGCCAAGCACCGCGTCGTGCTCGAGATCTGGGCGATGGTGCTCATCACCGCCGCGATCGCGGTCGTGATGAGCGTCCGCATCATCACCGACGGCGTCGAGGCCGAGGCGCCGATGGCGCTCGTGATCGCGATCGCGCTCCTCTTCTCGGGCCTCATCGCGGTGAGCGGCTACCTCAACTGGAACGCC
Organism: Agromyces sp. MMS24-JH15; assembly: GCF_043518605.1. Classification (GTDB taxonomy): domain Bacteria; phylum Actinomycetota; class Actinomycetes; order Actinomycetales; family Microbacteriaceae; genus Agromyces. Next base: position 1,108,349 of record NZ_CP171358.1, read on the forward strand.
GAGTTCTCCGACGGATCGGACGAGACCGACCGGCTCGAGCACCTCGCGGACGAACTGCGGGCCCGCGAACGTCGTCGGACGAAGCTCCTCGAACAGCGCACGAGCGCGATCGAGGACGCGGGAGTCCGGCTCGCCGCACTCGACCGCATGATCGCCCGCGCGGGCCAGGACGCGGAGGACCAGGTCGTGCGATCGAGCTGCGACCGGGCCATCCGCCTCGCCCGCAGCTATCACGGCCTCATCGGCGACGCCGACCTGATGCCGCCGCCGCGGCTGGACCGCAGCCGACTCGAGCTCGCCGCACGCCAGTCGATCGCGCTCACCACGCACGAGCAGCACTTCGAGGTCGCGTACGCCGGGCGTCGCCGAGACCGGGCCGAACTCGACCGAGCCGAACTCGACCGGGCCGAACTCGAGTAGCGCCGGCGGCAGCCTCGCGCCGGCCGCGCCGTCAGCCGGTCAGCTCGTCGGCGTCGACCCGGTCACTGACGACGTCGTGGCCGCCGCGCGCGCCGTCGAGCTTCGCCGCGCGCTCCCACCACGCCTTGGCCGTCGCCTGGTCGCCACGCTCGTCGGCGATGGCGCCGAGCCGGAGCATCGCGCCCGCGTGCCCCTCGCGCGCGGCGCGCTCGAGCCACCGGGCGGCTGCACCCCGCTTCCCGCGCTCCTGCGCGAGCACGCCGAGCCGGTACATGGCCTCGGGGCCTGCGGCCGCCTCGGGTTCCTCGAGCATCGCGGCGAGCTTCTCGGCCCGTCGCCGCCGTGCCGCCTCCTGCTGGATCCGCCCCTGCTCGACGGCGGCCTCGGCGCGGAGCGCCGCGAGTTCCTCGAGCAGCGCCCGGAACGAGCCGGATGCCCCGCTGCCGGGCGGCGCCGTCGGGGCGTACCGGTGCACGACGACCGCGAGCGCCTCGCGCTCGATCGGATGCGACGGCACGCTCGGCCCGGGGTGCGCACGCGTCCACGACGTGTACTTCGCGCTCTCCCGCGCCTTCTGCCGGAGCACGTCGCGCCGTCCGCGCCCGTCGGTCGGGAAGTACGACTCGCGCAGCATCTCGGCCGCCGGGTCGCCTTCCGCGGGCAGGCGGGTCCGCACCTCCGCGCGCACCTCGCGCGCGAACGCCGCGCGGACCATCCCGCCGCGCGTGCGCGCCGCCTCGATCCACTCGCGGTACACCCGCGCAAGCTCGTCCTTGTCAGCGGTCACGCGCCTCACCCCCCTGCGCGGACCGCGAACGGCCCGCGAGCGTCGCTGCGGCCGTCCGGCGGGACCCCCCAGCCCCGATGGCGGACAACCGATCCGGGGAGCGTACCAGTCGAGGCTATGGAACGGCATCGAATCCGCCGCGCGCCCAGACCGTGAAAGACCCTCGCGCGCGGCGGGTGTTCGGGGTGAGGGTGAAGCTGGACCGGTCCATCCGGCCGGCCGGTGGTCGTCGCGGCGCAACGCGACGCGGGGGAGGGCGATGGGCGGGACATCCACGCGGCCGGCCGTCGCGCGCATCGTCGCGGCCGCCGGGGTCGTGCTCGCCGCCGGTGCGCTCGCCGGATGCGCCGACGTGCGCTCGCCCGAGGCGCTGACGATCGCCGTCACGGCGACGAGCGCCGAGCCCCGGCCCTCGCTCGCGGCCGTCGAGGACCTCGTCGCCGACCACGCGGCCGCGTCGCTCCTGCCCGGCGACGGGATGGTCCGCCTCGTCGTGCAGGGCGACCCGGAGGTGCACGAGGTCGACCTCACGCCCATGCGCGGCGACGACGTCGAGGCGGACTTCGCGCGGATCGACGAGAAGGTCGCCGAGAACCTCGCCGTGCTCGAGGACGACCTCGCGGGCGCGGCCGCGGCGACCGACGGCAACGACGTGCTCGGCGTGCTCGACCGCGCGCTCGAGGCGACGCCCGAGGGCGGCCGGGTCATCCTCATGGGGTCCGGCCTCTCGACCGTCGACCCGGTCGACCTCACGAAGGCGGGCGCGTGGATCCAGGATCCCGAGGCGTTCGCCGCGACCGTCGACGCCGCGAACCTGCCCGATGCGGCGGGCAAGCACGTCACGTTCGCCGGGCTCGGCTACGCGGTGCCCGCCGGCCCGCAGCGCACCGCCGGCCCCGCCTCGCGCGACGCGCTCACCGCCCTGTGGGGCGCCCTGTGCGAGGCGAGCGGCGCCGCGTCGTGCGACTTCGTCGACGGGCAGCCGGCCGCATCCGCGCCCGCGGCGACCAACGTCGTGCCGATCGTCGAACTCGACCAACTCGAGACGGCCTGCATCGGCGGCGCCACGATCGACGGGAACGTGAGCTTCGGCGGCGACAGCGCCGAACTCACGCCCGCGGGCGTCGCGGCGATCGCGCCCATCGCGCAGAGCCTCAAGACCTGCACCGCCGGCCAGGTCGTGCACGGCGTCGGCCACGCCGCCGAGGTGCCCGGCTCGGACGACGGCGTCGAACTGTCGCTCGCCCGCTGCGAGGCGGTGTTCGCCGAGCTCCGCCGCGCCGGCGTGCCCGAGGAGGTGCTCGGCGACTGCGTCGGCCTGGGCTCGCGCGAGGGCCAGATCGTCGACAACACCCCCGACGGCGTGTTCGACGAGGCGCTCGCGAAGCTCAACCGGGTCGTCGAGCTCACCGTCGAGCAGGGATGACCCGAGCCGAACCCTGCGAGCGACGCGGGGCGTGACATCCGACTCGCCCTTGGCAGCGGCGACCGCGCGGGGCACGATGGAACCCACGGATCCGCACCGGCGCGGGAGGCCCCATGGACCAGGCAGCACCCCAGACCCACCGGACCGCAGCGCTCATCGGCGCCGCGGGCTCCGGCAAGACCAGCCTCGTCGAGGCGATCCTGCACCGGGCCGGGGTCATCCCGAGGCTCGGGAGCGTCGAGCAGGGCTCGACCGTATCCGACCACGAGCCCGAGGAGATCGCGCGCGGCGCGAGCCTCACGCTCGCGCTCGCCGCGGTCGACTGGACCTGCGAGGACGGGACGACGCACGCGCTCACGCTCGCGGACACGCCGGGGCATCCGGACTTCGTGGGCGCCGTCGACACCGCGCTCGCCGTCGCCGACGTCGCGCTGCTCGTGGTCAGCGCGGTCGACGGCGTCGTCGCCGGAACGCGCGTGGCGGCCGCCGCCGCGCGCGACGCGGGCGTGCCCGTGATCGCGGTCGTCACGCAGGAGGACCGGGCGCGCGCCGACTTCCGGCACGTCGTCGCCGAGCTCCGCGAGGTGCTCGGCGACATCGTGTGGCCCATCGAACTGCCGCTCGGCGAGGAGCACGCCTTCCACGGCGTCGCCGACGTGCTCGCCGAGCGCGCGCACGACTACGACGCATCCGGCCGCCACTCGACCGGCGACCTGCCGCCCGACGCCGTCGCGGAGGAGCACGAGGCGCACGTCGCCGTGACCGAGGACATCGTCTCGCACGACGACGCGCAACTCGAGGCGTACCTCGAGGGCGACGAACCCGCGGCCGCCGACCTCGAGCGCACGCTCGCGCGCGAGGTCGCCGCGGGCGAGGCCGTGCCGGTCGTGGTCTGCTCGGGCGTTTCCGGCACGGGCGTCGACCGCGTGCTCGACCTCGTGTGCGCGCTCGCGCCCGCGGCGGGGGTGCGCGACGCGCGGATCGTGGTCGGCGGCGCGGACGGCGTCGGCGGCACCGAGGTCGCGGTCGCGTGCGAGGCGTCGGGCGAGAAGCTCGTGCACGTCTTCCGCACCGTCGCCGACCCGTTCGTCGGCCAGGTGTCGATGCTCAAGGTGCTCTCGGGCGTGCTCCGCCCGGGCGACCGGCTCCGCAACGCCGAGACCGGGCAGGAGGAGCGCCTCGCGGGGCTGTTCCGCCTCCGCGGCGCCGAGCACCTGCAGGCCGGATCGCTCCGCGCGGGCGAGGTCGGGGCGGTCGCCAAGCTGCAGGGCACGCCGACCGACTCCCTGCTCTGGTCGCGGCCGAGCGGCGTCGCGCGGCCGGCCCCGCTGCCCGAGCGGCATCCGGTGTACTCCGTGAGCCTCGAACCGGTCTCGCAGTCCGACGACGCCAAGCTGTCGTCCGCGCTCACCCGGCTCGCGGCCGAGGACCCCACGCTCGTCGTCGAACGCACCGGGAGCGACACGATCCTCCGCGGCCTCGGCGAGACGCACGTCGCGGTCGCGGTCGAGCGGATGGCCCGCGTGCTGGGCGTGCACGTGACCACCGGGCCCGCACCCGTCGCCTACCGCGAGACGATCGCGGGCAGCGCGACCGCCGAGGGCAAGCTGAAGAAGCAGTCCGGCGGGCACGGGCAGTTCGCGGTCGTGCAGGTGCGCGTCTCGCCGCTGTCACCCGGCGAGGGCTTCGAGTTCGTGAACGCGGTCGTGGGCGGTGCGGTGCCGAAGTCGTACGTCCCCGCCGTCGAGAAGGGCGCGCGCGACGCGCTCGCGGCGGGCGGGCCGAGCGGGCACCCCGTCGTCGACGTCAAGGTCGAGCTGTTCGACGGCAAGGCGCACTCGGTGGACTCGTCCGAGATGGCGTTCCGCACCGCGGGCTCGCTCGCGGTGAAGGCCGCGCTCGCCGACGCGGGGACCGTCGTGCTCGAGCCCGTGTCGGCCGTCACGGTCACGGTGCCCGCCGACCTGCAGGGCGCCGTGCTCACCGACCTCTCGGGCCGGCGGGCGCGCGTGAACGCGACCGAGACCGCCGAAGACGGGCGCGCGCGCGTCCACGCGAACGTGCCCGAGGCCGAGCTCGCGCGCTACGTGCTCGACCTGCGCTCGCTCACGGCCGGGCAGGCCGAGCTCGAGATCACGCCGGACCGGTACGAGCGGATGCCCCGCGCGGCCGCTGCGCACGGCTGAGCGCGAGGGCGGGTCGGACCGGCAGCTCGCTCAGCTCCGGTCGTGGATGCTCGGGTCCCCGCCCGGCTCCACCATCGCGCCGAACTCCTCGGCCGCGAGCGTCGCGATCGATCCGGTGTCCGCGCGCTCCCCGTCGTCGGCCGAGTCGGTCCCCGCGGCCGCCGCGGCCCGCTCGTCGGCGGCCTCCTGCATCGCGGACTTCGCGCGCAGCGGCGGCGTGCGGAAGAACAGCGAGAGCACGAACGCGATGAGCACGACCACGAGCGCGATCCAGTACACGCGGACGGATGCCTCGTTGAAGCCGACGAGGAACGGCTTCGTGAGGCGCGGGTCGGCGTCGACGAGGAACGAGCTGTCGTCGAGCGCGGCGCCGGACGCCTCCGATCCGTCGCCGGACCCGTCCGAGGCATCCTCGAACGCCTGCTGCAACGTCGGCACGGCCTGCTCGACGACCTGCGCTCGCGCGTCCGCGTTCGAGAGGTCGACGCCGGGCGGGAGCGCCTCGACGATCGGCGTGACGATCGGCGTGTAGATCGTCTCCATGATCGCCTGGTTCTCGGGAGCCTCGGCGACGGCCGGATCGAGCGCGGCGTCGAGTGCGCTCGTCAAGGTCTCCTCGTCGGACAGCGACGTCGACACGAACTGCGGCACGAGCGTGAACAGCAGCGACAGCAGCACCGCGGTGCCCATCGTGCCGCCGATCTGGCGGAAGAACGTCGAGGCGCTCGTCGCGACGCCCATGTCGCGCAGCCCGACCGAGTTCTGGCTCGCGATCGTGAGGGTCTGCATGAGCTGGCCGAGGCCGAGGCCGATGAGGAGCATGCCGCCGGCGATGTGCCAGTACGACGAGTCGTACTCGAGGAACGTGAGCTCGAGGAATCCGAGCGACAGGAGCGCCGTGCCGAGGATCGGGAAGATCCGGTACCGGCCGGTCCGCGCGATGATCTGGCCGCTGCCGATCGAGGCGACCATGAGGCCGAGGATCATCGGCAGCATCTGGAATCCGCTCTCGGTCGGCGTCGACCCGAACACGAGCTGCAGGTAGAGCGGGATGGTCAGCATCGCGCCGAACATGCCGAAGCCGATGAACACGCCGATGACGGTCGCCATCGAGAACGTCGCCGAGCGGAACAGCTTGAGCGGGATGATCGCGTCGTCGCCCATGATCCGCTCGACGATGACGAACGCGATGATCCCGAGCACGCCGATGACGTAGCAGGCGATCGCCGCCGGGCTCGACCAGCCCCATTCGCGGCCCTCCTCGGCGACGAGCAGGAGCGGGACCAGGCCGATGACGACGAGGGCCGCGCCCCACCAGTCGATCCGGACGTGGTGCGACGGGTGCTTCGGCAGGTGCAGGAACCGCAGCACGATCGCGAGCGCCACGAGGCCGATCGGGACGTTGATGAGGAACACCCAGCGCCAACCCGTGATCCCGAGGATCTCGTCGGCGCCCGCGAACAGGCCGCCGATGAGCGGGCCGATCACGCTCGAGATGCCGAACACCGCGAGGAAGTAACCCTGGTACCTGGCCCGCTCGCGCGGCGCGAGCATGTCGCCCATGATCGCGAGCGGCATCGACATCAGGCCGCCCGCGCCGAGGCCCTGGATCGCGCGGAACGCGGCGAGCTGCGTCATCGTCTGCGAGAACGACGCCAGCAGCGAGCCGACGATGAAGATCACGATCGCGATGATGAACAGCGGGCGGCGCCCGAAGATGTCGGACAGCTTGCCGTAGAGGGGCGTCGAGATCGTCGAGACGATGAGGTACGCGGTGGTCACCCAGGCCTGCTGGCTGAGGCCGTGGAGGTCGTCGCCGATCGTTCGGATGGATGTGCCGACGACCGTCTGGTCGAGGGCCGAGAGGAACATCCCCGCCATGAGTCCGAAGATCACGAAGAGGATCTGCCGGTGGGTCATGAGCGGCGTCGACGCCGGTTCGGGGTTCGCCATGGTCGCGATGCTAGTCCCCGCGTGTGTCGGCGGGATCTCGGGCGTCCGGCGTCGTTCCCGGCATCCGACGTCGGTTCCAGAGGGTCGTTTCCATAGGATGGAACGATGCCACGCCGGGGGGACGACGACCGCAGCGTCGCGGAGAAGCTCTTCGCGATCGCCGACGCGTTCGAGCGCGGCGACGAGCTGACGCTGAGCGAGATCGCCGCGCGCGCCGCGCTGCCGCTGTCGACCGCGCACCGGCTCGTCGGCGAATGGCTCGCGTGGGGCGGGCTGGTCCGCGCCGACGACGGCACGTACCGCGTGGGCATCAAGCTGTGGCGGCTCTCGGTCCGCCAGCCCTCGTCGCGGCGACTCCGCACGGCCGCGAAGCCGTACCTCGACGACCTGTTCGACGCGACCGGCGAGCACGTACACCTCGCGGTGCGCGACGGGCTCGGCGTGGTCTACCTCGAACGGCTGTCGGGCCCCGACGCCGTGCGGACCATCACGGACGTCGGCTCGCGGCTGCCGCTGCACGCGACCGGCGTCGGCCAGGCGCTCCTGGCGTTCGCGCCGCCCGGCGTCTTCGAGGACGTCGTCTCGGCCGGCCTGAAGCGCTACCTCCCGGGCACCATCGTCGAGGAAGATGCACTGCGCGCCCGCATGGCCGAGGTGCGGCGCACGGGCCTCGCGACCTCGGTCGAGGCCATGACCAAGGGCGCGTTCTCGGTCGCGGCACCGGTTCGGGATGCCTCGGGCGACGTCGTCGCGGCGGTCTCGATCATCGCGCACGTCGAGCGGCGGACCGAGCCGCAGTTCGCGCTCGGCGTCCGGATCGCCGGGCGCGGCATCTCGGCCGCGTTGGGGTGGCGGGGGTAGCAAAGGAAGCCATGGCCTACACGCGCGATTCGATCCCCGACCTGCACGGCCGGGTCGCCGTCGTCACCGGCGCCAACGGCGGCCTCGGACTCGAGACCGCCTCGGCCCTCGTGGCGAAGGGTGCGCACGTCGTCCTGGCCGTGCGCGACCAGGGGAAGGCCGCCGCCGCGGTCGCGCGACTCCGCGACGAGACGCCGGATGCCGCGCTCGAGGTCGTCGCGCTCGACCTCGGATCCCAGGCCTCCGTCCGCCGCGCCGCGGCGGAGATCGCCGAACGGCACCCCGCGATCGACCTCCTCGTGAACAACGCGGGCGTCATGGCGATGCCCGAGGGGCGCACCGAGGACGGCTTCGAGACGCAGCTCGGGGTCGATCACCTCGGGCACTGGACCTTCACCGCGCTCCTGCTCCCGTCGCTGCTCGCTGCCCCCGCCGCCCGGGTTGTGACGGTGACCTCGACCGCGCATCACTTCGGCCGGGCGATCGACCTCGGGAACCCCTACCTGGAGGGCCGGTACGGCGCCTGGCGGGCGTACGGCAACGCGAAGCTCGCGAACTACCACTTCGGGCTCGGGCTGCACGAGCGGTTCGCGCGGGCGGGCGTTCGGGCGCAGAGCCTGATCGCGCACCCGGGGCTCTCCCACAGCGACCTGCAGCTGCGCACGGTCCGCGAGGGCGGCGGCGGGCGGATGGCGCCGTTCTTCGCCCGTGCGGCCGCGTCGACCGGCATGGCGCCGCCCGAGGGCGCGTTGCCGCAACTGCGCGCCGCGACCGACCCCGCGGCGAAGGGCGGCGAGCTCTACGGGCCGCGATGGATCAACACGGGGCGGCCCGTGCGGCTCCCGCTGCTGCGGCCCGGCCGGGAGCGCGCGATCGAGCGGCTCTGGGCGTTCTCCGAGCGCGAGACGGGCGTCGCGATCGAGCTCTGAACTCCACGCGTCCGGCTGGCCGACTTCCATCCAATGGAATCGAGGATGCGCCGTCGCCGAGGCGCGCGCACCATGGAACCACCCCACATCGACGTGAACGGAGTCCCGTGCGAACCAAGGTCGCCATCATCGGCGCAGGCCCCGCAGGGCTCCTGCTCGGTCACATCCTGCAGCGGGCGGGCATCGGCTTCACGATCCTCGAGCGGACCTCGCGCGAGCACCTGCTCGGTCGGATCCGGGCGGGCGTGCTCGAGCAGGGGTCGGTCGACGTGCTCGGCGAACTCGGCCTCGACGCCGACCTGCGCGAGCGCGGCCTCACGCACCACGGCATCCACCTCCAGCACGAGGGGCAGCGGCACCACGTCGACTTCGTCGATCTCGTCGGCCGCACGGTCACGATCTACGGCCAGCAGGCGCTCGTGCGCCACCTGCTCGCCGAGCACGACCGGATCGGCAGCGACATCCGCTTCGAGGTCGCCGACGTGGAGTTGCACGGCCTCGACGGCTCGAGCCCGCACGTGTCGTTCACCGACGGCGGCACGGCCGGCGTCCTGGACTGCGACGTCGTCGTCGGCGCCGACGGGTACCACGGGCCGTCGCGCCCCGCTGTCCCGGGACTGCGCGCCTTCGAGCGCGAGTACCCGTTCGGCTGGCTCGGGATCCTCGCGGATGTCCCGCCCTCGACCGACGACCTCATCTACGCCCTGCATCCCGACGGCTTCGCGATGCACTCGATGCGTTCGCTCGAGGTCTCGCGGCTGTACCTCCAGGTCGATCGCGACGAGTCGATCGACGACTGGTCGGACGCACGCATCTGGGATGCCCTGCAGACCCGCCTCGGCAGCGACGGCTGGACGCTCCACGAGGGCGCGATCACCGAGAAGTCGATCACCCCGATGCGCTCGTTCGTCGTCTCGACCATGTCGCACGGCCGGCTGTTCCTGGCCGGCGACGCCGGGCACATCGTCCCGCCGACCGGCGCGAAGGGCCTGAACTCGGCGATCGCCGACGTCACCCTGCTCGGGCGCGCACTCGTGCGGAGCATCCGCGACGGCGACGAAGCCGGACTCGACGGCTACAGTGACGCAGCCCTCGCGCGCCAGTGGAAGGTGCAGCAGTTCTCGCAGTGGATGACCGACATGCTCCACGTGCACCGCGAGGCACCGGATGCCTCGGCCCGCGACTTCCGCTATCGGAGCCAGGTCGGCCAGCTCGAGTACCTGTTCGGCTCGCGCCATGCGCAGGAGTCCCTCGCCGAGCAGTACGCGGGCCTCCCGTTCTGACCGGTCTCGGGTCGCTCGATCGCGCGGCTGACGGGGTCGCCGCTCAGAGTCCCCAGTACATGTAGGGGAATGTCGTCGTGACTCCGCCGATACTCGCGACCGCCCTGACAGTGAGGTAGGGGAGCGGTCCCGGCCCCACAGGGCACGTCCTCGGGATCGCCACCGATCCGGACGGTCCTCCGCCCGACACGATCGGGATGAACCCGCTCGTCGCTTGGACCGGCGAGTCCGTCAGCGCGTAGGACATGTCGACGGTGTTGCCCTCGCGGGCGGTCCAGCTCATGACCAGTTCGACGACCTGTCCGGTCGGGAACTCGCCGCAGTTCGGTGACGGCCCCGGCGACAGCCAGACTGCGGGTTCCGGTGCCGGCCAGCCAGGGGATGCGTTGCCCGCGCCGGCCCCGCCTCCAGCGTCGCGACCGGACCAGCCGCCCTCCGCCTCGGCCCGAGCTCGTTGCTCGGCGGCCGCGGCAGCATCGGCAGCGGCCTGACCGGCTGCATGCGATGCGACCACCGCGTCCCGGAGGGCCTTCAGCCGGTCGAGGGCGGCGACCACGTCGTCGGCTGCCCGGAGGTCGGCGATCGCCGTGATGAGCGCCGCACTCGCCGTCGCGTCGGCGAGCGGGCTCGCGGCGATCAGGGCGTCGGCCTGTCCGTCGGCGCTCTCAGCGAGGGCATCCAGGGCGTCGGCGACGGCGTCGACCGCCGCGGTGAGCTCGCCCCGGTCGCCCGACGCGATGGCCAGCGCGAGGTTCACGCGAGCCGCTTCGAAGGCGGCGGCGGCATCCGGGCTCACCACCGCGCCGAGCGAGGCGCTGAAGCCGGCGAGTCGGGCGTTGACGTCGGCGGCATCACCTTTCGCCGCAGCCAAGGACTCGGCTGCCGCAGCCTCGGCGGCGGTCTCCACGGCGAGCTCACGGGCCCGCGCCGCGTCGTGCCGATCGATGCTCGCCAGGGCGACCGGGACGGCGACCAGCCCGCCGACGATGGCCGCACCACCGACAGCGAGGAGGATCCGGACGGTGCGCCGGTCGGGGCGGCTGCGTCTCGACGTGGGTACGGGCTCGGCGGACGGCTCTGGATGCACGGCACGTATTCTCCCCCACGGCCGCGGCATCGTCGTGGGAGCCCCAGCCTCGGATGCCGCGTCCAGCCTTCCATTGAATGGAAACCGTGGTGCGACCCGCCGGTCTGTTGGCGCACCATGGAGCCACGTTCCCAATGACGCGAAAGGCGGACCGTGAACGCTCCGGTCTCGAATACGGACGAACCCATCCCGCACCGGGTTGCTCCCGCTGCGTCCCTCGGTTCCGGCGCGCGGCGTATCGCCGCGGGCGCGGCAGCGGCGGGCGAACTCACGCAGGCCCAGATCTCTGCCGAGATCGCCGAGGCGCACGCCGCGGCCGCGGCCGCCGGCCGGACGAGCCCGCACCCGTTGATCGACTTCCCGCCGTACCGCAGCTCGGTGCTCCGCCACCCGACGCACGAGCTCGTCCGCGCCGACCCCGAGGAGATCGAGCTCACCTCCCCGGCCTTCGGCCACACCGACGTCGCGGCCGAGGAATCCGATCTCACCATCCAGCACGCCGGCGAGCCGCAGGGCGAGCGCATCATCGTGACCGGTCGCGTGCTCGACGGCGACGGCCGGCCGGTCCGCGGGCAGCTCATCGAGATCTGGCAGGCGAACGCGGCGGGCCGCTACGTGCACAAGCGCGACCAGCACCCGGCACCGCTCGATCCCAACTTCACGGGCGTCGGCCGCGCGATCACGGGTGACGACGGCTCCTACCGGTTCACGACGATCAAGCCCGGCCCGTACCCGTGGAAGAACCACCGGAACGCGTGGCGGCCGGCGCACATCCACTTCTCGCTGTTCGGCAGCGAGTTCACGCAGCGACTGATCACGCAGATGTACTTCCCGGGCGACCCGCTGTTCGCGCTCGACCCGATCTACCAGTCGATCCCCGACCAGCCGGCCCGCGATCGCCTCATCGGCGCGTACGACCACGACGTCTCGGAGCCCGAATGGGCGCTGGGATTCCGGTGGGACATCGTGCTCACCGGCGCGAGGGCCACCTGGATGGAGCCGGAGGACGCCGACCATGCGTGAGACGAACCAGCCCGCGCCCGAGTTCCTCCAGACCCCGTCGCAGACCGTCGGCCCGTTCTTCGGGTACGCGCTCCCGCTCGAGCGCGGCGGCGAGATCGCCGCGCCGTGGAATCCGGCCGCGATCCGGCTCCACGGCACCGTCGTCGACGGCGCCGGCGACCCGATCCCCGACGCGATCCTCGAGCTCTGGGGCGCGGATGCCTCGGGCACGCCGATCTCCGTCGAGGGCAGCATCGAACGCGACGGCCACCGCATCACCGGCTGGGGCCGCACGCCGGTCGACCGCGTCGGGCACTACTCGTTCACGACCGTGAAGCCGGGCGCGACCCGGCCGGGCTCCGCGCCCTACGTGCTCGTGACGGTCTTCGCCCGGGGCCTCGCGCACCACCTGTTCACGCGCGCGTACTTCGACGACGAACCCGAGGCGAACGCGGGCGACCCGCTGCTGACCCGCGTCGCCGCCGATCGCCGCGGCACGCTCGTCGCGACCGCCGACGGCGAGCGGAGCTACCGCTTCGACATCCGGCTGCAGGGCGAGGGCGAGACCGTCTTCCTCGACTACTTCGGGTACTGAGGGCAGGATCGGTAGTGCGATGACCGCATTCGACTGGGGGTTGCTCGAGCCGCTCGGCGGGGACGACGGATGTTCCGACGACGCGGTGCTCGCCGCGCTCGTCGAGGTCGAGCGTGCGCTGGTCGTCGCCTGGGGCGGACTCGTGGGCGAGGACCTGACCGCGCTCGCCGCGGCGCTCGACCCGGAGGCGATCGATCGCGCCCGGCTGCCCGCCGGGGCGCGGGCGGGCGGGGTGCCCGTGATCGACCTCGTCGCGCAGCTCCGCGAGCATGCCGAGGACGTGGTCGGGGCATCCGCTCGGTGGGTGCATCGCGGCGCGACCAGCCAGGACGTGCTCGACAGCGCGCTCGTGGTCGTCGCGAAGCGCGCGCTCGCGGGCGCGCGCGCCGACCTCGCGGACGCCGGCGACCGGCTCGCCGGGCTCGCGGACGCCGAGCGCGGCACGCTCGCGATCGCCCGGACGCTCGGGCAGCACGCCGAGCCGACCACGTTCGGCGCGACGATCGCGGGATGGCTCGACGGCGTCGCGAGCGCGATCGAGGCGCTCGACCGCGCATCGTTCCCGGTGCAGCTCGGCGGCGCGGTCGGCACAGGTGCCGCGTTCGTCGCGGCCGCCGGGCGAGCGGATGCCACCGCGCGGCTGCGCGCCGGGGTCGCGCGCGAACTGGGCCTCGACGATCCGGGCCGGGCGTGGCACGTCGACCGGGCGCCCGTCGTGGTGATCGCCGACGAGGCGGCGCTGGTCGCCGGGGCGCTCGGCCGGATCGGGCGCGACCTCGCGTTCCTCGCGCGCACCGAGGTCGGCGAGGTCCACCTCGCGTCGACCGGCGGCTCGAGCGCGATGCCGCACAAGCGCAACCCGGTCGACGCGGTGCTGCTCACCGCGAACGGACTGCGCGCGCCCGGGCTGGTCGCGACCGTGCACGCGGCGGCCGTGGCATCCGACGCGCGACCGGCGGGGGAGTGGCACGCCGAATGGCCGGCGTTCCGCGGGCTCGTCCGGCTCGCGGTGACGAGTGCGGCCGCGCTGCCCGGGCTCATCGCCGGCCTCGAGGTCGAGCACGACGCCGTCGCCCGGAATCTCGGACTCCATCCCGCGGTCCGCTCGGACCCTGAGCTCGTGCGCTCGGCGACGGCGGTCGTCGTCGACGCCGCCGTCGCGCGGTTCCGCGGCATCGCCGACCGCACCGACCCGACTGACCGCACCACCGCGAACGAGGAGCCGTCGTGACCCGTCCCCGCCTGCGCGGCACGCTCGTCGGCGCCCCCGCGCCGGACGCGGCATCCCCAGCCGACCGTCCGCTGCTCGTGCTGCTGCCGTCCCTCGGCACCACGACCGAGCTCTGGGACGGCGTGGTCGCGAGGCTCGCGGGCCGCGGCGACGCGCCGCGCATCCTCCTGGTGGACCTGCCGGGCCACGGTGTCTCGCCCGCGACCGACGAGCCGTTCACGGTCGACGACCTCGCGGCCGGCGTGCTGGACGTCGTCGACGAGGCCGGCGGCGGTCCGTTCCACGTCGCGGGCGATTCGCTCGGCGGCGGCGTCGCGCTCGAGCTCGCGGCGACCGTCCCCGAGCGCGTGCTGAGCCTCGCGATGTTCTGCAGCGCCGCGAAGTTCGGCACCTCGGAGGCGTGGGAGGAGCGCGCGGCGCAGGTCCGCGCGTCGGGCACCGCGTCGCTCGTCGCGGGCAGCGCGCAGCGCTGGTTCGCGCCGGGGTACCTCGCGGCGAACCCCGACGGGCCCGGGGGTCGGGCGCTGAAGCTGCTCATCGACGTCGACGACGCCTCGTACATCGGCTGCTGCGGCGCCCTCGCCGCGTTCGACCGACGCCCGACGCTGGGCTCGGTGCGCGTGCCGGCGCTCGTCGCGAGCGGCGAGCACGACCCGGTCACGACGTCGTCGGCCATGCGCGAGCTCGCCGAGGCACTGCCCGATGCCCGGTTCATTGAGGTGCCGGGCGCGGGGCACCTCGTGCCGCTCGAGGATCCGGATACCGCGGCCGCGCTGCTCGCGGAGTTCATCGCCGAGGTCGGCGACGCGTCGGCCGGCGCGACGACCGGCGAGGCCGAGCGCGACGACGCAGCGGGCACGCCCGCCGCGACCGCGAGGGGCGCCGCCGAGCGCGGGATGCGCGTGCGCCGCGCGGTGCTGGGCGACGCGCACGTCGACCGCGCGAACGCCGCGATCACGCCCGAGACCGCCGACTTCCAGGACTTCATCACGCGGTACGCGTGGGGCGAGATCTGGGCGCGGCCCCAGCTCACGCGCGCGGAGCGGTCCATCGCGACCCTGGCGAGCCTCGTGACCGGCTGCCACGAGGGCGAGATCCGGATGCACGTCCGCGCGGCGCTGCGCAACGGGCTCAGCCGGGAACGGATCGCCGAGGTGATCCTGCACACCGCACTCTACGCGGGGCTGCCGGCCGCGAACCGGGGCCTCGCGATCATGCGCGACGTGTTCGCGGAACTCGACCTGGACGGACCCGGCCCGACCGAACCCGGCCCGACCGAACCCCATCAGCAGGAACCCCACCAGCACGAACCCGAGCCCGCTCGACGGGAGAACGAGGAGCACCATGGATAAGACCGTCGCCAGCGCCGCCGACGCGGTGGCCGACTTCTTCGAGGGGGCATCCGTCGCCGTCGGCGGGTTCGGCCTCTCGGGCGTGCCGATCTGGAGCATCCGCGCGCTGGTCGCGCAGGGCGCGACCGACCTCGAGGTCGTGTCGAACAACTGCGGCGTCGACGGGTGGGGCCTCGCCGAGCTCCTCGAGCTCGGCCGCATCCGCCGGGTCATCGCGAGCTACATCGGCGAGAACCGCGAGTTCGGGCGCCAGTACCTCTCGGGCGAGATCGAGGTCGAGCTCACGCCGCAGGGCACGCTCGCCGAGCGGCTCCGCGCGGGCGGCGTCGGGATCCCCGCGTTCTTCACGGCCGCGGGCGCCGGCACGGTCGTCTCCGACGGCGGGATGCCGCTGCGCTACGCGCCCGACGGCTCGATCGCGCTCGTCAGCGAGCCGAAGGAGCTGCGCCCGTTCGACACGTTCGGGAAGAACCGCGAGTACGTGCTCGAGCGGGCCATCCGCACCGACTTCGGCCTGGTCCGGGCCGCGGTCGGCGACCGGCACGGGAACCTGCGGTTCGAGAAGTCGACCCGGAACTTCAACCCGCTCGCGGGCATGGCCGGGAAGGTCACGATCGCCGAGGTCGACGAACTCGTGGAGCCGGGCGTGCTCGGCCCCGACGATATCCACCTGCCGGGCATCTACGTCGACCGGGTCGTGGTGCTCACGCCCGAGCAGCGCGCCGACCTGCCGATCGAGAAGGTCACCGTGCGGCCCCGGCCAGGGGCATCCGATCGGTCCGGGGCATCCGGAACCGCCGCCGAGGACGAGGGAGCCCGCTGATGCCGCTCACGCGCGACGAGATGGCCGCACGCGCGGCCCGCGAGCTCGAGGACGGCTCGTACGTGAACCTCGGCATCGGCCTGCCGACGCTGATCCCGAACCACCTGCCCGACGGCGTCGAGGTCGTGCTGCACTCCGAGAACGGGATCCTGGGCGTCGGCCCGTACCCGTGGGAGGGCGAGGAGGACCCGAAGCTCATCAACGCGGGCAAGGAGACCGTGACCGTGCTGCCGGGTGCGGCGTACTTCGATTCGGCCGCGAGCTTCGGGATGATCCGCGGTGGGCGCATCACGACCGCCGTGCTCGGTGCCATGCAGGTGAGCGCGGGCGGCGACATCGCCAACTGGGCCGTGCCCGGGAAGATGGTCAAGGGCATGGGCGGGGCGATGGACCTCGTCAACGGCGCCGAACGCGTGATCGTCGTCATGGAGCACGTCGCGAAGGACGGGACGGCGAAGATCGTGCCGCAGTGCACGCTGCCGCTCACGGGACGTGCGTGCGTCGACCGGATCATCACCGACCTCGCGGTGCTCGACGTGGCGGCCGACGGGCTCGTGCTCGTCGAGCTCGCGCCGGGCGTCACGGTCGAGCAGGTGCAGGATGCCACGGGCGCCGCGTTCACCCTCGGGGAGGGAGTGTGAACCGCACCTCCCGGTGGTCGAGGAGCGCCGCCGGAGGCGACGCGTCTCGAGACCGAGTCTCGTCGGCCTCGAGACGCGTCACCGGGTCTCGATACGGCTCCTCCTTCGTCGCGGCCTACTCGACCACCGATCAGCACCGCGCGCGGCGGAGCCGCACGTCCCGGTGGTCGAGGAGCGCCGCCGGAGGCGACGCGTCTCGAGACCGAGTCCCGTCGGCCTCGAGACGCGTCCTCGCTCCGCTCGGGCGCTCCTCGACCGGCGAAGGCGGGGCCTCCGCATGACCGAGCTCCGCGACGTGGTCGTCTGCTCGCCGCTGCGCACGCCGGTCGGCCGCTTCGGCGGCGCGCTCGCGCCGGTCTCGGCGCTCGCGCTCGCCGAGACCGTGCTGCGCGCGCTGCTCGAGCGGACGGGCCTGGACCCCGCCGCGGTCGACGGCGTGATCGGCGCGCAGGGCTATCCGTCGATGGAGGCCCCCGCGTTCGGTCGCGTCGCCGCGCTGAACGCCGGATTCCCCGTGACCACGACCGGGTACCAGCTCGACCGGCGCTGCGGGTCGGGACTCCAGGCCGTGCTGAACGCGGCGATGGAGGTCCAGACCGGCGTCTCCGACGTCGTCGTCGCGCTCGGCGCGGAGTCGATGTCGAACGCGCCCCTCTACACCGAGCAGGGCCGGCGCGGCCTGCCGCCCGGCGGGCTGATGCTGCACGACGCGCTCGCGCGCGGCCGCGCGACGGTCGGCGGGCGCTTCCACCCGTCGCCCGAGGGCAACGTCGGCGCGGCCGAACTCCTGCGCCGCGAGTACGGGATCCCGCGCGAGGCGCAGGACGCGCTCGCACTGCGGTCCCACCGGCGGGCGGTCGCCGCCCAGGAGTCGGGCGCATTCGACGCCGAACTCGTGCCCGTCGAGGTCCCGGGCCGCCGCGGGCCGACGGTGGTCGACCGCGACGAGCACCCCCGGGGCGACACCACGCTCGAGGCGCTGGCCGCGCTCCGGCCGATGCTCGGGGCATCCGACGCCGATGCGACCGTCACCGCCGGCAACGCGAGCGGACAGAACGACGCGGCCGCGGCCGTCGTCGTGACCACGCCCGAGCGGGCCGCGGAACTCGGGCTCGCCCCGTCGCTCCGGCTGGTGTCGTGGGCCGTCGCCGGCAACGACCCCGAGCGATTCGGCGTGGCGCCCGTGCCCGCGTCGAACCTCGCGCTCGCGCGCGCCGGGCTCGCGATGGGCGACGTCGACGTGATCGAGCTCAACGAGGCATTCGCCGTGCAGGTGCTCGCGTGCCTCGCCGACTGGGGCCTCGACGCCGAGGACCCGCGCCTCAACCCGCGCGGGAGCGGCATCTCGATCGGGCATCCGATCGGCGCAACGGGCATCCGCATGCTCGCGACGCTCGCGAACGAGCTGCCCGCGTTCGACGGCACGCTCGCGCTCGAGACCATGTGCATCGGCGGCGGCCAGGCGCTCGCCGCGGTGTGGGAACGGGCGTAGCCGGCGGCCGGGCTCAGGACGGCGCGACCGCGGTCGACTCCCGCCAGATCACGCGCGTGAGCGGCCCAGCGGTCGTCGGCGGCGTCTCGTCGCGGATGACCGAGATCAGCCGCTCCATCGCCGTGCGGCCGAGCAGTTCGAGGTCGATGCGGACCGTGGTCAGCGTCGGCGTGAGGAATCGGCCCATCGGGTCGTCGTCCCACCCGGTCACGCTGAGGTCGCCCGGCACGCTCCACCCGCGCTCGTGCGCGCCGCGGAGGACACCGGCCGCGATCAGGTCGTTGGCCGCGATCACGGCTGTCGGCCGTCGGTCGGATGCCTCGGGCAGCGCGTGCATCGCGGCCACGCCGGACTCGCCGGACCACTCGCCGTCGTGCACGCCGATCGACTCGAGCCCGAGCCGGGCGACCGTGTCGAGGTAGGCCTGCGTGCGCGCTCGCGCGGACGCGAACTCGACGCCGCCGGCCACGTGGAAGAACCGGCGGTGGCCGAGTTCGGCGAGGCGCTCGATGATCGCGACGACGGGCGAGGCATCCGTCAGTTCGCCGATTCCGCGCATCTGGTCGTCGAACTCGGCGGCGACGACGACCGCGGTGCCCGCGGTCGCGAACCGGCCCTCGGAGTCGGCCGACACGGGTGAGAACGAGAGGACGCCCTCGACCTGCCCGGAGTCGGCGAGCTCGACGATGCGCGCGGCGCGCGCGACGGCGCCGCCGGGGACGCTGAGGACGTCGATGGAGTAGCCGGCGTGATGCGCGGCGTCGCTCGCGCCCGAGAGCATCCTCGAGGGGTTGTGCTCGAGCTCGGGGACGAGCACTGCGAGTCGACCGGTGCGCCTGGTGCGCATCGAGCGCGCGACGAGGTTCGGCCGGTAGCCGAGCTCGGCGATCGCCGCGTCGAGGCGGGCCTTCGTCTCGGGCTTCACGCCCGAGTTGAACCGGATGTACCGGGAGACCGTCTGGTGCGAGACGCCGGCCAGCTTCGCGACCTCCATGATCGTCGGTCGGCGTTCGGCCGGTGCTGGTTCCGTCATGCCGTCTGGCTCCCATCGTGTGGTGTCGATGACCATGTTGACACAGATGGTGATCGTTCACTATCGTCTTCCACACCTGAGGGTGAACGATCACTATTTGCGGTGGTCGTTCACCCTCGTGTCACCGATCCGAAGGAGCATCCGTGTCGAGCCCCACCTCGCCCCGCCGCCGAACGCGGCCGATCGAGGCGTGCCGCAGCAGCGAGCGGGAAGGCGATCGGGCATGAGCGCGATCAACGAACTCCGCCACCTCAACGGCGCGTCCACCCAGGCCACGAAGCGCGACGGCAAGGCCGCCCTCGTCTTCCTCGGGCCCTGGTTCGTCGGACTGTTCGCGATCACCGCCGGTCCGATGCTCTACTCGCTGTGGCTGGGCTTCACGAAGTACAACCTCCTCCAGCCGCCGGTGTTCACCGGGCTCGACAACTTCACGCGCATGCTCACCGACGAGCGGCTGCACAAGTCGCTCGGCGTGACCTTCACCTACGTGCTCGTCTCGGTGCCGCTGCAGCTCGCCCTCGCGCTCGCCCTCGCGGTCCTCCTCGACCGCGGCGTGCGCGGCCTGAGCTTCTACCGGTCGGTCTACTACCTGCCCTCGCTCATCGGAGGCAGCGTCGCGATCGCCGTGCTGTGGCGGACGATCTTCGGCATCGACGGCCTCTTCAACCAGTTCCTCGCGCTCTTCGGCATCGAGGGCAAGGGATGGATCTCCGACCCGGACACCGCGCTCTGGACGCTCATCCTGCTCAACGTCTGGACCTTCGGCGCGCCGATGGTGATCTTCCTCGCCGGCCTGCGCCAGATCCCGTCCTCCTACTACGAGGCGGCGAGCGTCGACGGGGCATCCAAGTGGCGGCAGTTCTGGGGCCTCACGATGCCGCTGCTCAGCCCGATCATCTTCTTCAACCTCGTGCTGCAGATCATCCACTCGTTCCAGTCGTTCACGCAGGCGTTCGTCGTCTCGAGCGGCACGGGCGGGCCGGCCGACTCGACGCTGGTGTTCTCGCTCTACCTCTACCAGCGCGGATTCGGCTCGTTCGACATGGGCTACGCGTCCGCACTCGCCTGGCTGCTGGTGGTCATCATCGGCGCCTTCACTGCGATCAACTTCTGGGCTTCGAAGTACTGGGTGTTCTACGATGACTGACCTGCTGAACCGCCGTCGCCACGACGACACGGCGACCTCCGCGATCCTCGCCGCACCGACCGGAGCGACCCGGACGCCCGCGCGCAGCCGCAACCGTCGGGTCTTCAGCCCGGTGCGGAGCATCCTGAAGCACGTCGCCCTCATCGCGGGCGCGCTGCTCATGATCTACCCGGTGCTCTGGATGGTCGCGAGCTCGCTCCGACCGAACGACCGGATCTTCAACGACCCGAGCCTCGTGCTGAAGACGTTCGAGATCGAGAACTACGTCAACGGCTGGAACGCGTTCGCACAGCCCTTCGGGCACTACCTCATCAACTCGGCGCTCGTCGTGGCCGGCTGCATCCTCGGCAACCTCGTCGCGTGCTCGATGGCCGCCTACGCGTTCGCGCGGTTGAACTTCCGCGGGAAGAAGTGGTGGTTCGCGATCATGCTCGTGACGATCATGCTCCCGTTCCACGTGATCATCGTTCCGCAGTACATCATGTTCTCCCAGCTCGGCTGGGTGAACACGTACCTGCCGCTGATCATCCCGAAGATCCTCGCGACCGACGCGTTCTTCGTGTTCCTCATGGTCCAGTTCATCCGCGGCATCCCGAAGGAGCTCGACGAGGCGGCCCGCATCGACGGCGCCGGTCACGGCCGGACCTTCCTGCAGGTGATCCTCCCGCTGATGGTGCCGGCGCTCGGCACGACCACGATCTTCACCTTCATCTGGGTGTGGAACGACTTCTTCTCGCAGCTCATCTACCTGACGAAGCCCGAGAAGTACACCACGCCGCTCGCACTGCGCGCCTTCGTCGACGCGCAGTCGGCCACCGACTGGGGCGCGATCTTCGCGATGAGCGTCGTCTCGCTCCTGCCGGTGTTCCTCGTCTTCCTCCTCGGCCAGCGATTCCTCATCCAGGGCATCGCGACGACCGGAGGCAAGTAGCACCACCCCCCCCACCACCCACCCACCCACCCCTTCGTTCCCGAAGAAGAGACCAAGGAGTCACCATGCGCACCACGTTCCTGCGGAAGGCCGGCATCGGCGCCGCCGTCGCCGCCACCGCGGCGCTGACGCTCGCCGGCTGCGCCGGCGGCAGCGCCCCCGCCGCCGACAGCGGCCCGGAGCTGAGCGACGAGCCCGTCACGATCAGCTTGACCTGGTGGGGCGGCGACGCGCGCGCCGAGCAGACCCAGGCCGCCATCGACGCGTTCGAGGCGGAGTACCCGAACATCACGGTCGAGCCGCAGTACACCGATTGGAACGGCTACTGGGACCAGCTGGCCACCTCGACCGCGGCGGGCGAGATGCCCGACGTCGTCCAGATGGACGAGCTGTACCTCGCCTCCTACGGCGCCCGCGGCGCCCTGTACGACCTCGGCGGGCTCGACGTCGACACGTCGGACATCGCCGACGAGGCGCTCGCGACCGGCCTCGTCGACGGCACGCAGTACGCGCTCCCGATCGGCGTCGCCACCTACTCGCTCATCGCGAACGCCGACCTGTTCGCCCAGTACGGCGTCGACCTCCCCGACGACGAGACCTGGACCTGGGACGACTACGCGGACCTCGCCACCGAGCTCACGGAGCAGAGCGGCGGCGCGATCACCGGGTCCGCGCAGATCGTCGGCTTCGACACGGGCGGCCTGAAGTACTGGGTCCGCCAGGCGGGCGAGGAGCTCTTCGACGAGTCCGGCGACGTGACCGCGTCGCCCGAGACCATCGCCGACATGTGGCAGTACCAGCTCGACCTCATCGCCGCGGGCGGCCTCCAGCAGCCCGCCGCGATCGTCGAGAGCCAGACCGCGGGCATCTCGGCCGGCGCGATCGCGACGGGCAAGGTCGCGCTCGGCTCGGCGTGGAACACGCAGATCACCGCACTCGCCGACGCGAGCGGCGCCGACCTGCGGCTCGTCAAGCTCCCCGAGCCGAAGGACGTCCACCCGAACTTCTACAAGCCGTCCATGTACTGGTCGGTGTCGTCGAAGTCCGAGCACCCCGCCGAGGCCGCGCTCCTCATCGACTTCCTGACCAACAGCGAGACGGCCGCGGACATCATCGGCACCGAGCGCGGCATCCCCGCGAACGACGCCATCCGCGAGTACCTCTCGGACAGCCTGACCCCGACGAACGCCGCCGCGGTCGAGTACCTGGGCCGCATCACGGCCGGCGACGCGCCGGTGGTCACCCCGAACGGCGCGAGCGGCATCGAGGGCATCCTCCAGCGCTACACGCAGGAGGTCCTCGCGGGCCAGACGAAGCCGCTCGACGCAGCCGAGGCGTTCATCGCCGAGCTGCAGGCCGAGATCGACGCGGCCTAGCCGCGACCGACATCCGAGCGGGCCGACTGCCTGCGACCCCTCGGGTGGCACGCATCCGAGGGGGCCGTCTCCCGGCGACCCCCTCGGATGACCATCACGCATCGAAGGAGCACCACCGCACATGCCTGCGAAGTCCACGCCGTTCCGGGTCGCCATCATCGGCACCGGCGGCATCGCCCACGCCCACGCCGACGCGCTCGCGGAGCTCGGCGACCGCGTCGAGCTCGTCGCCGTCGCCGACGTCGACCTCGACCGGGCCCGCGCGTTCGCCGCCGAGTACGGCGGTCGTGCCGACGTGCACGCGGACGCCGCCGGCGTGTTCGCAGCCCACCCGGGGCTCGACCTCGTGCACGTCTGCACCCCGCCCAAGACCCACGCGCCGATCGCCGTCCAGGCCATGCGGGCCGGCGTCGCCTCGCTGGTCGAGAAGCCGACCGTGCTCAGCCTCGCCGAGATGGACGAGCTCGTCCGCGTGAACGCCGAGACCGGCGTCCCGGTGCTCACCGTCTTCCAGCACCGGTTCGGGCCCGCAGTGCGCAGGCTCCGGCGGCTCGCGGCATCCGGGGTCCTCGGCCGGCCGCTCGTCGCGACCTGCGAGACCCTCTGGTACCGGCCCGACGAGTACTTCGACGTGCCGTGGCGCGGGCGGTGGGAGGTCGAGGGCGGCGGCCCGACCATGGGTCACGGCATCCACCAGTTCGACCTGCTCCTGGCCGTGCTCGGCCCCTGGTCGCGCGTGAGCGCGTTCGCCGCCAGGCAGTCGCGCCCGACCGACACCGAGGACGTGTCCATCGCGCTCGCGCAGTTCGAGAACGGCGCGGTCGCGACGGTCGTCAACTCGGTCGTCTCGCCGCGCGAGACCTCGCGCCTCCGCTTCGACTACGAGTTCGCGACCGTCGAGGTCGAGCACCTGTACGGGTACGACGACGACGACTGGACCTTCACGCCGGCTCCCGGCCACGAGGACCTCGCGGCGCTGTGGGACGAGTCCGAGGGCGCCGGCGTCACGAGCGGCCACCGGCTGCAGGTCGAGGCGATCCTCGACGCCCTCGAGTCCGGCGAGGCGCCCGAGGTGTCCGTCGGCGAGGCACGGCGCACGATCGAGTTCGCCGCCGCGACCTATGCGTCGGCGTTCCGCGGCATCCCGGTCGCGGCGGGGGAGATCTCCGCAGGGGACCCCTTCTCCCGGAGCATGGACGGCGGAGCCGTGCCGTGGGCGCGCGTGAAGGAGGTCGTCGCGTGAGCGGCGCGGGGCAGGGCCTTCGGGCCGTGCACGAGGTGGGCACCGGGTTCACGGCGCTGGACGGCGAGACCGAGCTGTTCCGGTACACCTACGCCCCGGAGACGCCGCAACTCGAGTCGCCGAAGCCGTTCGTGCACCCCATCCGCACGCGCGCCGGCCACGTGGTCAGCCTCTTCCGCCCGCACGACCACGTCTGGCACAAGGGCATCGCCTGGTCACTGCCCGTCGTCGAGGACGAGAACTTCTGGGGCGGCCCGACCTACGTGCACGGGCGGTTCTACGTGCAGCTCGCGAACGACGGAACCCAGGCGCACCGCGGCATCGACGCGCTCGCCGCGGAGGCCGGAGCCGTCGAGTTCGTGCACCGGCTCGAGTGGATCACCGAAGCCGGCGAACCGCTCTTCACCGAGCGGCGCGCGCTCCGCGCGGACATCCTCTCCGACGACGCGTGGGCGCTCACGTTCGACACCGCGATGACGAACGTCGCCGACCGCACGATCCCGATCGGCTCGCCGACGACCCGCGGCCGGGAGAACGCCGGGTACGGCGGCCTGTTCTGGCGCGGGCCGCGCTCGTTCACGGGCGGTCGGCTGGTCACCGCGACCGGCATCGGCTCGGGCGACGAGGTCCGCGGCGGCCGCCACGAGTGGATGGCGTTCGAGGGCCGGCACGACCACGTCGACGCGACCTCGCTCGTGCTCATGGTCGACCACCACGAGAACCCGCAGCACCCGCCGCAGTGGTTCGCGCGCGACGCCGAGTTCGCGTGCCTCTGCCCGGCGCCGTTCTTCAGCGAGGAACTCGAGATCGCGCCCGGCGAGACCGCGCGCTTCCGCTACGGCGTGGGCATCGCCGACGGCGACGCCGCCGCGGCGCCTGCGCTCGCCGACGCGGTGCGCGCCGTGCTCGCCCGGGTCGGTTCGGATGCCGCGTCGGGCGCCCGGGATGTCGCGTCGGGCGCCCGGGATGTCGCGACGGATGCCCCGCCCGGTACCGTCGAGGTCGTGCAGCCGATCGGAGCCTCCGCATGAGCTCGCCCGCCTCGACGTTCCCGGGCGGCACCTCGGTGACGCTCCTCGACGTGTACGACGACGCGGCGCCCGACGGGCTGCTGGGCGGGAGCCCGCACCTGCATCTCGCGTCGACCGAGTGCTACGTCGTGGTCGCCGGGGCGGGCGAACTCCACACCCTCGACCCGTCGGGCGCCCGGGCGACCCCGCTCGGACCCGGCTCGGTCGTGTGGTTCACGCCGGGCACGGTGCACCGGGCCGTCAATCTCGGCGGCCTGCAGGTGCTCGTGATCATGGGCAACGCGGGCCTCCCGGAGGCCGGCGACGCCGTCATGACGTTCCCGGTCGATGTCGTCGCCGACCCCGACCGGTATCGGGCGGCCGCGGCGCTTCCGGTCGACGACGGGAGCGGGGCATCCGTCGCGGTGCGCGCGGCCGCGGCCCGGCGCCGACGCGACCTCGCGGTCGAGGGGTACCTGCCGATCCGCGACGCGCTGCTCCGAGGCGACGACGGTCCGCTCCGCGCGTTCCAGGCGGCCGCGGCCGCGATCGTCGCGGATCGCGCGCCCGGCTGGGCGGAGATCGTCGCGGCCGGGCCGCTCGCGCAGGCCGAGCAGAGTCTCGCGATCGTCGAGGGCCTGGCCCGGGGCATCCACCCGCACCTCGCCGCGGCCCGGGTCTCGCAGGCGCCGGAACCCGCGGGCGAGCGCGGGTTCGGGATGTGCGGCCGGCTGCGCGCGTTCGACGTGTCGGGCGGCGCGGTCGCCGACTGATCTGGTCGCTCGTCCGATCGGGCCGCTGCCATGCAGGCTGCGGACCGGTCAGGCGGTCGGGCGCGGCGGGAACGTGCGGACGCGCTCGACCCGGAACCGCAGCGGATGCTCCGTGGTGTCGCGCGGGCGCGAGGCATCCGGGAGTTCGTAGACGTCGAGCATGAGCTGCACCGGGTAGTCGATCGACTGCACGACGGTCTTCACCCATCGGCCGTCGATGAAGAAGCGGAGCCGGTGCGGCTCCCACTCGACCGCGTAGTCGTGCATCGCGGTGAGGTCGCCGTCGACCCGGACCTGCTCGAAGTCGGTGCGCAGCCGGGGATCCCGCTGCGGCTTCACCCCGACGCCGACGAGCCCGCCGGTGTCGTCGAGGTCGTGGCCGAAGATCTCGCAGATGCAGATCTCGCCGCAGTCGTCGGGCGCGGCCTCGAACCCGATCGGCCAGCAGGCGACCATCGCCGCCGGGTGGCGGATCGCGGCCATGCGGACCTCGATGACGCCGTGGTGGACGAGCCACAGCCGACGCGGGGCCTGCGCCTCGCGCACGACGAGGCCGTCGCGGAAGCGGTGCTGCCCGTCGGCGCTGCCGATCGGCCCCGAGTGCTGGCCGGTCTGGAGGTGCGAGACACGCACGTCGCCGTCCCACTCGGGCGCCCACGGCTCGGTGTCGTCGTCGATGCGGAGCTCGAGGCCGTCGCCGTCGACCGTCCATCGGGCGGCCGAGCGCGCGCGCGAGGACCAGTGCGGCGTGTAGTGCGGCCACCAGCGGTCGAGGTCGAGCGTGTCTCCCTCGAACCGCTCGTCGACGTCGGCGACGCGATCGCCGAGGTCGAGCGGCGACAGGTCGAGGGTCCACGTGGCGACCTCGAGTTCGCCGCCGCGCCACGGCAGCGTCGAGGTGCCCGCGCGCTCGAAGCCGGCGCCTTCGCACAGCGCGTTCGAGGCGGGGTTGGCCACGCCCGGGTAGGCCACGAGGAGGTGGCGGTCGCCCTCCGCGGCGACGCGGCGGATCACCTGGCGGAGCGCTTCGCGCGCGATGCCGCGGCCCTGCCATGCGGGCTCGACGCCCCACCCGGTCTCGTACGCCGGGAGCCCGTCGTGTTCGACCTGCCACCACCCGATGGACCCGGCCGGGACGCCGTCGACGTCGATCCGGAACATCCTCGCCTCGCCCGACGCCTGCAACCGGAGGTAGCGGCGGTGCCGCTCGACGACCTGATCGGGATGCTCCGGACCGCCGAGGTACCGCGTCATCTCCGGGGTGTTGGCGCGTTCGACGACGGGCAGGTCGCCGTCGCTCCAGGGTTCGAGCGTCACGTGCATGATGCTGCGACGGTACTCGCGCGGTGCGACATCGGCGCGTGCGACATCGGAGGGTGCGACATCGGGCGGCCGCGGTCGCGGACCGGTCAGGACGGTGCGAGGCCGAGGAGCATCCGCCAGAGCCAGTCCGCGGCGACCTCGGCGGACGGCCGGGGGTCGCGGTCGAGCCACGCGCGGATGACCCCGAGCGCGATGCCCGTGACGCCGGCCGCGACGACGTCGATCGGCAGGCCCGGGTACGCGGCGATGCCGGACCCCTCGACGCCGTCGCGGACGAGGCGTTCGACGCGGGCGCGCACGCGCTCGACGACGAGCGCCGAGCCGCGGTCGCCGAGTACCCGCGCGTAGATCGCCGCGTTCGCCTCGATGTGGGCGAGGTAGCCGAGGAGCGCGGGGGGCGGGGCATCCAGCGAGTCGAGCGTCGGGGGGAGCCCCGCCTCGGCGGCGTCGAGTGCGGCGTCGAGCGCCTCGGCGAGGAGCGTGTCCTTGTCGGGGTAGTGCTGGTAGAAGCTGCTGCGGTTGACGCCCGCGCGCTCCGCGATGTCGGCGACGGTCAGGTCGTCGAGCGGATGCTCCCTCGCGAGTTCGAGCAGCGCGGCCTGCAGGCGATGCCGCGTGCGAACGATCCGGGGGTCCATACCCGCGATTCTGCCAGCCGGATGTTCCCGTCTGGGGGGATTTCCGACAAATGTCGGTTATCCTGACCCGAGGCCCGACGGTGTGCCATGCCGACCACTCCTCGAAAGGCTCATCGTTATGGCCGAACTCCTCTATCGCATCGGGCGGTTCTCCGCGCGGCGCGCCTGGACCGTCATCGTCGGATGGCTCGTCGTGCTCGCGCTCGCCGTCGGCGCGTTCCTCGCGTTCGGGGGGACCCTCGCGACGAGCTTCAGCATCCCCGGCACCGAGACCACCCGCGTCACCGACCAGCTCGAGGACGAGATGGACGGCATCGGCGGGGCGACCGGCACGGTCGTGTTCCAGACCGAGGACGGAGCGCCGTTCACCGAGGACCAGCAGGCCGGGATCGCCGACCTGCTCGACGAAGCCGGCGGCATCGACGGGGTGTCGAGCACCATCGACCCGTTCACCACGAAGGCCGAGCGCGACGCGCAGGCCCAGAAGCTCGCGGACGGCCAGGCCCAGCTCGAGGACGGGCAGGCGCAGCTCGACGCCGGCCAGGCCGAGCTCGACGCGCAGCAGGCGCAGGTCGACGCGCAGCAGGCGCAGCTCGACGCCGGCCGCACCCAGCTCGAAGCCGGCCAGCAGCAGCTCGATCAGGCCGTCGCGCAGGCGAAGGCCGACGGCACCTACGACTTCGCCGAAGCGCAGTTCACCGCGCAGCAGGCGCAGATCGACGCGCAGCGCGCCCAGCTCGACGGGGGCCAGGCGCAGCTCGACGCCGGGCAGGACCAGCTCGACGCCGGACAGCAGCAGATCGACGACAACCAGGCGACGATCGACGCGAACGCCGAGCAGCTCGACGCGGGCCAGCGCCTGCTCGACGCGAGTGCCGAGATCCAGACGGTCTCCGACGACGGCGCGACCGCGATCGGCGTGATCCAGTTCGAGGAGTCCGTGTTCGGGCTCTCCGCCGACACCAAGACGGCGACCGCCGACGTGCTCGAGGCGGAGGACATCGACGGCGTCACGGTCGACTACTCGGCCGAGATCGCCACCTCGACCGAGGGCCTGATCGGCGTCGGCGAGATCGTCGGCGTCCTCGTCGCGGCCCTCGTGCTGATCGTCATGCTGCGGGCGCTCCTGCCCGCGCTGCTGCCGCTCGTCTCGGCGCTCGTCGGCGTCGGCGTCGGCGTCGCCGGCTCGCTCGCGTTCTCGGGCGTCGTCGACATGTCGTCGGTCACGCCCGTGCTCGGCGTCATGCTCGGCCTCGCGGTCGGCATCGACTACACGCTGTTCATCATCAACCGGCACCGACGGCAGCTGCTCGTCGGCGTGGAGCTGCACGAGTCCATCGGCCTCGCCAACGGCACCTCGGGCAACGCGGTCGTGTTCGCCGGGTCCACCGTGCTCGTCGCGCTGCTCGCGCTCAACGTCACGGGCATCCCGTTCCTCGGCGTCATGGGCACCGTCGGCGCGGCCTGCGTGCTCGTCGCCGTGCTGATCGCGGTCACCCTGACGCCGGCGATGCTCGGCCTCCTGAAGCTCCGCGTGCTCGGCAAGCGCGCGCGGGCGCAGATCGGCCATGAGGCGCACGCCGCCACGGTCATCAAGCCGATGCGCACCTCGACTGCGATCCTCACGCTCGTGGCATCCATCGTGGCCCTGCTCATCATCGCCATCCCGGGCCTCTCGATGCGGCTCGGCCTGCCCGCCGCCTCGTCCGAGGCGACCGACACGACGCAGTACCAGACGTACTCGATCATCGCGGACGAGTTCGGCGCCGGACAGAACGGCCCGCTCCTCGTGACGGCCGACCTGCCCGCGTCGGTCGACGACGACGAGCTCCTGCTGGTGCAGGCCGACCTGGCCGACTGGCTCATGTCGCAGGAGGATGTCGTCGCGGTCGCGCCGGTCGGCGCGAGCGAGGAGCAGGACTTCCTGGCGTTCCAGGTCGTGCCCGCGGAGGGCCCGACGAGCGAGTCGACCGAGGCGCTCGTGCACGAGCTGCGCGATGCCTCGCCGATCACGGTCGACTCGGTCGACGGCGAGATCGCGCTCGGCGTCGCCGGCACGGCCAGCGGCAACATCGACATCTCGCAGAAGCTCTCGGACGCGTTGCCGATCTACCTGCTCGTCGTGGTCGGCCTGTCGCTGCTGATCATGATCGTGGTGTTCCGGTCGCTCGTGGTCCCGCTCGTCGCGACGGGTGGCTTCGTGCTCAGCCTGTTCGCCGCGTTCGGCGCGATGGTCGCGGTCTACCAGTGGGGATGGCTCGGCCCGGTGTTCGGCGTCCACGATCCGGGACCCCTGCTGAACTTCGCGCCGGTGATCATCACGGGTGTGCTGTTCGGCCTCGCGATGGACTACCAGTTGTTCCTCGTGTCGGGCATGCGCGAGGCGTACGTCCACGGCCTGCCGGCGAAGAACGCGGTGATCGCGGGCCTGCGCAACGGCCGGGCGGTCGTCACCGCCGCCGCGCTCATCATGGTGTCGGTGTTCGGCGGGTTCGTGTTCTCGCACCTCGGCCTCGTGCGCCCGCTCGGCTTCGGCCTCGCGGTCGGCGTGCTGTTCGACGCGTTCATCGTGCGGATGCTCCTGATGCCGGCCGTCATGCACCTCGTCGGCCGAGGCGCGTGGTGGCTGCCGAAGTGGCTCGACCGGATCATCCCGAACGTCGACGTCGAGGGCGCCGCGCTCGAGCGCACGCACCACGTGCACGGCGTCGCCCACGAGGACGCCCCGGCCGAGGCCGAGTCGGCCTCGACGGACCGGTAGCAACGGGCAGCGGTTCCGCGCATCCGGTATGCCGGTTCCCCCTCAGCGATGAGGCGGAACCGGCATATCGCGTTCCGGGGACTCGCGCGGCGCGCCGGCATCGCGGCATCCCGGCGTCGAAGGCGGTCGACGGATGCCGCGGGGCGAGGCATCCGCTAGCCTCACGCGCATGGCCACGCTGGAGGAGGTGCGCCGCATCGCGATGTCGCTGCCCGGCGTCGCGGAGGGACTCCTGCGCCCACCGCCCGACATCGCGGCCTGGCGGGTGCACGGCAGGCTGTTCGTCTTCGAGCGGCCGTTGCGCAAGGCCGACCACGACGCGCTCGGGGATGCCGCGCCGACGGGCGTGATCATGGGAGCCCACGTCCCCGACGAGGGCGTGAAGCTCGCGTGGGTGCGGGACGAACCGGACGTGTTCTTCACGACCCCGCACTTCGACGGGTACGCGATCGTGCTGTTCCGGCTCGCGCCCATCGGGACCGAGCGGCTCGACGAGGTCGTCGAGCTCGCCTGGCGATCGGTCGCCCCGAAGCGGCTCGTCCGCGAGCTCGACGGGGCGTGATGCCCCGCAGGGCGGGCGGCTCGGCTTCCCTCCGATCCGGCCCGCCCCGCGAGGACGTGTGCGTCAGGCGACGGACCAGCCGCCGTCCGAGGGGAGGATGACGCCGTTGATGTTCACGCCGTCGTCCGACAGGAGGAACGTGATCGAGGCCGCGAGGGCCTCGGCCTCGGCCGCGTCGGGCAGGATCGCCATCGCGTTGCGCACGCGCTCCGCGCCGAGCGGCGACGCGAACGTCGCCTCGATGTTCGTGATGGTCGGGCCGGGGGCGACCGCGTTGGTGCGGATGCCGCTCGGGCCGTACATGAACGCCGTCGACTTGGTGAGGCCGGCCACCGCGTGCTTGGACGCGGTGTAGGCGACGCCTGCGGCCGAGCCGCGCAGCGCGGCCTCCGAGGCGGTGTTCACGATCGAGCCCTTGCCCTTCGCGAGCATCGCGGGGATGACCGCGCGCATGAGCTTCATCGTGCCGGTGACGTTGATCGCCATCACGCGGTTCCAGACGGCGTCGGTGAGCTCGCCGACCGGCGTCATGTCGTCCATGATGCCCGCGATGTTCGCGAGGCCGTCGATCTGCTCGCCCGCGGCGGCGACGATCGCGGCGACCGCCTCGTCGGAGGTGATGTCGCCCGCGATCGGCACGACCTGCGCGTCGGGCAGCTCCGCCGCGAACTCGTCGAGGCGGTCCTGGAAGATGTCGACCGCGATCACGCGGCCGCCCTCGCGTGCGATGCGCGAGGCCGTCGCACGGCCGATGCCGCTGCCGGCGCCGGTGACGATGACGGTCTTGCCGGCGAACCGGCCGGGGGTGACGACCTCTTCCCACGGCTCGGCCTCGACGGCGGGGAACGCCGACTCGATCTCGTCGACCGTCTCGGAGTCGACCTCGGCCGCGGGGGCGCCTGCGGGCACGTCGCCGGCGGCGGCGCGGGCGATGATGGCGTCGAGGGTCTCCTGCGAGAACTGCCCCTTGCTCATCTTGACGAGCCGCTTGATCGCGAGCCGGCTGACGGGCCGGAACACGTCGGCGGACTGGCCGCCCTGCGCGAGCATGTCGCGCAGGATCGGACCGCCGACCGGGTGGTCGAGCCAGGTCTTGATCGAGTCGTCGCCCGTCAGGGTCTTGGTGGTGCTCATGCGAGTGCTTCCTTCTCTTCTTGCTTCGGCGTCGCGGAGACGACGTCGATGTCGGATGCCCCGGCCGCATGCGTCGCGGCGAGGTATCCGAAGACGGCGGCCGGGCCGATGGTCGAGCCCGGGCCCGGGTAGGTGCGGCCCATCACGGAGGCCGTGGTGTTCCCGGCAGCGTAGAGGCCGCGGATGACCGTTCCCTGCTCGTCGAGCACGCGCGCGTGCTCGTCGGTGAGGAGGCCGCCCTTGGTGCCGAGGTCGCCCGGCACGATCTTGATCGCCGTGAACGGGCCCTTCTCGAGCGGTCCGAGGTTCGGGTTCGGCTTCACGCGAGGGTCGCTGTAGTAGCGGTCGTAGGCGGTGCGTCCGCGGCCGAAGTCCTCGTCGACGCCCGTCTCGCAGAACCCGTTGAACCGGTCGACGGTCGCCCGCAGCTTCGCCGGATTCATGCCGAGCTTCTGCGCGAGCTGCTCGATCGTGTCGGCCTTCACCACGATGCCGTCGGCCGCGAGGGCCTTGCCGCCCATGAGCATCGCCGAGAACATGTAGCGCTGCCGGTGGCGGCGCTCGACGATGAGCCACGACGGCTCGGCCGGGACGATCTCGTTGCGCTCGAGCAGGTGGTGCCCGAAGTCGATGTAGCTCTCGGACTCGTTGAGGTACCGCTCGCCCGACTGGTCGACGACGATGCTGAACGGGTCGCTGCGCTCGTTGAGCACGAACTGCGCCTGCTTGCCGGGGATCGGCACGGATGCCCCCCACCAGGCGTCGTCCATGAGGGCGAGCGCCGCGCCGGCCTTCCGGCCGAGCTCGATGGGGGTGCCGAGGTCGCCCTCTGCCGCCGACGTGTATCCGGCGGTGCCCTGGTGCTCGGTCCGCCAGTCGGCGTGGTGCGCGAATCCGCCCGCGCCGAGGATGACGCCTCGGCGCGTGCGCACCGCGAGCGGCCCCTCGGGGGTCAGCACGATCGCACCGACGACGGCGCCCGTGTCGTCCTGCACGAGCTCCGTCAGGGGCGAGTCGAGCAGGAGCTCGGTGCCCTGTTCCTTCACGATCAGCCCGAGGCTGATCATCAGGCCGCCGCCCATGCCGACGAGCATCCGGCCGGTCAGCAGGCCGCCGAGCGTGCGGAACACGAACTGCGCGCCCGCGACGAACCCGGAGGCCGTCGACCATGCCCGCGAGAGCAGGGCGACGTCGCCGTTGCGCAGCGGCGCGGGGACGGAGTCCTTGATGCGCGACGTCTTCAGCCAGTCGCCGAGCCGGCGGGCGTTGATCGGCACGACCTCGATGGAGCGGCCGATCTTGCCGCCCGGGCGGTCGGGGTAGTAGTCGGGGTACTGCTTCGCGGCGATCCACTTCACGCCGAGGCGCTCGAGCAGGTCGAACGTCGGTGCGACGTGGTCGACGAACGCCTCGCGACGTGCGTGCGAGCTCGCCGGTCCGACCCCCTCGACCGGGCCGATGGCGGCCTCGAGGTAGGTCAGCGCGTCCTCGCGCGAGTCGGCGACGCGGTTGCGCCGCATGAGCGGGTTGTTCGGCATCCACAGGCCGCCACCACTCCGCATCGTCGTGCCGCCCCAGCGGCCGGTGCTCTCGACGATGAGGGTTTCGAGGCCTGCGTCTGCAGCCGCGATCGCCGCCGTCATACCCGCGGCTCCAGTGCCTGCGACCAGTACGTCGACCTCGCGATCCCAGGATCGGGTCATGTGCTCCTCCTTGACCGGACATCATTGTCCGGTACTACGCTAACAAATGTGCCAGCGTCCGGGAAGGAAGTCCCAGCGAACCCGAAGCGTCGGAATCGCGGGCCGAGCGCAGGCCCGGAGAATCGCCGGGCGCTCATCGCCGCGGCGCGCGAAGTCTTCGCCGCCGACGGGTTCGACGCGCCCCTGAACGCGGTCGCGAAGCGGGCCGGCGTCGGCCAGGGGAGCCTCTACCGGCACTTCCCCGATCGGGTCGCGCTCGCGGTCGCCGTGTTCGACGAGAACATCGACGCGATCGAGGCGGCGGTCGAGCCGCCGGATGCCACGCTCGACACGCTGCTCGACCTGATCGTCGAGCAGGCCGTCGTCTCATCGGCGCTCATCGACGCCGTCTGGCGCAACCGCCACGACGAGCGGGCCGTGCACATGACCGCCCGGCTCGAGGGGATCGCGCAGACCCTGGTCGAACGCGAACGCGCGGCCGGGCACATCGGGGCGCACGTCGACACCGCCGACGTGCTGCTCGCGATCTCGATGCTGGCCGACGTGCTCGCGAGATCGGATGCCCCGGAGCGGGCGGACGCCGCGGAGCGCGCCACGCGGATGTTCCACGCCGCGTTCGCGCCGCGCCCCTGACCCGGTGGCCGACGGGTCTCGATACGCGTCCTCGCTGCGCTCGGGCGCTACTCGACCACCGATCGTGGTGAACGCCCCCCGGTGATCGAGGAGCGCCGCCGGAGGCGACGCCCTTCCCCCGGTGATCGAGGAGCGCCGCCGGAGGCGACGCGTATCGAGATCACGCGCCGATCGCGCTCACTCCAGGTTGTCGACGGGCTCCGGCCGATCGTCGCCGTCGGTCGCCGCCTCGGCAGCGCGCCGTTCCTCGTCGCGTTGGAGCTCGAGCGCTTCGAGGACCTCCGGATCGAGCGCTCCGCGCGGATCGCGATCCCAGCCGAACGGCTCCTCGAGCGGGTCGACGAAGTCGGTCATGTGCTCATCCTTCCCCCGGCCGCGGACCCCTCGCCACGGCGCATCCGAACCTAGCAACCGGATGCCCCGGCCGCACCCGATGCCGTGAAGTCGGCCCTCGGGCCTGCGACCCGGGTCCTGGGTCCATCATTCGAACCGGCGCAACCTCAGGCTGTTCGCCACGACGAACATCGACGAGGCGGCCATCGCCGCACCGGCCAGCAGCGGGCTCAGGAACCCGAGCATCGCAAGCGGGATCGCCGCGACGTTGTACGCGAACGCCCAGAACAGGTTCGCCTTGATCGTCGCGAGCGTGCGCCGCGACAGTCGGATCGCGTCTCCGACGGCGAGCAGGTCGCTGCGCACGAGGGTGAGGTCGGATGCCGCGATCGCCGCGTCGGTGCCCGTGCCCATCGCGATGCCGAGGTCCGCGCTCGCGAGCGCGACCGCGTCGTTCACGCCGTCGCCGACCATCGCGACGACCCGGCCCTCGGCCTGGAGCGCCCGTACGACGTCGGCCTTCCCGGCCGGCCGCACGTCCGCGCGGACGTCGTCAATCCCGATCTCCGCCGCGACCGCGCGTGCGACGCGCTCGTTGTCTCCGGTCACCAGGATCGGGCGGAGCCCGAGCCCGCGGAGCCGTGCGATCGCGTCCGCGCTCGTCGGCTTCACCGCGTCGGTCACCGCGAGGATGCCCCGCGCCGCGCCGTCCCACGCGACCGCGACGACGGTCCGGCCGTCCGCCTCGAGCGCGGTCAGCCGTTCGGCGAGCGGTCGGTCGAGACGGATGCCCCACGCCGTCGCCAACCACTCGGGCCGGCCGACCGCGACGAGCCGGCCCTCGACGATGCCGTGCACGCCGTCCCCCGCGGTGGCCGCGAAGGACTCGACCGCGGGCAGCGCGTCGGCTGAGGCATCGGCACCGGCGACGATCGCGGCGGCGACCGGGTGCTCCGAGCCCGACTCGACGGCCGCGGCGATGCGCAGCACGTCGGCCGCCGACTCGCCGTCGGCGGGCACGGCCTCGGCGAGGGACATCCTGCCCTCGGTGACCGTGCCGGTCTTGTCGAGGACGACCGTGTCGACCCGCTTGGTCGACTCGAGCACCTGCGGGCCGCGGATCAGGATGCCGAGTCGTGCGCCGCGTCCCGTGCCGACGAGCAGCGCGGTGGGCGTCGCGAGCCCGAGCGCGCACGGGCACGCGATGATGAGGGTCGCCACGGCGGCCGTGAACGCGACCTCCCACCCGGCGCCGACGAGCAGCCAGCCGACCAGTGCGGCGGCCGACAGCGCGATGACGATCGGCACGAACACGGCCGACACGCGGTCGGCGAGGCGCTGCACGTCGGCCTTGCCCTGCTGCGCCTCCTCGACGAGCCGTGCCATCGTCGCAAGCTCGGTGTCCGCGCCGACGCGCGTGGCCTCGACGACGAGCCGTCCGCCCGCGTTCACGGTCGCGCCGACGACCGCGTCGCCCGGGCCGACCTCGACCGGCACCGACTCGCCGGTGACCAGGCTCGCGTCGATCGCGGACTCGCCCTGCACGATGCGCCCGTCGGTCGCGACCTGCTCGCCCGGGCGCACGACGAACCGGTCGCCGACGACGAGTTCGCCGATGGGGACCCGCACCTCGACGCCGTCGCGGAGCACCGAGGCATCCTTCGCCCCGAGTTCGAGCAGTGCCGCGATGGCGTCCGTCGAGCGCAGCTTCGCGCGCGCCTCGAACAGGCGCCCGACCAGCATGAACACCGTGACCGCGGCGGCGACCTCGAGGTACAGCTCGTCGGCACCCGACCCGGGCTCGGCGAACAGCGTGAACGACATGTGCATGCCGGGCATGCCGGCGTCGCCGAGGAAGAGCGCGAAGAGCGACCACCCGAACGCCGCGAGGACGCCCAGGCTCACGAGCGTGTCCATGGTGACGCCGCCGTGGCGGAGGTTCATCCATGCGGCCCGGTGGAAGGGCCACGCCCCCCAGATCGCGACCGGAGCGGCGAGGGCGAGCGACAGCCACTGCCAGTTCGGGAACTGGAGCGCCGGCACCATCGCCATGAGCACGACCGGCACGGTGAGCGCGGTCGAGACGGCGAGCCGTCGGGTCAGCATCCGGATGGCCTCGATGCGGCGCGCGCGGGGGTCGGTCGGGCCGGTGGCCGCAGGCAGCAGTTCGAGGTCGTGGTCGAAGTGGGAGTGGGTGTCGTGCCCATGGTCGTCGTGGGCGTCGTGCGCGTCGTGCGCCGCCGGGACCGGGGCGGCCCGGAGCTCGGCCGAGTACCCGGTCGCCTCGACGACGGCGATCGCGTCGTCGGCCGACGTGCCCACCGGCAGCAGCACGGCCGCCTGCTCGGTGGCGTAGTTCACGGATGCCTCGACTCCCGGCATCCGGTTCAGCTTCTTCTCGATGCGGGCGGCGCAGGACGCGCACGTCATGCCGCCGACGTCGAGCTCGATGTGCTGGGTCATCCGCTCGTCCTCGGGGTCAGCGGGGGAGCGCGGCCGGCTCGTAGCCGGCCTCGTCGATCGCGGCGGCCACGGCGGATGCCTCGAGGGGGGCGTCGCTGCCGACGCGGACACGCGAGACGCCGCCCGCGACGAGCTCGATGCCCACCGCCCGGACGCCGTCGAGCCCGCGGAACTCGGCGGCGACCGCCGACACGCAGTGCGAACAGGTCATGCCCGTGACGCCGTAGTCGGCGACGACCGTGCCGTCGACGGCCGCGAGCTCGGCGGCGCCGGCGCCGTGCGCACCGTGTGCCGGGGTCGGGTTCGAGCCGACGGGCGTGAGTCCGAGGTCGCGCATGGTGAGTCCTTCCGTCTCGCGGGGAGATACCCCATAGGGGTATACAACAGCGTACGCCCGCCGGAACATT
The DNA here is from genome assembly GCF_043518605.1 of Agromyces sp. MMS24-JH15. GTDB lineage: Bacteria > Actinomycetota > Actinomycetes > Actinomycetales > Microbacteriaceae > Agromyces. Next base: position 1,145,887 of record NZ_CP171358.1, read on the forward strand.
CCCGCACATCCGATGGGCGGGCGGGCGCGCAGGACGCTCAGGATTCGAGCGGGTCGATCAGCGTCGGATCGGCCGGGTCGATGCGGCGGTGGTTGTTCACGCGCGGGTCGACCTGGTATTCGGTGATGGTCGGTGCGACCCGATCGGATGCGGCGATCAGCCAGTCGACCATGGCCTGCATTCCGCCCGCGTCGAGCTTCGTCGGGTCGAGGTAGTGGTCGACCTCGTCGAGCGGCAGGTACACCGGCATCCGGTCGTGCACCTCGCCCGAGGCATCCCTCGCCTCGCGCGTGATGATCGACGTCGAGACCTGCCAGGTGCCGTCGTCGAGCTTGCGGGCTGTCGAGATCCCGGCGGCGGCGAGCAGGTCGGACTCGCCGTGCAGGTAGTGCGCGACCTTGCGGCCGGGCTCGCCCGTCCACTCGTAGTAGCCGCGCATGGGCACGACGCACCGGCCCGACGCGAACGCGCCCTTCCAGAGCCCGTTCGTCGCGACCGTCTCGATGCGGCTGTTGAACTGCGGGCGCTTGGACTCCTTCATGAACGACGGGTGGAAGTTCCAGACCGCGGGCTCGACCCGCCGCGTGAACGCGCCCGTCTCCCGATCGGCCCGCTCGCGCACGATGGGCACGACGTCGGTCGGCGCGATCGAGAAGTTCGGTCGCCAGTCGGCGAAGTCGTCCTCGGCGTCGAACACGTCGGTGAGGTCCTCGACCTTCTGCGAGACCACGAACCTTCCGCACATCGGATGCCCCTTCCGCGGATGCCTCGAGCGGATGCCTCCCACCAGCGTGCCACGTCCCGCCGACGGCGGCCGGTCCGGCAGGGCGGGGGGTGCCCGAAACGGCGGAGCACGTCGGCGGGGAGGTCCGCGTTCAGCCCCGTCCACGGCTGACGGCCTACAATCGCGCTGATCCGATGGGGTCGGCAGAGGCGATGGCGGAGACGACTGGATGACCGAGGCGACGACGGCGGAACACGTTCGATTCGGCGAGGCGAGCCTCGACGAGGTGCTCGCTGCGCTCACCCTCGACGAGAAGGCGCTCCTGCTCGAGGGCGTCGACTCGTGGTACACCCACGCGGTCCCGCGCCTCGGCATCCCCGCGCTCTTCCTCACCGACGGCCCCCACGGCGTCCGGACCGTGCGCGACGACGGCGGCGCGTTCGACCTCGGCGACAGCCGTCCGTCGACCGCGTTCCCCACGTCCGCGACGCTCGCGCACTCGTGGGATCGCACGCTCGCGCGCCGCATGGGCGCCGCGCTCGGCCGCGAGTGCCGCGACCTCGGCGTGCAGGTCCTGTTGGCACCGGGCGTGAACATCATGCGCAACCCGCTCTGCGGGCGGAACTTCGAGTACTTCTCGGAGGATCCGCTGGTCACGGGCGTGTTCGGCACCGAGTTCGTGCGCGGCGTGCAGGGCGAGGGCGTCGCGACGAGCGTCAAGCACTTCGCCGCGAACTCGAACGAGGACTACCGCTTCGTCGGCGACAGCGTCGTCGACGAGCGCGCGCTCCGCGAGATCTACCTGCGCGCGTTCGAGCGGATCGTCCGCGACGCGCGGCCCGCGACCGTGATGTGCGCCTACAACCGGCTGAACGGCACGTTCTGCTCCGATCACCGCGAACTCCTCACCGGGATCCTCCGCGACGAGTGGGGGTTCGACGGGGTCGTGATGACCGACTGGGGTGCGCTCCACGACCGCATCGCGGCCATCGAGGCGGGCTGCGAGCTCGAGATGCCGGGCGGCATCCCGCATAACCGCCACGAGATCGTCTCGGCCGTCGCACACGGCCGGCTCGCTCCCGAGGTGCTCGACGAGGCGGTGCGCCGGATGCTCCGGCTGATCGAGCGCGCGACGGCGGGTCGACCGATCGGCGGGCAGGGCGAGGATGCCTCGGGGCATGACCCCCGCCCGCACGACGCCGGACCGCACGACCCTGCCGCGCACGCGGCCCTCGCGCGCGAGATCGCGACCGGGAGCGCCGTGCTGCTCGGCAACGACGGGACCCTGCCGCTCGACGCGGGTGCCGCCGGCCTGGTCGTGATCGGCGAGCTGTTCGAGCGGATGCGCTTCCAGGGCGCGGGCTCGTCGCTCATCCTGCCGCCCGAGGTCGTCTCGCCGAAGGACGCGTTCGATCGCCGCGGGATCGCCTACGCCTACGCCCGCGGCTATCGCACGCTGACGACGGACCGGGATGCCTCGCTCGAGCGCGCCGCGCTCGCCGCGGCCGAGCCGGCGATCCGCGCGGACGCACCCGTCCTGTTCTTCGGCGGCCTCGACGACTTCGAGGAGAGCGAAGGGTTCGACCGGAGCAGCATGCGACTCGGCGTGCCGCAGACGGCGCTCCTCCGCACCCTGCTCGATGCCGGCGCGCGCGTCGTGCTCGTGCTGTTCGCCGGTGCGCCGGTCGAGCTCCCGTTCGCCGACGAGCTCGCCGCGGTGCTCGACCTCGCGCTGCCCGGCATGCACGGCGGCGAGGCGACCGCCGCGCTGCTGTTCGGGGAGGCGAACCCGTCGGGGAAGCTCACCGAGACCTGGACCCGCACGGCCGACGACGCGAGTTCCGCCGCCGACTTCGACCGCGACGTCGTCGCGCAGTACGCCGAGTCGATCTACGTGGGCTACCGCTTCCACGACCTCGCGGGCACCGACCTGCGCTACCCGTTCGGCCACGGCCTGTCGTACACGTCGTTCGAGTACCGCGACCTCGAGGTCCGCGTCGAGCGGGGTCGCGTCGTGGCATCCGCCGTGATCGCGAACACGGGTGGGCGCGACGGGGCCGAGGTCGTGCAGCTGTACGTCCGCGCCGCACGCGGCGAGGTGTTCCGGGCTGACAAGGAGCTCCGCGCGTTCGCGAAGGTGCGCGTCGCCGCGGGTGCCGCCGAGCGGGTCGAGCTGTCGTTCGACCTCGCCGACCTCGCGTACTGGGACGTCGCCGAGCACGACTGGGTCCTGGAGGACGGCGAGGCCGAGGTGCTGCTCGCGGCCTCCGCCGCCGACATCCGCCTGACCGCGCCGCTCGCGGTGACCGGGGGCCGCGCCTCGCGCTCGCCGTATCCGGCCGAGGTCGACGCCGAGTACGCGACGCCGCCCCGCGGCATCCCGTCGAGCTTCCCCGCCCTGCTGGGGCGGCCCGTGCCGGTGCATCGGCGCACGCGTCGCCTCGGGATGGAGACCCGGCTCGGCGACGCGAAGCGCTCCGCGATCGGCGCCGTGATGCTCGCGTTCGCGCTCGGCAAGGTGCGCCGCGACTACCGCGCCGCGCTCGCGATGCCCGAGTCGCGCGAGCGGGACGCGCGGCTGAAGAGCGCCCACTTCGTGGTGCGGATGCTCCCCTCGATGTCGCTGCGGAGCATCGCCATGTCGTCGCCCGCGGACCTCCCGCACCCGCTCGCGCGAGGGCTCGCGGACCTCGCGGCGTGGCATCCGATCCGCGGCCTGCGCCGGATCCTCGGCCGTCCCGCCCGCGCCGTCCCCCCGGTGGTCGAGTAGGCCGCGACCGCGTCCCGGTGGTCGGGATCCCGGTGGTCGAGTAGGCCGCGACGCCGCCCCGGTGGTCGGGTTCCCGGTGGTCGAGTAGGCCGCGACCCCGCCCCGGTGGTCGGGATCCCGGTGGTCGAGTAGGCCGCGACGAAGGAGCAGCCGTATCGAGACCCGGCCCCGCCTGCCGACTCCTCCACCGACTGCTGCAGATCACTGCGCCCTGTTGCCCGGGCCGCACGCGGCGAGCACGTCGGATTCCCACCCGGCCGGGGCTTCGACCGCGTGCAGGCAGACGTACCCGGCGAGCAGCACTCGTCCGTACGCGCCCTCGGCCTCACGCTGTTCGGGCGCCATGACCCGGAACGGTTGCCCGCCGTGGTCGACCCGCTGCTCGACCCGCTCGTCCTGGTCGTCGATCGAGAGGATGAACTCGACGTCGCACGTCTCGGGAGCGTGGTAGTCGGGGCTGAGTTCGACGACGACCACCTCTTCCTCCCCTTGCTCGAGCGTGATCGTGCGGTTCGGGAAGTACGGTTCGGCAGGGCCGTCCGGGCCGGACGCGGCCTGCCTCGCGACGCCCTCCGGGTCGCTCAGCGCGATGTACATGTGCTCGGACGGCGGCGCATCGCCCCGCCCTGGCGCGATGCGCACGAGCGTGCCGCGATCGGTCGCCGCGCAGGAGCGCTCGGCGTGCACGCCGGTGATGCGAACCAGGTGCGGCCGGTTTCCACGCAGGGTCATCGTGATGAGCCGGGTACCCGTCACGACGCCATGCGCCTGCGCCTCCAGCCAGGTCGTCTGCTCGACCGGGGTCATTCCGGCGAGCCGGTCGAGGTCGTCGGGACTGAGTTCGGCGCCGGCCGGCAGGCTCACATCCTCGAACATCTCCTCGACGTGCACCCGGACGACGACCGGCTCGCCCGTCGTGGTCACCGTGTCGAGCAGTCCGGTGAATCGGGGCACCAGGAACGCCGTCAGCGCGGCGGCGACGGCCGCGGCGAGCACGCCGCCGATCCACGCGAGCGCGCGCTTGGCCGATCGCGTCGTCTTCGCGCCGGTGTCCGGCGCCGGTTCCGGTTCGTCAGTGCGGGTCATCCTCGCCCCCAGGTACAGCGCGAGGCTACGCCGGGCGAGCCGACCCTGCCATCCGGGAGCGCACTGAACGCGCCGCTGCCGCGGCGCGCTACCGCCCGGGCCACTCCCTGCCTGCCCAAGGGTCGTAGTCGGCGAGCAGGGCCTCCTGCGCGGGTCGCTCGGCCTCGGGCACGTGCTGCAGGTTCACGCGGACGCGGTACCAGAGCGAACTCGAGCCGCGCATGCCGTCGACGAGCACGTCGGCGGGGTGCAGCAGGGCCGAGGCATCCGGATGCGCCGCCCGCCACTCGTCGAGCGCCGCGAGCGCCTCGGGCTTGGTCTTGGTGCGCGCGACCTCGATCAACGGCATCGTGGAGCGACGGCGGCCGTTGCCGCCGTCCCCGGCTCCGCCCGCCCCCGGCGAACCGGCGGACCCGGATGCCCCGCGCGGCGGCTTCTCCGCCGGGCCGAGCTCCTCGGCGAGTCGGAGCAGCGAATCGAGCCGCCCGACCGAACCCGGCAGGTCGATGCCCGCCGCAGGGTCGCCGAGCTCGGCGAACCGCTCGCGCACCGTGCGCAGCGTGAACCGCTCGGGTCGCGCGTCGCGCACCTCGTCCCAGCGCAACGGCGTCGAGACGCGGGCGTCCGGTAGCGCCCGCACCGAGTACGCCGAGGCGACCGTGCGGTCCTTCGCGTTCTGGTTGAAGTCGACGAAGACGCGCTCGCCGCGCTCCTCCTTCCACCAGCGCGCGCTCGCGAGGCCGGGCGCACGGCGCTCGACGTCGCGGGCGAGCGTCTCGGCCGCGAGCCGCACCTGCCGGAAGTCCCACTCGGGTGCGATCCGCACGTTCACGTGGATGCCCCGCGACCCGCTCGTCTTCGGCCACCCCACGAGCCCGTGGTCGTCGAGGACCGTCGCCGCCACGAACGCGACGTCGACGATCTGCGACCACTCGGTGCCCGGCATCGGGTCGAGGTCGATCCGCAGCTCGTCGGGGTGGTCGAGGTCCTCGGCGCGGACCGGGTGCGGGTTCAGGTCGAGGCATCCGAGGTTCACGACCCACGCGAGGCCGGCCGCGTCGCGGACGACGGCCTCCTCGGCGGACGTGCCGCGCGAGTACTGCAGGGTCGCGGTGTCGATGAAGTCGGGGTGCGACTCGGGCACCCGCTTCTGGAAGAACGGCTCCTGGTCGATGCCCTTCACGAAGCGCTTCAGCACCATCGGCCGACCGCCCGCGCCGCGGAGCGCGCCCTCGGCGACGGCGACGTAGTACTCGACGAGGTCGAGCTTGGTGAGCCCGGGCTCGGGGAACACGACCTTGTCGGGGTGGCTGACCCGCACCTCGCGGCCGCCCACCTCGATCGTCACGGCGTCCCGCCCCGCCATGGCCCCCACCCTAGCCCTGCGGGTCGGCCGTCGTCGTGTTCGAAGCAGTCCCCGCCGGCGGAGGCAGCTCGGGAACGGGTTCGAACGGCGGAACCTGCTTCGATCGCGGCTCACCCGTGCCGGGTCAGCGCGCCTCCTGGAGGGCGGCCCACGCGACGAACCCCGGCTCGGACGACGTGATGCGCGAGACCTCCTCGCCCGAGTCGCACCGGCACAGGCGCACGGTCGCCGAGCCGGCGGCGAGTTCGGCGACCTCCCAGGTGCCGCCGAACGACGCCCAGCGCTCGATCTCGGGCGGGACGGGCGCCTCGGCGGGCGACGGATGACCCGGCGTCGGGCTCTTGCGTGTCCACCCGAGCGACGGGCCGCGGTCGAAGTAGTGGCGGAAGCTGTAGATCAGCGGACGCCACGCGTGCGGGTCGATGTGGTCGGTGCCCGACACGACGACCTCGGGCAGCGCGTGCACGCGCACGACCTCGGCCTCGACCATGAGGTAGCCCGCCGCGACGCCGGGCGTCATCCGCCGGACGACCGCCTCGAACTGCAGCGGGCACTCGCGCACGCGCGGCGGCGCGATCAGGTCGGACGCCTGCGGGGTGAGGCCGGCCCGGTCGAACTTCGCGGGCTCGAACGCGTACTGCGCGGCCTTCGCGTCGGGGACCGGGTCGCGTCCGGTCACGGCCGCGAGCCGCTCGACGGCCTCCCACCGGTCGCCGGACGGGAAGTTGACGGTGAGCTCGGGCCGCTCGCCGAGGTTGCGCGCGGTCTGCCCGTCGGTCTCGAGTCCGAGCACGAGCATGCGCTCGAGCGCCCAGTGGCTCGACGCCGGTGCGAGGTTCGGCGTGCCGTCGTCGTTCACGGTCGACAGCAGCAGCACCGGCGTGCCCACGTAGAGCACGCTCGGCTCGATCACCAGGTGGTCGTCGGTCGGGTCGGGGGAGGTCACGCGGCCACGCTACGCCGGAGGCGGGCGTGCCGCCCGTGTGTGACGGACGGCCCGGCGGCGCGGCATCCGACGACCATGCCTGCGGCCGTTTCCGCTCACCCGCGCCAGCGCTCACTCAGCCGCGCCGGGCGATCGCCTCGCTGACCCACCGGTCCCACGCGTCCCACGGATCCACGCCGCCCGCGACCGCGTCGGCGTGCGCCCGCAACTCGTCGACCAGGTGGAACCACTCGCCGTCGAGGATCCGGTGCGCGGCGAACTGCGCGTGCCGCCGCTGCTCGAGCCGTCGGTCGCCGCGCTCGAACGCGAGCACCTCGTCGTGCGGCAGCGCCGTGAAGCGCTGCCGGGGGTTCGACGACGTGCCGATCTTCACGCGGTCGCCGAGCCGCAGGTAGTAGACGACGTCGACGCGCGGAGGCGGCAGCCCGGGATCGGCGAGGTCGCCGTACCGCCACTCGCATGCCGCGCACAGCCAGCCCGACGGGTACTGCACGCCGAGCCGCGACCCGCACGCCGGGCACGGCCCGGGAAGCAGGTCGGTCACGCCGAGCGTGCGGTCGACCCACTCGTGCGCGACGAGCAGGTGCGTGGTGCAGAGCGCGATCGGGGCGTCCGGTTCGGCGGGCGCGCCGCATGGATGCCCCGCCGCGAGGCCGGCCTCGCAGCCGATCGCGTGCGCCCGTTCCATCCCGCGAACCTAGCGCCGCCCACCGACGGTCCAGGGGGGGCGGGGTGATCTCGAGACGCGTCGACTCCGTCGGCGCTCCTCGATCCCCGGCGATGCCGCACTCACTTCATCGTGTCGAGGATCCCGACGAGCTGCTCGTACGTCGTGTTCGGGTTCAGGATCGCGAAGCGCGCGTTGGTTCGCCCGGCGTGCGAGCTCGGCGTGACGAACGCGCGCTGGTCCTCGAGCAGCCGCAGCGACCACTGGTCGTAGTCGACCTTGGTCCACCCTTCCCGCTCGAACACGACCACGCCGAGCTGGGGCGGCCGCACGAGGCGGAACCCCGGACGGTCTGCGAGGTGCGCGGCGATGCGCTGCGCCAACGCGATCGAGGCCGAGATCGCCTCGCGGTACGCCGCCGCGCCGTACGTCGCGAGCGAGAACCAGGTCGGCAGGCCGCGCGCGCGGCGCGTGAGGTGGGCCGCGTAGTCCGACGGGCTCCACTCGGCGGAGTCGGTGAGCGTGTCGAGGTACTCGGCGTGCTGCGTGTGCGCGAGGCGCCCCGCGACCGGGTCGCGGTAGATGAGCGCGCACGCGTCGAACGGCGCGAACAGCCACTTGTGCGGATCGACGATGACCGAGTCGGCGTGCTCGACGCCCGCGAACCGGTCGCGGGCGAGCGGGGACAGCATCGCGGCGAGCCCGTAGGCGCCGTCGACGTGGAACCACGCGTCGTGGTCGCGGACGGCCGCGGCGATCCCGGCGAGGTCGTCGACGATGCCGAAGTTCGTCGAGCCGCCGGTCGCGATGACGGCGAAGACGGATGCCCCGTGCTCGGCGAGGGCTGCCGCGACGGCGTCGCCGCGCAGCACGCCGTCCTCGTCGGGTTGCACCCGCACGACCTCGACGTCCATGATCCGGGCGGCCGACGCGACCGACGAGTGCGCCTCGGCGCCGCACACGAACTTCCACCGGGTCGGATGCGCCTCGCCGCGCTTGTCGAGGCGCCGTCGCGCGGCCTCGCGGGCGGCGACGAGCGCCGAGAGGTTGCCGAGCGTGCCGCCCTGCACGAACACCCCGCCCGCGCCGTCGGGCATGCCGAACTCGCGCGCGAGCCACGTGAGCACCTCGTTCTCGGCGTGCACGGCGCCCGCGCCCTCGAGCCACGATCCGCCGTACAGCGCGCTCGCCGAGACGACGAGGTCGAACGCGGTCGCGGCCTTCGTGGGGGCGACGGGGATGAAGGAGAGGTACTGCGGGTGGTCGGTCGTGATGCACGCGGGCGCGAGCACGTGCTCGAAGATCGAGAGCGCGCGGTCGGCGCCGAGGCCCTGCTCGGTGACGGTGGCGCCGGCGAGGCGGCGCAGTTCGGCCGGGCTCGCGGGCTTGTCGAGGGGCGTGTCGTTCGACAGGATGCGCCGGCGCGAGTAGTCGAGCACGAGGTCGACGAGCCGTTCGTTCTCGTCGGAGATCCGGTGCATCCGCGTCGCGTCGGGCTGGGTCATCCGGTCGCCCCCTCAGGTGGTGTCGGGTGGTGCAGGGCAGGCGGCGCGATCGCGCCGCATGCAAGTCTGACGCGCGCACCGCGCGCCGTGGTGGCATCCTCTGCAATGAAGCTGCGTGTTTGCCGCATCAGGCGCACGAAATCACCGTGTCGTGACGCTCCGGATGAATCGGTGCCTGCCCTGATCCCGCCACGGAGCCGTCGGGCCAACCTGTCCATCGGGGAAGGGGGCCGTCATGCCGATCAGCGTAGGCGGGATCGAACTGCACATGGGGCCGGCATCGCTCGGCGCGCCGGACGATCTCGACGCGGCGATCCGCGGCTTCATCGACCGGGCGAAGCACACGCTCGACATCGCCGTGCAGGAGATCGACTCGAAGCCGATCGCACGCGCGATCATCGCGGCGAAGGAGCGCGGCGTCGTGGTCCGGGTCATCCTCGAGCGCGACTACCTCACCGAGGTGAAGGCCCTCGCCGACCCGTGGACGATGGACGGCGAGCACCTCGTGAACCGCGACATCTTCGCCGCGCTCCTGAAGGCGCGGGTCGACGTGATCGGCGACCTGAACCCGGCGATCTTCCACCAGAAGTTCATCGTGCGCGACAACGGGAAGACCGGCGCCGCGGTGCTCACCGGGTCGACCAACTTCACCCTGACCGACACCGGCACGAACGTGCCCGGCGTCGAGGGGTTCGTCCCGGGCGTGACCGGTCAGAACCTCAACCACGTCGTGATCCTGCGCGGCCAGCGCATCGCCACGCAGTACGACCGCGAGTTCGAGCGGATGTGGACCGGCACGTTCGGGGCGCTGACCGAGCGCGTGCAGCCGAAGCCGGCCGAGTTCGGCCTGCCGAAGGTGCGCGTGAAGCCGCTCTTCGCGCCGCGCCACGGCCCCGAGATGGAGATCATGAAGCAGATGCTGAAGTCGAAGCGCACGATCGACTTCGCCATGTTCACCTTCTCGCAGTCGTCGGGCATCGACGACACGATGATCCGCCTGCGTCCGTCGCTCGACCGCATCCGCGGCGTCCTGGACCGCGGGCAGGGAGCCGCCAAGTGGGCCGCGACCGTCGGCCTCGGCGCCGGCAACGTCGAGCTCACCTGGAACCGGCCCGGCACGGGCGTGCGCAAGGTGCACCACAAGCTCATGGTGATCGACGAGCGCCTGCTGATCCTCGGCAGCTTCAATTACACGGACGACGCGAACACCCTGAACGACGAGAACATCATCGTGTTCGGCGACCTCGAGGAGCAGGACCCCGTCGCGATCCAGCAGCAGGAGCAGCTCGCGCGCTACGCGCTCGACGAGATCGACCGGATCGTCTCGCAGCTGTCCGCGCCGATCCCGGCACCGCCGGTGCCCGTGCCCTGAGCGGGTCGCGGCCGCCGCCTCCCGGTCAGAGGTGCGCGTCGAGCACCGGGTGCAGGTGCCGGGTGCCCAGCACGGATGCCGCGTGCCGTGCGCCCGCACGGAGCGCCTCGGGAACGGATGCCCCGTCGAGCGTCGCGTGCAGCACGCCCGACATGAACGCGTCGCCCGCACCGTTCGTGTCGACGACCTCGACGGGCTCGGCGGCGACGCGGTGCACGGCGCCCGCGCGGTCGACCGCCACCGCACCCTCGGCGCCGAGCGTGCAGACCGCGAGCGAAGCGCCGCCGTCGATCACCCGGCGCAGGAACGGGAGCGGGTCGCCGATGGCGTCGGCGTTCATGAAGACGGCGTCGGCCGCCTCGAGGAACGGCCGATGGAACGACGATTCGCCGTCGTAGTCGTGCAGGTCGGTCCAGATCGACCGCCCGGTCGCGCGCGCCGCGGGGACGAGCCGGCGCGACCGCTCGGCGAGGTCGAGCACGATGGCGTCGGCGTCGGCCATCGCGGCGAGCACGTCGGGGGAGGGGCCGGTCGGGGCATCCGTCGGGCTCGAGAGGTACAGGGAGACGCGCGCGCCGTCGCGGGTCATCAGGTTGCAGTGGCGTTCGGTGCGGTCGGATGCCTCGTCCAGCAGCGTCACCCCGCCGGCCGCGAGCGCGGCGCGCACGCGCTCGCCGTCGGCGTCGTCGCCGATGAGCGCGTGCAGCGCGACCGGCCTGCTGAGCCCGGCGAGGCCGAGCGCCTTGCCCGCGGACGTGCCGCCGAGCGTCTCCCACTCGTCCAGCGCGAACTGCATGTGCGGGACCGGCTCGGGCAGGCGGTCGAGGAGGACGATCCGGTTCCAGGCCGCGGGGCCCGCGATGTAAACGCTTGCAGTCATGGGTCGAGCGTAGGGGAGTGCACCCATGCCGCGCACGAGCACGAGCACGCGCGCCCCCGCGCCGCCCGAACGCCGCGCGCGCGTCAGACCCGCGCCGCCGGAACGCCGCGCCCGTCAGGCTCCTGCCCGTCAGACCCCGCGGTCGGGCGCCGCCATGTCACCGGTGCCGGGCACGCCGTGCGTGCACTCGTACCGCAGCAGCACCGCGCCCGAGCTGCCCGCGATCGGCGGCTCGACCAGCCGGAACGTCGCCGGGATCGTGCCGCCCGCGAACGCGCGCTTGCCCGTGCCGAGCGTGATCGGGTAGAGCCAGAGGTTCAGGCGGTCGACGAGGTCGTGCGCGAGCAGGCTCTGCAGCAGGTCGGCGCTGCCGATCACGTGCACCTCGTCGTGGAGGTCGCGAATGCGGCGGACCTCGCCGGCCAGGTCGTCGCCGAGCAGCTCGGAGCCCGCCCACTCGAGCGTCGGAGCCGTGCGCGAGGCGACGTACTTCGGGATCCGGTTGAAGAGCTCGGCGATCGGGCCGTCGACGGTCGCCGTGGGCCAGTACGACGCGAAGATGTCGTACGTCCTGCGGCCGAGCAGCAGCGCATCGAGGCGTGCCATCCCCTCCCAGACCTGGTTTCCCGTCACCTCGTCGAGCATCGGGGCCTGCCAGCCGCCGAACTCGAAGCCGCTCTCGGGATCCTCGTCGGGTCCGCCGGGGGCCTGCACGACCCCGTCGAGCGTGATGAACAGGTCGACGTGCACGGCACCCACGATGTCGTTCCTCCCCGGCGCCGGCGGCGACGCCATGCGGCAACCTACGTCCGGGCGCGGCGGGCGTCAACGGGCGATCGGATGCCTCGCATCGGCGCGGCCCGCTCCCAGCCGGCCGTCGGGGGACGGGGCCACACTGGACGGGTGACCGCCGACCATCGCCTCGACTGGGTGCCGAGGCATCCGACCGACCTGCACCGGACGGTCGGGAGCCTGCGGCGCGGTCCCGGCGACCCGGCGTTCCACCTCGCCCACGACGGCGCCGTCTGGCGCGCGACCCGGACCACGGAGGGCGTCGCGACCGTGCGCCTGGCGCAGCTCGCCGACGGCGCGCTCCGCGCCGACGGCTGGGGCCCCGGTGCCGGGTGGGCGGTCGCGCAGGCTCCCGAGCTGTGCGGCGAGCAGGATGACCCGTCGGGCTTCGAGCCCCGCCTCGAGGTGCTGCGCGACGCGCACCGGCGCAACCCGGGCATCCGCATCCCCCGCACGACCCGCGTGTTCGAGGCGCTCGCGCCTGCGATCCTCGAGCAGAAGGTCATCACGCTGCAGGCGCACGACTCGTGGTGCCGACTGCTGTACCGGTTCGGGGAGGTCGCGCCCGGCCCGACGCCGCGCGCCATGCGCGTGCCGCCGGCGCCCGAGACGTGGGCGGTCGTCCCGGTGTGGGAGTGGCATCGCGCGGGCGTCGACCCGCGCCGGGCCGGCACGATCGTGACGGCCGCGAGGTTCGCCGAGCGGATCGAGGAGGCGTCGAGGATGCCTCGCGCCGAGGCGGCCACCCGACTCCGGCACTTCCCGGGCATCGGCGAGTGGACGGCCGCGGAGGTCGCGCAGCGCGCCCTCGGCGACGCCGACGCGGTGTCGGTCGGCGACTTCCACCTGTCGAACTACGTCGGCCACGCGCTCGAGGGGCGCGACATGACCGACGAGGAGATGCTGGTCGCGCTCGAGCCGTGGGCGGGGCACCGGTACCGGGTCATCCGGCTGCTCGGCGCAGCCGGCGTGCGCGGGAGGCCGCGCCGCGGCCCGCGGATGCCGTTCGTGGATCACACGGGCCGCTGACGCGGCGGGGTTCAGCGGTCGAATCGAGCGCCGGCCGGGTCGGTCGGCAGCAGCGTGAAGATGAGCACGATGATCGGGCCGACGAAGGGGATGAGCGCGAGGAAGAAGAACCCGCCCGAGCGGTTCGTGTCGTGGAGGCGGCGCCACGTGACGGCGAGCGTCGGGATGAGGATGGCGAGCGCCCACAGCCCGGACCCGATGTAGCCGATGTAGGCCAGCGGGCCGGGGGTGAACGTGCCCGCGACCGGGTCGACGGAGCCCGAGATCCCGATCGAGATGAGCAGCGAGAAGACCGTGGAGACGATCACGCTCGCGAGCACCCACCACCAGTACTCGCTGCGGCTCGCGCGGCCCGAGAACGTCGCGTACTTCTTGAAGAATCGCTGGACGGCCTGGCCGAACGTCGCTCCGTAGAGCGGGGCGGACAGGGGCGGTTCGGTGCTGGTGGCGTTGCTCACGGTTCCTCCGGGGATCGGGAATGGACGATGCGCTCCGGATCGACCGGATCGCGCGGTTCATCATGGCGCAGCCGGTCCGCCGCCGGTAGAGGCGTCCACAGCATTTCGCCGCGTGTCCGTTCGCTACGCTGTCGTGACATCCGCGACCGGCCGCGCCCCGCGCGCCACCCCCGCCTGCCCTTCACCGTCGAGAGGTTCCCCGAGCATGCCCCGCTTCGACCTGCAGTCCGCCGAACTCCGCGCCTACCGGCCCGACGTGGCCGAGCCGGCCGACTTCGACGCGTTCTGGGCGCGCACGCTCGCCGAGTCGCGCGCGGTCGCGACGCCGCCGCGCCTCGAGCGGGTCGACTCGCCCCTCGCGCTCGTCGACGTCTTCGACGTGACGTTCAGCGGGTTCGCGGGCGACCCGGTGCGCGGATGGCTCGTGGTGCCGGCCGGGGCATCCGCGCCGTTGCCGACCGTGGTCGAATACGTCGGGTACGGCGGCGGGCGCGGCCTGCCGCACGAGAAGCTCGCGTGGGCCGCGGCCGGCTACGTCCATTTCGTGATGGACACCCGCGGCCAAGGCAGCGCGTGGGGCACCGGCGGCGGCACGCCCGACCCGCACGGCACCGGCCCGTCGTTCCCGGGCTTCATGACGCGGGGCATCCACGACCCCGCCGAGTACTACTACCGTCGCGTGTTCACCGATGCGGTGCTCGCGATCGACGCCGTGCGCTCGCTCGAGGTGGTCGACGAGACCCGCGTCGCCGTCGCCGGCGCGAGCCAGGGCGGCGGCATCTCGATCGCGGCCGCGGGCCTGAGCGAGGGCCTCGTCGGCGCCCTGCCCGAGGTGCCGTTCCTCTGCGAGTTCGAGCGCGCGGTCGGCTTCACCGACCGCGACCCGTACAACGAGATCGTGCGGTTCCTCTCGGTGCACCGGGATGCCGCGGAGCAGGTCTTCTCGACCCTCTCGTACTTCGACGGCGTGAACTTCGCGAAGCGCGCGACCGCGCCCGCGCACTTCTCCGTCGCGCTGATGGACCTGACCTGCCCGCCGTCGACCGTGTACGCCGCGCGCAACCACTGGGGCCACGGCGCCGTGGACGCCGACATCGTCGACTACGCGTTCAACGACCACGAGGGCGGGCAGGGCGTGCACTGGCAGCGCCAGGCCGCGTGGCTCGCGGAGCGCCTCGCCTCGCACGCCGCCCCGGTGATCGCCTCGGTGGTCGACTAGCGCCGACCGTCCGGTGGTCGAGTAGCGCCCGAGCGCAGCGAGGACTCCCCGGTGGTCGAGTAGCGCCCGAGCGAAGCGAGGACTCCCCGGTGGTCGAGTAGCGCCGACTGCCCGGTGGTCGAGTAGCGCGACTGCCTGGTGGTCGAGTAGCGCCCGAGCGAAGCGAGGACGCGTATCGAGACCAGGTCGCGTGGGTCTCGATACGGCTGCTCCTGCGTCGCTGCCTACTCGACCACCGGGCGGGCGCGTCGCGGCCTCCTCGGCCACCCGGGCTTCGCGTCAGCCGTGCACCGCCCACAGCGCCGCGGTCGCGGCGACGACGGTGAGCGGCGCGGCCACGAGCCCGGCGAGTGCGAACTTCGGCCACGAGATCGACACGCCCATCGACACGAGTCGGCTGTGCCAGAGCAGCGTCGCGAGCGACGCCCACGGCGTGACGAGCACGCCGGCGTTCACGCCGATCAGCACCGCCACGAGCGTGACCGGGTCGTGCGCGTACGGCTCGAGCAGCAGGTAGGCGGGCAGGTTGTTGATCGCGTTCGCCGACACGGCGCCGACCCCGGCCGCCTGCAGCAGACCAGGGAAGCCTCCGTCGACGCCGGGGCCGACGAGCGGTCCGAGCCAGGCGGTCCAGCCGAGCGCATGTGCCGCGTCGACCGCGACGAACAGGCCGAGCGCGAAGACGAGGGGCGGCCACGGCACGAGCCGCCAGCTCAGGGAGCGGCCGCGCACCGCGAACGCGACGAGCAGCACGGCCGCGGCGATCGCGGCGGGGATCCACACCTCGACCCCCGAGACGAGTGCGGGCAGGAGGAGCAGCACCACCACGCCGGCCACGACGAACAGCGGGCGGTCCTCGACGGGGGTCGGGGCATCCGGTTCGTATCGAGCGAGGAGTTCGCGTCGACCCAACAGGAAGAGCAGCGCGACGGGCACGACGATCGCGGCGATCGCGGGCGCCCACGTGAGCGCCGCGAAGCTCGCGGGGTCGGTGCGGCCCATCGCCTGGGCGGCGAGCAGATTGGTCAGGTTCGAGACCGGGAGCAGGAGCGACGCGGTGTTCGCGAGCCAGATCGTCGTCAGTGCGAACGGGATCGGCGACACGCGCACGTGCTGGGCGAGCGTGATCACGACCGGCGTGAGCAGCACGGCCGTCGTGTCGAGCGAGAGGAACACGGTCGACGCGACCGCGAGCAGCACGACCGCGAGCCAGAGCAGCCAGTCGCGCCCGCCCGCGAGCACGGCGAGGCGCTCGGCGATCCAGCGGAAGAGGCCCGCGTCGGCCGCGAGTTCGGCGACGATCGTGATGCCCACGACGAATCCGAGGACCGGCCCGATGCGGGCGAGGAGCGCGACGAGGTCGTCGACGGGCACCGCCCCGGTGAGGAACGCGACGAGGCCGGCCGCGAGCAGGGCGGCGCCGATGAGGACGAGACGCACGGAGGGAGACTGTAGTCGGTACGCGGTCTCGATACGGCTGCTCCTGCGTCGCGGCCTACTCGACCACCGGTGTCGGCGAGGACTCCTACCGGTGATCGAGTAGCGCCCGAGCGGAGCGAGGACGCGTATCGAGATCGGGTGCGTGGTCTCGATACGGTCGCTGCGCTCCCTACTCGACCACCGGTGGGCCTTGGTGGTCGAGTAGCGCCCGAGCGGAGCGAGGATCCCCACCGGTGGTCGAGTAGCGCCCGAGCGGAGCGAGGACGCGTATCGAGACCAGGCCCCGCGACCCGGCTACTCGCTCATCGACGTCCGGTGCGCGGCACCGCCCGCGTCGAACTCCACGAGCGGCTGCAGCAGTTCCATGAGCTGCAGGGCCCGAGTGCTCGGCGTGTACTGGATGGTCACGGGCGTGGTCGCGCGGACGTGCCGCTCGATGAGGCCCTCGTCCTCGAGTTCGCGCAGGCGCGCGGCGAGCACGCGGTCGGAGATGCCGGTGACGGTCTCGCGGTACTCGGTGAAGCGGCGCGCGCCGCGGATGCCGGCGAGCAGGATCGCCGCGCTCCACTTGCGGCCGGCGAACTCGATCGTCGAGGTGAAACGGCGGCACGCCTCGTCGTCGATGTGGCCCAGCTCGCGAAGCCGCGCCGAGCGGCGGGCGCCGACCTCGTCGGCGACGGGTTCGGATGACTCGGGGCCGGATGACTCGGAACCAGATGACTCGGACCGCATACTGCACCTCGCTTACTTCGAGTAAGCATCTTACTCGGGAACTGCGCCCGCGGGGCATCCGATGCACCATGGAACCAGCCACCCGCCAGATCGGAGCACCATGCACTACGGCCGTCCCCTCCAGTTCGGCACGTTCATCACGCCGACGAACGACCCGCCCGAGCAGCCCGTGCGCCTCGCGCAGTTCGCCGAGTCGGTCGGCTTCGACCTCGTGACGTTCCAGGACCACCCGTACCAGCCGCGCTTCCACGACACGTGGACCCTGCTCGCCTGGGTCGCCGCGCAGACCGAGCGCGTGCACCTCGCGCACAACGTGCTCAACCTGCCGCTGCAGCGCACGCCGGTCGTGCTCGCCCGGGCGGCGGCGAGCCTCGACCTCCTGAGCGGCGGCCGGTTCGAACTCTCCGTGGGAGCCGGCGGCTTCGTCGATGCGATCTCCTCCGTCGGCGGCCCGGAGCGCACCCTGGGCGGCCACGTCGACGCGCTCGCCGAGGCGATCCCGATCATCCGCTCGACCTGGGATGCCGACGCCCGCGAGCGGTTCGTCGTCGACGGCGAGCACTACCGGGTCGCCGGCGCGAAGCGCGGGCCCGCTCCCGCGCACGACATCCCGATCTGGGTCGGCGCGCTGAAGCCCCGGATGCTCCGCCTCATCGGCCGCCTCGGCGACGGCTGGCTGCCCTCGCTCGCCTACCTCGGCCCGGGGGAGTACGCCCGCGCCGCCGCGGCCATCGACGAGGCCGCGCAGCGCGCGGGCCGCAACCCCGCCGAGATCCGTCGCCTGCTCAACGTCGGCGGCCGGTTCTCGCCGCGCGGCGGCGGGTTCCTCGACGGCCCGCCCGAGCAGTGGGTCGAGCAGCTCCTGCCGCTCGCCGTCGAGGACGGCGTCGACACGTTCATCCTCGCGAGCGACGACCCCGGTGCCATGCAGCGGTTCGCCGAGGAGGTCGCGCCCGCGCTCCGAGAGGCGGTCGCACTCGAGCTCGGCTGGAGTGCGGATGCCCCGGGCGATCAGGATGCCCCGGGCGAACAGGATGCCTCGGGCCGAACTCCGGCCGGAACCGTCGGCGGCTCGGCCGGCCCCGCCGCGCGCATCCGCTCGACCGCGCAGCTCGCCCGCCGCCGCCCCGGGATCGACTACGACGCGGTGCCCGCCTCGCTCGCGGCATCCGCCGTCGAACCGGGCGACGCGACCTTCGCGCGCGTCCGCTCGACATACCTGCGGGGCGGCGACCCGGGCCTCGTGCTGCGCCCGACGACCGCCGCGCAGGTCGCCGACGCGGTCGGCTTCGCCCGGGCGCACCACGACCGGGGCATCCCGCTCGGCGTCCGCAGCGCCGGCCACGGCATCAGCGGCCGCTCCACGAACGACGGCGGGATCGTCATCGACCTGTCTGCCCTGAACGCGATGACGGTGCTCGACGCGGCGAGCCGGCTCGTGCGCATCGAGTCGGGCGCGCGCTGGAAGGACGTCGCCGCGTTCCTGGAGCCGCACGGCTGGGCGCTCACGAGCGGCGACTACGGCGGCGTCGGCGTCGGCGGGCTCGCCACGGCGGGCGGCATCGGATGGCTCGTGCGCGAGCACGGCCTCACCATCGACCACCTGCGGGCCGTCGAGCTGGTGCTCGCCGACGGACGCCTCGTGCGGGCGAGCGAGACCGAGGAGCCCGAGCTCTTCTGGGCCGTCCGCGGCGCGGGGTCGTCGGTGGGGATCGTGACCGCGTTCGAGTTCGAGGTCGACGAGGTCGGCGACGTCGGCTGGGCGCAGCTCACGTTCGACGCGAGCGACACCGAGGAGTTCCTGCTGGCGTGGAGCGACTGGATCGTCGACGCGCCGCGCGACGTCACCAGCTTCCTCATGCTCGGAGCGCCGCGGCCGGGTCAGCCGACGTACGCGCAGGTGATGGCGATGGTCGACCGCTCCGACCCCGACGAGGTGGTCGCGCGCCTGCAGCCGCTCGCGGCCGCAGCTCCGCTCGTCGCGCAGGACGTGCGGATGACGACCTACCGCGCGGTCATCTCGAACGCGGGCGACGAGTCGCACAGCGGGCAGGGCGAGCCGTCGGCGCGCTCGACGATGATCGGGCGCATCACGCCGGAGTTCGCGCGCGACGCGACGCGGTTCCTCGAGTCGGGTGCGACGTACTTCTTCCAGTTCCGCGCGGCGGGCGGAGCGGTGCACGACGTGCCGGCCGACGCCACCGCGTTCGCGCACCGCGACGCCGAGTTCTCGGTCGTCGCCTTCGGCACGCGCGGCCGCGGCCTCGACGAGCGGTTCGACGGGCTCATCGCCCCGCACGGCGACGGCACCTACGTCAGCTTCGACACGAGCCGAGGGACGGATGCCGCAGCCCGCGCCTACCCGCCCGCGACCCTCGCACGTCTGCGGGCGATCAAGGCGGCGGTCGACCCGCTCGACCTGTTCCGCGACAACGCGGACGTGGGCGTGCCGCCCTCGGTGATCGAGTAGCGCCCGGGTCCCCGGTCCTCGGTGATCGAGTAGCGCCGACGCGCAGCGGCGACGCGTATCGAGATCACGTCGCGTAGGTCTCGATACGGCTGCTCCTGCGTCGCGGCCTACTCGACCGCCGGTGGGTCGGTCCGGTTCCCGGTGATCGAGGAGCGCTCCGACCCCCGGTGATCGAGTAGCGCCCGAGCGGAGCGAGAACGCGTATCGAGATCACGTCCCGCGGGTCTCGAACCAGCTGCTCCTGCGTCGCGGCCTACCCGACCACCGCGAGTCGGGTCAGCGCGCGCGTTGCGTCGCGAGACCCGCCAGCCAGCGCCGCTGCTCGCGCGCGACGAGGAGTGCGAGGATGCCCCACACGCCGAGGTCGTCCGCGATTCCCAAGGGCCCGAGCACGAGCTCGGGGATGAGGTCGACCGGTGAGACCGTGTAGACGACGGCGGCGATGGCGGCGATCCAGGTCGTCGGCGCGACCCGGTGCTCTCCGCGCCTGACCGCTCTGAAGAAGCTCCACATGTACCCAGTGTGCGGCACGATCGACGCGCCTGGGCAGACCTGGATCACGGCGCGGAGGTCTCGATACGGCTGCTCCTGCGTCGCGGCCTACTCGACCACCGGTGGCCCGCCCTCGGTGATCGAGTGCGCCGACGCGCAGCGGCGACGCGTATCGAGATCATCTCGCGGGGGTCTCGATACGGCTGCTCCTGCGTCGCGGCCTACTCGACCACCGGTGGCTGCTCCTGCGTCGCGGCCTACTCGACCACCGGCGGCGGCTCCTGCGTCGCGGCCTACTCGACCAGCGCCGGGACCGACCGCGCGTGCGCGACGAGCCGGTCGAACGCCGCGTCGGCCTCGGCGTCGACGACCTGCGCCTCGGGATGCGCGTCGTACCACTCGACGATCTCGCGGGCTCCCTCGTCGAACGTCACCGTCGTGCGGAACTCGGGCACGAGCGCCCGCACCTTCGCGTTGTCGAAGACGACCGAGTGCGCCTTGTCGCCGACGAGCCCCGGCCCCCATTCCGGCCGCACCGCCGCGATGGTCTCGGATGCCACGTGCACGAGGTCGGCCTCGACGCCGAGCGCGTCGGCGAGCCATCCGTAGACCTGGTTCCACGTCGGCGCGTGATCGCCCGTGATGTGGAACGACTCGCCGATCGCGGCCGGGTTGCCGAGCAGGCCGACGAACGCGACGGCGAAGTCGCGGGCGTGGGTGAGGGTCCAGAGGCTCGTGCCGTCGCCGTGCACGACGACGGGCTTGCCCGCACGGAGCCGCGCGAGGTCGGTCCAGTGCCCCGTCGTCGGGATGAGCGTGGCGTCGTACGTGTGCGACGGACGCACGATCGTGGCCGGGACGCCACGCTCGCGGTACGCCTCGACGAGCAGGTCCTCGCACGCGATCTTGTCGCGCGAGTACTGCCAGAACGGGTTGCGCAGCGGCGTCGACTCGGTGATCGGCAGCCGTGACGGCGGCTTCTGGTACGCCGAGGCCGACGAGATGAACACGTACTGGCCGAGGTCGCCCTCGAACCGGTCGAGGTCGGCCTGCACGTGGTCGGGCGTGAACGCGAGGAATTCGCAGACCACGTCGAACGCGCCGCGCGGGACCTCCGCGCTCCGGAGCGCCGCGTCGACGGATGCCCCGTCGCGGAGGTCCGCCGTGAGTTCGCGGACCCCGTCGGGGGAGGGCCGCTTCGACGACGACCCGCCTCGGTTGAGGACCGTCACGTCGTGGCCGGCCTCGACCGCGCGCGCGACGCAGGCCGAACTGATGACCCCGGTGCCGCCGAGGAACAGGATGCGCTTCGTCATCCGTCCATCGTGGCACCGGGGGCGGCGGGCCGCGCGGTCTCGATACGCGTCGCCTCCGGCGGCGCTACTCGACCACCGGATAGTGCCTCCGGCGGCGCTACTCGACCACCGGGCGGTGCCTCGACGGCGCTACTCGACCACCGGAGAATCCGTCCCGGTGATCGAGGAGTCGGTGATCGAGTAGCGCCCGAGCGGAGCGAGGACGCGTATCGAGATCATCTCCCGTGGTCTCGATACGGCTGCTCCTTCGTCGCTGCCTACTCGACCACCGGTGTGGTCGTCTCGCGCAGGTACGCCTCGATGCGGTCGAACGCGCCGACCCAGGCCGTCGATGCGAAGAAGTCGCGCACCTCGGGGGTCGGGAAGCCGGTCTGGACGACGGTCACGAGCGTGCCGCCGTCGACGGCCTCGAACGTGATCTCGATGCGCGTCGACATCGTCTGCCCGCTCGGGTCCGACCCGGTCGAGGAAGTCACGAGCCGGTGCGGCCGGTCGATCTCGAGGAACACCTGCTCCTCGCGGAAGAGCGTGTCGCGGTCGGGCCCCCAGACGGCGACCTGGGTGCCGCCGACCCGCAGGTCGACGGTGATCTCGACGATCCCCGGCTCCTCGTCGAGGATCGAGAACCAGGTCTTCTGCTTCTCCGCGTCGGTGTAGGCGTCGAAGACCTCGTCGGGTGTCGCCGGCAGCGTGCGGGTCATCCGCAGCCCGATGGTCTCCTCGGTGGTGGTGTCGATCTCGCTCATGATTCCGTCCCCTTCCTGAGCGTGAAGTAGGCCTCGAGACCGTCGAGTCGACGCTCCCAGAGCCGCTGGTAGTACGTGATCCAGGCCATCGCGTCGTCCAATCGCTCGGTGCCGAGGCGGCACTGCCGCACGCGTCCGACCTTCTCGGTGGCGACGAGTCCCGCGTCGACGAGCACGTCGACGTGCTTGCGGATGCCGGTGAGCGTCATCCCCGCCGGTTCCGCGAGCTCGGAGATCGTGGCCGGCCCGTCGCCGAGCCGGACCAGGATGCCCCGACGGGTCTCGTCCGCGAGTGCGGCGAACGCCCGGTCGAGATCCAATTGCTGAACCATGTAGTTCAGTGTAAAACACTGAACCGAAAAGTTCAATGATGTCGGTTCCGCGCCGGCCGGGCCGAGGCATCCGCTCGCGTCATCCGGCGACTTCGTTCGGCTCCCGCGGAATGCAGGGACCATGGCGCCGGTTCCCCTTCCTCATGACCACCACACGTTTCGGAATCATCGGTGCCGGCTTCATCGGCACCGCCCTCGCCACCAAGCTCGTCGAACTCGGTCACGAGGTCGTCATCAGCAACTCGCGCGGGCCCGAGACGCTCGCCGACCTCGTCGACCGGCTCGGCCCGCTCGCGACCGCCGCCACCGCCGAGGAGGCCGGCACCGCGGGCGACGTCGTCATCGTGACCGTGCCGCTCCGCGCCTACCGCGACATCCCCGTCGCGCCGCTCGACGGCAAGATCGTGCTCGACACGAACAACTACTACTGGGAGCGCGACGGTCGGTTCCCCGCGCTCGATGCGGGCGAGGACACGACCTCCGGCCTGCTCCAGGCGCACCTGCCGGGCTCGAAGGTCGCCAAGGCGTTCAACCACATCGCGTCGGCGCAGATCCTCACCGACGGCACCCCCGCCGGCACCCCGGGCCGCCGCGCGCTCGCGACGGCGAGCGACTTCCCCGAGGCGGAGCAGTTCGTGACCGACCTGTACGACGCGTTCGGATTCGACACCGTGAGCGCCGGTCCGCTCGCCGAGAGCTGGCGCGTCGAGCGCGACCGCCCGGCGTACGTCGTCCGCCAGGACCGCGCCGAGCTCGAGGCGAACCTCGCGCGCGCGCCCCGCACGCTCGCGGCCTGATCCGGGCCGCTCCATGCCGGTGGATGCCCCGTCGGGACCGCCTCCCGGCGGGGCATCCACTCGTGGTCGGTGGGCCGTGGTCGCATAGGCCCATGCCCTTCGACCCGCACTTCCTCGGAGTCCCCGCGCCCATGCCCGAGGTCGGGGCGACGGATGCCCCGACCGCCGTCGACCCCGCGACCGTGCTCCCGGACACCGTGCTCCTCGACACCGTGCAGCTCGACTACGTGCACTTCTCCGTGGTCCTCGACCGAGAGCGCCGCTTCGCCCGGGTGACCGGCGCCAACGTCGACGGCGCCTCGCTCGTCGACCTCGAGCGCGGCGACGACTGGCGGCTCGACGAGCGGATCCCGGCCGACTGGCAGGCGGGCCCGGAGGTGTACGCCGCGAACGACCTCGACCGCGGCCACCTCGTGCGCCGGCGCGACCCGGTGTGGGGGCCGCGCGCGGTCGCCGTCCGGGCGAACTCCGACACGTTCCACTACACGAACGCCGCCCCGCAGGCCGGGGGCTTCAACCAGTCCGAGGAGCTCTGGCTCGGCCTCGAGGACCACGTGCTCGCGTTCGCCGCCGACGAGCGCCTGCGGCTGTCGGTCTTCACGGCGCCCGTGCTCGGCGCGGACGATCCGCCGTACCGGGGCATCCGGATCCCGCTGCGCTTCTGGAAGGTGGTCGCGTGGGTCCGCGAGGGCGCGCTCGCGACCGCGGGATTCGTGCTCGACCAGTCGCCCGTGCTCGACGACACCCGGCTCGTGCAGCCGCCTGCGCCGGGGGCGGTGCCCGACCTCGGGCCGTTCCGCACGTTCCAGGCCCCGGTCGCCGACATCGCGGCGATCACCGGGCTCTCGATGCCCGAGCTCGTCGCCGCCGATCGGATGCCCCGCACGGTCGCCGC
This sequence comes from Agromyces sp. MMS24-JH15, assembly GCF_043518605.1. Lineage (GTDB taxonomy): Bacteria > Actinomycetota > Actinomycetes > Actinomycetales > Microbacteriaceae > Agromyces. Next base: position 1,169,921 of record NZ_CP171358.1, read on the forward strand.
CGCCGGCTGGGTGCCCGTGCGCGCGCCGGGCGACCTGCTGCTGTAGGCCGGGCGGGCTGCGCGGCGGCCGGGCGGCCAGGGTGGGTGCGCCGGGCCGGGCGCCCCTTCCGCTCGGCCGTGGCCGGTGCCAGATTGGGACGATGGCCGTCTCCGTCGTCACGACCGACGTGCTCGTCGTGGGCGCCGGCCCGACCGGGCTCATGCTCGCCGCGTGCCTCGCGCGCCTGGGGGTCGCCGCCGAACTCGTCGACGGGAAGGACGGCCCGACACGGGAGTCGCGCGCGCTCGTCGTGCAGGCCCGCACGCTCGAGGTCTACGACCAGCTCGGCGTCGTCGACCGCGCGCTCGCGGAGGGTCGGGCGATCCGCGCGGTCGTGCCCGGCTCCCGCGACCGCGCCTTCGGGCGGATCGAGATCGGGCGCCTCGGCTCGGGCGTCTCGGCGTTCGACGAGGTGCTGAGCCTCGAGCAGAGCCGCAACGAGTCGCTCCTCGCCGACTTCGTCGCCGCGCGCGGACGGGACATCCGGTGGCGGCACGCGCTGCGCGACTTCCGCGTCGTCGACGACGCCGGCGCGGGCGTCGTCGCGACGCTCGACGGCCCGGACGGCGAGGTCGAGGTCCGCGCCCGCTACCTCGTCGGCACGGACGGCGCGCGCTCGACCGTGCGCGAGGCGCTCGGCATCCCGTTCGAGGGGCGCACGAACGAGCACACGTACTTCGTCGCCGACGCGACCGGCACGACGGGCCTCGCCGAGGGCGACGTGAACCTCCGGTTCGCCGACGACGACCTGCTGCTCGGATTCCCGATGGGCGGCGAGGGCCGGTTCCGCCTGCTCGGCATCGTGCGCGAACGCGATCTCGCCGCGGACGGCTCGCTGCCCGAGGCATCCGTGCGCGACCGGTTGGAGCGCACCTTCGGCGTCCGCTACCGCGACCGCTCCTGGTACGCGACCTACCGTGTGCACCACCGGCTCGCGGCGCGCTTCCGCGCCGGACCGTGCTTCCTCGCCGGCGACGCCGCGCACATCCACTCGCCGGTCGGCGGGCAGGGCATGAACACCGGCCTGCAGGAGGCGCACAACCTCGCGTGCGCGTTCGCCGACGTGCTCGTCGGCGGCATGCCGGACGCCCGGCTCGACCGGTACGAGTCCGAACGCCGGCCGGTCGGACGGATCCTCGTCGAGTCCACCGACCGCGCGTTCGAGGCGGTCACCGCCGAGGGCGGGCTCGCGCGGTTCGTGCGTGCGAGGGTCGCGCCCCGGATCGGACCCTGGCTCGTGGGCGCCGTGCCACGCGTCGTGGGCGGCGACCGGCTGTTCGGCTCCCTCTCGCAGACGCGGATCAGGTACCGGATGACCCCGCCCGGCGCGAGGGTCGTGCCGGACGACCCGGCGGTCGGCCTTCGCCTGCCGTGGACCGGCGGCAACCACGTCGCGCTGCGCGCCTTCACGTGGCAGGTCCACGGCTACGGCGCGCCCACGGCGCTCGTCGAACGGGTCGGCGACGCCCTCGGGCTGGAGCACCACGTGTTCGCGCCCGACGCCGCCGGTCGGCTCCGAGCGGATCGCCTGTACCTCGTCCGGCGCGACGGGTTCGTGGCGGCCGCGGCATCCGCCGACCCGCGCCGCCGCGGGGTCCCGGCATCCTTCCTCGCCCAACTGCACGCCTGACCCGCGCGGTTCCGCGATCGTCCCCGGCAGATGCATGAGAATCGCCCGCACACCCGCCCTGGCGGCCCCTGTCGCCGATTCTCATGCATTCGCGACGGCGGTGCACGCGGCGGTGCACGCGGTGGTGCGCGGGGCGTAGCGTGGGGAGCCAGCGACGACGAGGTCGAGAGGGGCATTCATGGCGGTCATCGGGTGGATCGGGCTCGGGCACATGGGCGGACCGATGTCCGCGCAGCTGGTCGGCGCCGGACACGAGGTCCGGGGGTTCGACCTCGACGAGGTCGCGACCGTGCTCGCGACCGAACGCGGCGTGCAGGTGCAGGAGAGCATCGCCGACGCGGTGTCGGACGCCGATGCGGTCTTCACCTCGCTCCCGCGCAACGAGCACGTCCGGCAGGTCTACGAGGCGACCGCCGGCATCTGGGCGTCCGCCCGGCCCGGCGCGCTGCTGCTGGACACCTCGACCGTCGACGTCGAGACCTCGCGCTGGTGCCATGAGGCCTCGACGGCGCGCGGGTTCCGGTTCGTGGATGCCCCGATCTCGGGCGGGATCGCGGGCGCGGAGCGCGGCACGCTCACCGTCATGCTCGGCGGCGAACCGGACGCGGTCGAGGAGGCCGCGGCCCTGGTCGCGCCGATGGCGGCGCACGTGTTCGACCTCGGCGGGCCGACGCTCGGGATCGCGGCCAAGCTCGCGAACAACCTCATGCTGTTCGCGTCGCTCACCGGCGTCGCCGAGGGTGCGGCGCTCGCCGCGGCGCTGGGCCTGGACCCGCGACGGTTCTTCGAGGTCGCATCGACGTCGTCGGGGGACTCGTGGCCGCTGCGCACCTGGTATCCGGCCCCCGGGGTCGTGGAGACGAGCCCGGCGAACCGGAACTTCGACGCGACCTTCAGCGTCGCGCTCGCCGAGAAGGACCTCTCGTTCGCGCTGGCGGCGGGGGAGGCATCCGGTCTCGACCTCCCGGCTGCCGCGCTCGCGCTCGAACAGCTGCGGAGGCTGGAGGCCGAGGGGTACGCCGGCAAGGACGCGAGCCTCGTCGCGAAGTTCCCGGCCGGCGGCACGGTGGCCGGCTTCGATCCCGGGGCGTAGCCCGGCGGGATGAGCGTGCGCGCCTCCGGGCCGTAGGCTCGAAGTCGATCGGTTCCGGATCGTGGTCGGGAGGTGCGCGCGGTGTTCGGCTGGTTCACGCGTCGCAGGGGCAGGCGGTTCAAGCCCTTCGATCGCGATGCCCTGCCCGAGGTCGTGCCCCCGCCCTTCGAGGACATGGTCGACGAGGGCGTGATGCTCGCCGAGTCGGCGGGTCGGATGCGCCTCAAGAACCGGTTCATCGTGCAGTTCCTCCGCGGCGACGAGGCGTGGGACGACGCGCGGGCGGCCGTCGCCGCAGGTGAGGTGCTCGAGTCGCTCGTGCAGGAGTCCGACGAGGCCGCCGAGCTCTCGGCCGAGAACCGGGAGCTCGCGTCGAACCGCGACGGCCGTTCGGAGCACCAGCACGACTACCACCGCGCCGACGCGCTCAACCTGCGCCGCCGCGAGAAGGTCTACGCCGCGATCGCGAAGCAGCTCTGGAGGAAGCGCGCGGACCCGGACTACCTGGTCGACTTCGCGACGCGCTCGAGGGATGCCGCGTGGGAGGAGATCGCCGAGGTCATCGAGCAGCGGCTGGACCGCGAGTGGCCCGACATCCCGATCGACGCGGAGTACGAGCTCGCCAGGCCCGAGCGCATGCGCGAGCTCGCCGAGGACCTCGAGCTCGCGATGCGGCGTGCCGACCAGAAGCGCGAGGCGCAGAACCCGTTCGCCGACTACTGGGGCTGAGCCGACGACTGGGGCTCAGGCGCGCTCGCCTGCACCCTCGGCTGCGCGCACCGCGACGATGACGTCGGTGAGCCGGTCGCGGAGCGCGCCGAGCTCGTCGAGGTCGATCCCGAGGCGGTCGACGACCTGCGGGGGGATCCCGAGCGCCCGCTCGCGCAGCGCCCGGCCCTCGGGCGTGAGCGACACGTCGAGCGCACGCTCGTCGTGCGGGCTGCGGCCGCGGGTCACGAGCCCCTGCGCCTCGAGGCGCTTGAGCAGGGGCGACAGCGTCGCCGGCTCGAGGTGGAGCGCCGAGCCGAGGTCGCGGACGGTGCGTGGGCTCCGCTCCCAGAGCGCGAGCATGACGAGGTACTGGGGGTGGGTGAGGCCGAGCGGTTCGAGGATCGGCCGGTAGAGCCCGATGACGCCGCGGGCGGCGACCGCGAGCGCGAAGCAGACCTGGTTCTCGAGCGCCAGCAGGTCGGGTCCGGATGCCCCGTCCCCGGTCGCCCCGGCCGTGGATGCCGCGTGCTCGATGCCCATCCACCAAGTATGCGTCGGGGCATCCATCATTGCGAGCCCACGAATAGTTAGTACACTAACGGAATGCGTTCATCCGATCGACCGCGATCCTCCCGCGGCGGCTACGCCGGTCTCATCGACCGACTGAACGCCCGCCTGCTGCCGTGGATCGGCCCGCCGCCGCTCGGCCCGTACGATGACGAGGTCGCGCCCGCGGCGCCGCCCGCCTGCCCGCTGTGCGGCGCGCCCATGGCCGACCATGTGATCGACCGCGCCGCGCCCCGCACCCAGGTCCACTGCCCGACCCGCGGCTGAGCGCCTACGCCGGCCGGATGTGGTGCGCCGGGCGGAACGCGTCGCCCGGGTCCCACTCCGTCTTCACCGCCCGCAGTCGAGCGAGCGTGCCGGGCGGGTAGATCGTCGCGAGCACGTCGTCGCCCGACTCCATCGTGAAGTTCGAGTACGACCCCGAGGTGAAGTCGAGCGCCTCGTCGAGGGCGAGCCGGACGTCCGCTGCCTGCGCGTCGGTCGCGTCGAGGGGCAGTACCGCGTTGACGATGAGGAGCGCCTGTGCGTCGCGGAACGCGATCGGCGTGGCATCCGGATCGATCCGACCGAACTCCCCGCCGAGCGCGCGAAGCAGGACCATCGTCGGGAACTCGGCACCCGCGAGCACGCGCGCGGCGGCGTCGAGCAGGTCGTCGGAGAGTTCGGGCGCGAACCCGTTGCCGCCGACGAACCGGAACGGCGGCCGCCCGGGCGGGCCCTCCTCGAGCAGGTCGGCGTAGTCGAGCGGCCCGATCTCCACGGCGGTGACGCTCGGCAGCGAGGTGAGCGGTTCGAGGATGTCCCGCAGCGTCGCCTCGTCGCCGCGGAGGGACGGCGCGATCGTGATCGCGGCCGGCATGTCGGGACCGAACGCGGGCATCACGGTCAGCGTGGAGTTGAGTTCGTCGGGCGAGGCGACCGTGACGTCGCGCCACGCGCCGAGCACCGAGCGCGGGTCGGAGACGTCGAACACGAGGCGCCCGCCGACGAGGCCGTCGGCGGGCCGCGTCCGGAACGTGAAGCGGGTCGCGACGCCGAAGTTCCCGCCGCCGCCGCGCACCGCCCAGAACAGGTCGGGGTGGTGTTCGGCGTCGACCTCGAGGACGGCGCCCGCCGCCGTCGCGAGCTCGACCCGGTCCACGAGGTCGATCGTGAGGCCGTGGGTGCGCACGAGCATCCCGATGCCGCCGCCGAGCGCGAGTCCGCCGACGCCGACGTCGAGCGTGTCGCCCGACGTGACCGCGCGGCCCGACGGTGCGAGCGCGGCCGCGACCTCGGACCAGACCGCGCCTGCGCCGACGTGCACGCGATCGCCGGGCGCGGGCTCGATCGACGACAGTGCCGCGAGGTCGATCACGACCCCGCCGTCGGCGGGCGGGCCGCCGTGGCCGCCGCTGCGCACCGAGAACGGCACCCGCGTCTCGGCGAGGAAGTGCACGGCGGCTGCGACCTCCTCCGCGGTCGTGGGCCGCAGCACCGCCTCGGGCGCACCCGGGCCGAGGAAGACCCTGGAGCCCGACTCGTATTCCGGGGTGCCGGGTTCGAACACACGGCCGGGGACGCGTTCGTTCAGTTCGGTGACGATCGACATGCGAGGCATCCTCGCATTCCGCCCGAGGTCCCGAAAGGGCCATTCCGGTCACCCGGCGCCGGGCCACCGGCAGCGCGTCACGAGGGTGCGATCGGATCGCGAAGGTCAGTTGCGTTCGATCCCGACCTGCCGTTCGGACGCGATCCGGTCGGTCGCGCGGTCGGTGCCGGGGCCGCCGTCGAACGCGTCGATCCCGCCGCCGCCCGTGAGCGTGTCGGTGCCGAGCCCGCCGAACAGCCGGTCGTCGCCGTCGCCGCCGCCGAGCGTGTCGTTGCCGATCCCGCCGTCGAGGGTGTCCCTGCCCGGCCCGCCGATCAGCGTGTCGTTGCCGAGTCCACCGCAGAGGACGTCATCGCCGCCGGCGCCGTCGAGGCGGGCGTTGCCGTTCAGGCTCACCAGCAGGTCGGTGCCCCCGCCGCCGTTGAGCGTGGCCCCGTTCTTCCCGACCTTCACCTGGATCGGCAGGGTGCTCGACAGGGTGCCGTCGGACACGCGCAGCGTGAGGGTCGTGGTCCCGGTCGCTCCGAGCCCCGCGACCAGCGACACCGCCCGGTCGGCGTTCCTGCCCGTGATCAGCACGGCGGCGTTCCGCACCAGCGCCTGGTTGGTGTTGCCCGCGAGCGTCACGGTGAGCCGGTTGGCCGGGGTGTCCGGATCCGACACGACCAACGGGATGGATCCACCCGCGAGTCCGGAAGGCAGGCAGGTCGAACCGGTGCCGACCGCGATGGCCGGGGCGCTCGCGATGTCGTTGACGGTGATCGTGAACGGGCGCGTGATGCTCCCCCCACTCGAATCCGTCGACTTCACGGATATCTGGTACTGCGACTTCGTGGTGGCGTTGAACTGCGCCGCGGTCTTCAGGGCGTTGCCGGCGATCGTGAAGGCCGCGTTGTCGGCCCCGCCCGGAACGAGTTCGTAGGTGAACGTCTCGCCCGCATCCGGATCGGTCGTCGAGAACGTGCCGACCGTCGTGCCGGCCGGCAGGCCCTCGTCGACGTCCTGGCGCGACAGCGCGAGCGCCGTCGGCGCCGAGTTCTGCACCTCGAACCCGAACTCCTCGTGCGCGTCCTCGCCCGAGGCATCCGTGACCGTGAGCCCGAACATGTGCTCGCCCTTCGCGAGGGCCGCGCCCGACCAGCGGCCCTGGGCGGCGTCCGGGCAGGCGACGGTCGTGCCGTCGATCGTGCACGCGTAGGTCGTGATCGGCACCTCCGGCGTGCCCGGCGTCGTCGTGAACGTGAGCGTGCGCGTCGCCTGGTTCCACGCGAAGTCGGAGATCGTGGGCGTGGGCGGCGGTTCGGGGAGATCGAGGTAGAACGAGATGCTCGTCGGCGTGGTGTCGACATGCGGGTCGGTGCTGGCGAGCCGCACGGTCGCCTGGTAGAGGCCGTCGCGCAGGTCGCCGCCGAACTCGTCGGCGAACGCCACCGCCGCGAGGTGGCCCTCGGCGTCGCGGAAGGAGTCGATGGGACCGCATCGCTCGGCCGGCGGGTCGTCGAGCGGGAACGTCCGGTACTCGAGCTTCACGCAGAGATCGTCGGCGTAGGGGCCCCAATCGGTCTGGCCGCCCATCACGTAGGGAACGAGCTGCGGCGGCGCGTCGTACGTGGCGAGCGACTCGGCGTCGGTCGCGAGCGCGGCCCGGAACCGGTCTCCCGAGGAGGGCACGATCCGGATCGTCAGCGGCAGCGTGTTGTGGCCGCCGCCGTTCTGCTGCACGACCAGGGGGATGGTGTAGTCGCCGATCGCGCCGACCGGCGGCACCGAGATGAGCGTCACGAACGATTGACCCGTCGCGGGGTCGAAGCTCTTGGCGATCGTTCCCGCACCGTTCGGCAGCGTGATGAGGTTCGTCGTCTGCGTCGGGTCGGCGGGGTTGCGGAACGTGAACCCGGTGTTGGGCGGGATGACGACCTCTGCGATGTCGTAGGTGGATCCCGCGTTCGGCGACGCGACCGGGATCTCGGCGACGGTTCCCTTGGGATCGAAGACGACCGTGCCGGGGCTCGTCGGCGAAGGCGCCGCAGGCGGGATGAAGGTCGGGCGGCTGCCTGTTGGGATCGCGAACGACTTGGCGACGACCGATCCGTACCGATCGGTGATCCTGACGGTCACGGGGTCGGTGAGGTCGGCATTCCACGGCAATGCGTACTGGAGTTGCAGCTTGAGCTCCGGGAACAGGTCGGTGGCGACCGTCGAGCAGCTCATCGGGTCGACGTTGTGGCACTCGAGGTCGAGCGTCGTGAACGGGCCGTCCTCGCCCTCGACCGAGCCGGGCCACTGCACCTCGACCGTGAAGTCCTCGTCGGGCACCTGCGCGCCGAGCTGGACCGACAGCTGCAGTCGATCCCCGCCGTTGTCGCTCAGCGCGAGGGTGGTGAACTCGGGCTCGGGCGCCTTCACGACGAAGTCGACGACGCCGTCGACGTCCGGGACGGTGCCGTCGGCGGGGTCGGTGTCGTGCACGTGCACGTGCGCGCGGTACTGGCCGAGCGCGTCGGGGCGGAACCGGGTGTCGTAGGAGGTCGTCGGGGCGACCACTCCGACCCAGCCGCTGCCCGCGGGGTCGATGCGCTTGACGGTCCAGGTGTACTCGAATCCGGTCTCGTGCAGGCCGTCGAAGTTCCCGTCGGCGTCGACCGGGTTCGGGCGGAGGATCAGGGTGCGGCCGGGGGTCAGCGGGCCGACGATGGTCGGGCGCACGCCGGCGACCCGCGGGATGTCGGGCGGCACGAGGGCGACCGAGACGGGCGTGCCGTCGCGACGGATGAAGTGGATCGTCGTCGTGCGGTCCGCCGCGAGCACCCCGCCGGCGCCCTCGCGGGCGACGAGGAAGCCGCCGTCGGGCGCGGGTGCGCCCGGTGCCCGACCGACGCGCGACGCGACGACGGAGCGACCCGCGTTGTCGGTGTACGCGAAGTCGAGGACGGCGTGTTCGCCGGTGCCGTCTCCGATGTCGGTGATGAGCCATCCGCGGCTGAACCGGACCGTCGTGTCGACGGCTCCGTCCGGGACGGTGATCGACGACTCGACGTGCGGGGTGCCGCCGTCCATCACGAGGAACCGGTAGTCGAGGTCGGTCGTGGCGTTCTCGGGCCACAGTTCGGTCTTCTCGGGGAGGTAGACCCCGTCGCCGGGGTAGGAGCCCACGCCTCTCGTCACGAGGTCTCCGAGGGTCGAGAGCCCGGGTTCCTCCCGATAGGGGGGCAGGTCGGACTCCAGGCCCTCACGCAGCGCGCGCCCGGCGTAGTCGCCGCGGATCGCGTCGAGCCCGAAGGCGTCGGTGGCCTTCTTCGCGTTCGCGAGGTCGGCTCGGAGGTCGATGCCGACCTGCTCGTAGTCGTGCACCTGGATCGACCCGATCACGGTCACCACGATCGCCGCGACGACGGCTGCGACGATCGAGGCCGTGGCGCCGGCGGAGACGCCGACGAGCGTGCCGGCCCGGACCGCGTAGGGGAACACGTTCGCGAAGACCGCGCCCTGGCTCGACCCCGTGGCCAGGATGTACCCGCTCGTGAGCGTGCCGGCCAGGGTCGCCGCCGCGGCCGCGCCGCCGCCCGCGATCGCGAACCCCGTCATCAGGCCGATCGCACGGTACATCCCCGCCATCGACTCGCCGACGGCGCCGGGGTCGAAGTCGTCGAGGCCGAGTTCGCTCGCGTGGCGGTACACGGCCCAGGCGGTGAACGAGGCTGCGGGCGGCTGGGGAGGCGTGTACACGAAGAGGCTCGCGAGCGCCGGCTGCCGGCCGGCGCACCACGTGCGGACGTCCTGCGGCAACGTGACCGGGCTCGTCACCCAGGCCGGTGCCGCGGGAACGACGTAGGCGCATTCGGCCGCGTGGAAGTCGTTGAACTCGTCGACCGCCCACTGGGCGATCTTCCGGTCCTGGGCGAGGATCACGTCGTTCACCCAGTCGAGCGTCACCTGCTCCTGCGGGGTGAGCTCGACGCCGTAGAGGGAACGGTCGAGGATGTCGAGGATGCGGTTGAGGATGTAGCCGCGGATCGCGTCGCCCGCGTAGGCGCGCACCCGGCCGTCGGCCGGCAGGTCGTGGAGTGCGGCGAGCGTGTCGACCGCCTCGTCGGCGATCCAGCCGAGCGCCGGACCGGAGTCACCGTAGGGGCCCGGCCCCCTGGGGGGGATGTTCGGCCCTCCCGTCACGGCGATCGACGGGTCGAACGGCCCGGCGCCGAGCACGAGGGTGCCGTCGATCGAGGAGTCGGTGCCGAGGCAGAACTTCGTCCCGGACTCGTTCAGCTGCGTGCAGCCCGTCGAGATGTCGATCGCGGGTCCGTCGTAGTGGAGTTCGCCGCCGGTGATCGTGATCTGTCCACCGGTCTCGAGGTCGACGGAGCCGGTCGTCGTATCCGCCGAGGTGATCACGGGAAGGGTGGTGCCCTCGATGGGGACGACGTCGTCCCCGTCCTCGGCCGAGGCGGACGTGGCCGCGATGGGCACGAGGAGCGCGGCTGCGGCGGCGACCGTTGCGAGGCCGAAGAAGCGCCTGCGGCGCTTCGACGTCGAGTTCGGACGTGGGCGGGCGACACTGGGCAGCCTCATCGCATTCCCCTTAGATGGACGTATCATTCCACTTAGGGGTGAAAGTGGCAGAGAACAGAGAATTCCTCGACCCCCCGAACGGGGGTCAACTCGAGCCGCGCCGCCGCCGCGCGAAGCGATCCGACGCGATCCAGAACCGCGAGCGCATCCTCGATGCCGCCGGCGCGGTCATCGCCGAGCACGGCATCGACGCGCCGGTGCACCGGATCGCCGACCGGGCCGGCGTCGGCATCGGCACCCTCTACCGCAACTTCCCCGACCGCGATGCGCTCGTGCTGGGCCTGTACGAAGGGGCCGCCGTCGCCTTCGACCTCGTGTGCGACGCCGCGGAGGCGGCGCCGACCGGGTGGGAGGCGATCGTCGCGTTCATCGACGGCGTGACGGGGGTCTATCGGGACCGGCCGTGGCTTCGCACGATCGACCTGCGGGTTCGCCGTCTCCGTCCGTTCCCGATGCGGTGGGAGGCCGCCGTGCTCGCCGCCATCGACCGGGCGTGGGCCGAGGGGTCGCTCCGCCGGGACATCCAGGCGACCGACGTCATCTTCGTGCCGCCGATGCTGCAGGGGCTCTTCGACCTGCCCGAGTCGGTGCGCGAGACCGTGATCCGTCGCCAGCGCGACCTGTTCCTCGACGCGCTCCGGGCGGAGGGCGTGCCCCGACGCGCGCCGGGCGAAGACGTTCCCGGCGAGGTCCCCACCGTCGCCGAGGTGCGCGAGAGCCTGCCCGGCTGGCCGGAGGACGGGCCGAAGGCCGCGCCGGAGGACGGGCCGAAGGCTGCGCCGGAGGACGGGCCGAAGGGCGAGGACTGAACCCTACTCGCCCGACGGATGCGCCCCCGCCCGGTCGATGACCCACGCGTACGCGAACGCCCGCTCGCGCCACGCCGAGTACCGTCCCGAGACCCCGCCGTGCCCGGCGGCCATCTCGATCTTGAGCAGCGCGTCGGCGCCGTGGTCGCGGAGCTTCGCGACCCACTTCGCGGGCTCGACGTAGAGCACGCGCGTGTCATTGAGCGAGGTCACCGCGAGGATCGCCGGGTACCCGTGCGCGTGCACGTTCTCGTACGGCGCGTACGCCTTCATGTACGCGTACACGTCGGAGTCGGCGAGCGGGTTGCCCCACTCGTCCCACTCGATCACGGTGAGGGGCAGCGACGGGTCGAGGATCGACGTCAGCGGGTCGACGAACGGCACCTCCGCGAGGATCCCGCTGAACAGCTTCGGCGCGAGGTTCGCGACGGCGCCCATGAGCAGGCCACCGGCCGAGCCGCCCTGCGCGACGAGCCGGTCGGGGGAGGTCACGTCGCGGTCGATCAGGTGCCGCGCGGCCGCCGCGAAGTCGGTGAACGTGTGCCGCTTGTGCAGCTTCTTGCCGTGCTCGTACCAGAGCCGGCCCAGCTCGCCGCCGCCGCGCACGTGCGCGACCGCGAACACGATGCCCCGGTCGAGCAGCGACAGGCGCGGGATCGAGAAGCCCGGGTCGATGGATGTCTCGTACGAGCCGTACCCGTAGAGCAGCGTCGGCGCCGGCGTGCCGTACTCGACGAGGTCGGTGCGGTACACGAGCGAGATCGGGACGTGGGTCCCGTCGTCGGCGACGGCCCACTCGCGCCGCTGGGCGTACCTGGCCGGGTCGTAGTCGCCGAGCACCGGCTGCTGCTTGCGCACGCGGCGCTCGCCGGTCGCGACGACGACGTCGGTCACGGTCGACGGGGTGAGGAAGCTCGTGTAGCCGATCCGCAGCGTCGGCTGCGCCCAGTCGGGGTTCGCGCCGACGCCGACCGCGAACAGCGGCTCGTCGAAGGAGAGCTCGTGCAGCGTGTCGTCCGCCGTGGCGCCCTCCGGCAGCCCCTGCGGCGGGACCTTCGCGACCGCGACGCGGGGGAGGCCGTCGCGGCGGTACTCGAGCGCGACGAAGTCGCGGAACGCGTCGACGCCCTCGAGCCGCACCTTCGGGTCGTGGGCGAGGAGCGTGCGGCGAGGACCCTGCGGGTCGTCGGCGGCGACCGAGACGAGCTCGAAATTGACCGCGTCGCCCTCGTTGTGCGTGATGAGCAGCCGGTCGCGCCCGCCCGCGACGACGTGCTCGACGTCGTACTCGACGCCCTCGACGCGCGGCCACACGACGCGGAACTCGCCGGTCGGGTCGTCCGCGTCCAGCAGCCGGGTCTCGCTCGTGATGTTCGAGCCCGCCTCGACGACCAGGAACCTGCGCGACCGGGTCAGGCCGACGCCGAGCCAGTAGCGCTCGTCGGGTTCATGGAAGACCTGGACGTCGGATGCCCCGCCGCCGACCTCGTGCCGCCAGATCGTGTCGGGCCGCCACGACTCGTCGACGGTCGCGTAGAAGACGTACCGGCCGCTCGGGTCGAACAGCGCGCCCGCGGCGGTGCCCTCGATGACGTCGTCGACCTCCCGGCCCGATCCGTCGACCGAGCGGAGGCGGATCGTGTACCGCTCGTCGCCCTCGACGTCGATGCCGTACAGCAGCGTCGCGCCGTCCGCGCTCACGTCGAAGCTGCCGAGCGAGTAGAAGTCGTGCCCCTCCGCCTCGACGTTGTCGTCGAGCAGCACCTGCTCGGCGGGGAGCGGCGAGCCGTCCTCGGGCGTGACGGGCGGATCCCAGTCGTCGGGCCCGGTGACCGGCACCCGGCAGTGGATCCCGTACTGCTTCCCCTCGACCGTGCGCGTGTAGTACCACCAGTCGCCCTCGCGCGTGGGGACCGAGAGGTCGGTCTCCTTCGTGCGGTGCCGGATCTCCTCGAACACCTGCTCGGTCAGCACCGAGAGGTGCTCGGTGCGCGCCTTGGTGTACGCGTTCTCCGCGTGGAGGTGGGCGACGACCTCGGGGTCCTCCTTGTCGCGAAGCCACTCGTAGTCGTCGACGAACTCGTCGCCGTGATGGCTGCGGACGGTGGGTCGCTTCACTGGGACGGGTGGGTTCACCATGGGACCACGCTACGCGCCCGACCCGTGAAGGTGGCGCGAGCGGCTCGACGGTGAGCGGCTCGACGACCGACGGCGAATCGCCGAGGGATCCTCTTTGACCCGAGAGCGCTCTCCGGCTACGCTCACGCGGACGGCCGCGCCCCCGATCGCGTCCCCGCCGGTTCGATTCCGCCCCTCCACCATTCCGCCCCGCCCGCCCGCGTCCCGAAGGCCGATCCCCCATGAGCGCCGTCCACCGCGTCCCGCGCGCAGTCCCCGCACGCGGGCGACGCGCGCTCGCCGCGACCGCCGCGGTCGGGGTCGCGACGGTCGGCGGCCTCGTCGCGACGCTGGTCGCGTTCGCACCGCACGCCGCGGACCCGATCGACGCGTTCGTCGAGGTGTGCGAGACCGCATTCTGCGTCGACGGAGCGCCCACGGCGTTCGCGGGTGCGAACGCGCCCGACCTCGTCGGGCTCGACGAGGACGCCCTCGACCGCCGCCTCGCCGCGCTCGCGACGCTCGGCGTCGACCTCGTGCGCGTGCCCGCCTTCCCGGTCGCGGTGGTCGGCGAGGCGTCCACGGGCGACGAGGCTCGTGCCGAGCCGCAGGCCGGGAGCGTCCCCGCCGCGGGCGCGATCGACGACGAATCGCTCGCCGGGCTGGACGCGGTGCTCGACGCCGCACGGTCGCACGGGATCCGGGTCATCCCGGTGCTCGCGGCCGGCGGCGTGGACGACGACGGGCTCCGCATCCCCGCGGACTGCGCGGACTGCGGCGACCGCGCGGCCGACGCGGCCGGTGCCGTCGTCGCCCGCGTGAACGCGCGCACGGGGGTCGCCTACGGCGACGACCCGACGATCCTCGCGTGGGACCTCGCGGACGATCCGCACGTCGACGGCGACCCGACGGCGGATGCCTCGGGCGCGGCCCTGCGCGACTGGATCCACCGCGTCGGCGAGCGTGTCCGCGAGGCGGATCCGAACCACCTCGTGACGGTCGGCGTCGACGGGCAGGGCGCGGAGTTCGCCGCGGGTCCCGACGGCGGCGCGCCCTACGTGCCGACCTGCGCGAACCGCTACGTCGACTTCTGCTCGGCGAAGCTGTTCCCGACCGAGGAGCCGGGCGAGCTCAGCCCGGCCGCTGCCGCGGCGGCCGTCCAGCGCTACCTCGCCGACGCGCACGACCTCATCGGCAAGCCGTTCCTGCTCGCCGCCTTCAACGCGCACGCGAACGTCCGCGCCGAGTACTGGACCGCGATCTACCGGGCGCTCGAGGAGCACGGCGCCGACGCGAGCGCGTTCTGGGCGTTCCAGGCGTCGACGGCGTCGCGCGGGACGTACGGCGTCCAGCCGGACGATCCCGAGCTCGAGCTCGTGCGGGCGCACGCCGAGGCCGTCCACGGGCGGGGCGACACGCTCGCGTCCGACGGCCGGCCGACGCCCACCGCGGGCGCGCCGACCGTCCGCGCGACGCCGATCCCGACGCCCACGCCGACCCCGACCCCGAAGGCCACCCCGACGCCGACGCCGACCCCCACGGCGACGCCCACGCCGACGCCCGGCGACCCGGCGGTCCCGCCGCCGTCGGAGCCGTCGCCGCCCGCGGCCGTCGTCGCCTGCGCCGTGACCACGAGCGTCGACGACTGGGGGAGCGGGTACAACGCCAACCTGACCGTGACGAACCTCGGCGACGAGCCGATCGACGGCTGGGCGCTGTCGTTCGACCTCGGCGGCGGGCAGAAGGCGGGGTCGTCCTGGGGGGCCGACGTGAGCCAGACGGGTCGCACCGTGACGGCGACGGGTGCCGGATGGAACGCCGTGATCCCCGCGGGCGGCAGCGTCGGGTTCGGGCTCAACGCGACCTCCAACGGCCAGTCGCCCGCACTCACGGGGTTCCGGCTCAACGGGGCATCCTGCGGCTAGTCCGCCGGCTCGGTCCTCCCGCTCAGTCCTCCGCCCCGTTAGTCCTCGGACGCGTCGACGACCACCGCCCAGTGGTCCCCGGCGATCCACCGCAGGGTCCCGCTGACCTCCTCGCCGTCGCGCTCCGCACGGAAGTCGACGTCGCTCGGCGTCGCGCTGCCGACGATGCCGGTGCCGCCCGAGAACGTCGGGTGCTCGAAGCCGAGCCCCTCGAGCGCGGCCCGCCGCTGCGCCTGGTCCCACGTGCCGCCGAGGAAGGCGAACATGCCGAGCCCGAGCAGTGGCCCGCCGACCACGAGGATGATGCCGAGGTCCCGCGCCCACCGTCGTCGGGCGCCGAGCGTGCCGACGAACACGAGCACGATCCCGACGACGAGCAGCACGCCCGGGATGGCGAGCGGCCACGGGTTCCACGGTTCGAGCGTGATCTCGGCGCCATCCATGCCGCCGACCCTAGTCGAGCTCCCCGGCGGTCGAGGAGCGCCGCCGGAGGCGACGCGTCTCGAGACCCTCGCGAGCCGCCCTCGCGACCCGCAGCCTCAGCCCAGCCCGACCTTCGTCCAGTCGAGGTTGATCTCGTCGCCGATGTACACGGCCTCCCCGAAGTCGTGGATCTGCGGGTTCATCCGCAGCAACTGCTGCTGGGGGAGGTCGAATCGCTGGGCGATGTCGAAGAAGCTGTCCTGGGCGACGACGGTGTACCGGATCGGCATCCCGTTGCCGTCGACCACGACCGGGCCGTTCGCGCCCGCGATCGGGCCGGTGTCGACCGCGGGACCCGGTTCGACGACGGGCGCGGGCGCGTTCGGGACCGGGTCCGGCGCCGGGGCGGGCACCGGATCGGCGGGCGGCGGCACCACGGGGGTCGGCGTCGGCGTGGGCGTCGGGGGCGGTGCGGTGACGGTCACGACGACCGTCGCGGCGGGCGGTTCGGATGTCCCGCCCCAGCACGCGGCGAGGGGGAGGACGAGCAGCGGGAGGACGAGGGCGGTTCGGACGCGGGCGCGGGACATCCGTTCGCTCCGACCCATCCGCACCCCTTCGCTCGCACCCGCCTCGGTCAGCCTAGGGCGATCCCGCGGAGCGGGCGACCGCTTTCCCCACCTCCGCGCGGATGCGTGCGAGCGCTTCGGCGAGCACCGTGTCGGACACGCCCGCGTAGCCGATGACGATCCCGGGATGCTCGTCGGGCCGGGTCACGGCGTAGCGCCCCAGCGGCGCGACGAGGACGCCCTGCGCCTCGAGGCGGGTGGCGACGAGGTCGGCGGATGCCTCGTCCGGGAGTTCGAGCACGGCGTGCAGCCCGCCGTCGATCGCGCGCAGGCGATGCCCGGGCAGGTCGCCGAGCGCCTCGACGACGAGCCGGCGGCGGTGCCCGTACTCGCGCCGGCTCGCGGCGATGTGGCGGCGGAGCGCGCCGCTGCGGATGAAGGCGGCCATCGCCGCCTGCACGGGCCCCGCGACCGGGGTCTGCTCGTCGGCGCGGATCTCGGCGATCGCCGCGCGCAGTCCCGGGTGGTCGGGCAGCACGAGGTAGCCCAGCCGGATCCACGGCGTCAGCACCTTCGAGAAGCTGCCGAGCAGCACGGATCGCCGCGCGTCGAGCGAGGCGAGCGCCGGGAGCGGCGCACCGGTGTGGCGGTACTCGCTGTCGTAGTCGTCCTCGATGACGAGCGCGTCGTGGCGCTCGGCCCACGCGAGCACGCCGAGCCGGTCGGCGACGGGCAGGCGCCCGCCGAGCGGGTACTGGTGGCTGGGGGTGATCATGACGGCGTCGAGCGCGCCGGCCTCGTCGAGCGCGGCGGGCCGGATGCCGTCGGCACCCGCCTGCACCGGCACCGTGACGACCCCGCGGCGCTCGAGCGTGCGACGCGCGGTCGGATATCCCGGGTCCTCGACGCCGATCCGCGGCGGCCGGCCCGCGAGCGCCGCGAGTGCGGTCGCGACGAGCGCGACCGCCTCGGACGTGCCCGCGGTCACCACGACGTCGTCGGCCGAGCACGCGACGCCGCGCGCTCGCCGCAGGTGGTCCGCGAGCTGCTCGCGCAGGCCGAGGAGCCCGAAGGGCGGCGGCGACCAGGCCGGGATCGGCCGCGGCTCGCTCGCCGCCTCGCGCCACGCCGCCCGCCACGCGCGCTCGTCGATCCGGGTGGTGGAGGGCACGCCGGGGTTGAGGTCGGCCAGGATCGGGGCATCCACGCGGTCCGCCTCGGACGCGCCCGGCCGCCCGACCGGTTCGGGGACGGCGCGCGACTCGAGTGCGGCGACCGTCGTCGACGCGCCCTGGCGCATCTCGAGGTACCCCTCGCCCGCGAGGCGTTCGTAGGCGGCCACGACCGAGCTGCGCGAGACGGCGAGCTCGGTCGCGAGTGTGCGCGTCGACGGCAGCGGGTCGCCGGTGCGCAGGTCGCCGCTCAGGATGCCCCGGCGCAGCGCCTCGACGAGCTGCTCGCCGATCGGCCGGGCGTCGTCGCGGTCGATCGCGAGGATCGGTCCGTCCATCTCGTGCCTCCGGTCGTCCGGCAGCCAGCGACGACGGCGCTGACTGGTCTGGTCGGTACGTCGCGAACTGGACTGCCGACCCGACCAGTATGCACCCCAGACTCGAACCATGACGACGTTCCACCCCATCCCCGCCATCACCACCGACCGACGCATCCGCCGGCTCTCCGAGCGCCAGCAGTTCGACCGCACCGCCCTGTACGAGCTGCTCGACGAGCAGCTCGTCGGCCACCTCGCGGTGGTCGCCGACGGCGTGCCGCTGGTCGTGCCGACCGCCTTCGCGCGCGTCGGCGACGACGTGCTGCTGCACGGGTCCACGGGGAGCGGGTTCGCCCGTCGCGCCGTCGCCGACCGGACGCAGGTCGCGTTCGCGGTGACCTCGCTCGACGGCCTCGTGGTCGCGCGGTCGCTGTACGACAGCTCGATGAACTACCGGAGCGCGGTCGTGTACGGCGTGCTCGAACCGGTCGCCGACACGCAGGCCGCGCTGGACGCGATCGGCGAGCGGCTCCTGCCGGGTCGCGGTGCCGAGGTGCGGGCGAACACGCGCAAGGAGGTGGCCGGCACCGCGGTGCTCCGGCTCGCCCTCGACGACGTCGTGATGAAGGCGCGCGCGGGTGGCCCGAGCGAAGCCGAGGACGACGGCGAGGATCGCGGGATCTGGGCGGGCGTCGTGCCCCTGGCTCCCGCCTGGGGCTCGCCGATCGCCTCCGAGTCGACCGCGCCGGAGGTCGCGGTGCCGGCGTCGGTACGGGCGCTGGCCGGTGCGAGTCGCGTCGCCGCGACGATCTGAGGTCCGGCGGCGCGCGAATAGGGCGATCGCCCGAAGCGAGGCGGATGCCTCAGCGAGCAGGCTGGGAGCATCCGGACGAACCACCCGAGAACCGGAAGGAGGTCAGGCCATGTTCGCACTCATGCTCGTGCTCGGCGCCCTCGCCGCAGCCGGCATCGTCGGCGCCGTCCGCCAGGTCCGCGCCGACGGCTACCGCGGCACGCCGGTCCGTCCGGCATGACCGCCCGCCCCGACGGCCGCCTCAGGCGCGGTCGTCCGGTCGCCCCGGGAAATAGGGCGATCACCCGATGAGCGCCGCCCGCCTCAGCGAGCAGGCTGAAGGCAACGGAATGAACACGGAGGATCCCATGCAGTACTCGACAGACCTCGAAGCCCTGCACGCGCACGAGTGGCTCCTCGAGCGCTCGGAGCGGGAGCTGGAGATCCGCCGACGCCACTTCGAGCGCCTGGCGGAGGATGCCGCCGACGAGCCCGTCGAGCACCGCCGTCGCCACGGGTTCCACGTGCCGCGGCTCGCGTTGCGGTGAGCGGCGCATCCGGGTCCGCCGCAGCGGAGGTCATCCCGTTCCCGGTTCCCGCCGGTGTCGGTGGGGAGTGGCAACATGAAGGGGTGACCACCACTGCGGTGAGCCCGGCGATGGTCGGTCGCCAAGCCGACCTCTCGTGGCTCGAGGGCCTCCTGAGCGAGACGCGCGACGGCGCGCCCCGCACGGTCGTGCTCGGCGGCGAGGCGGGGATCGGGAAGACCCGCCTGCTCCGCGAGTTCCGGGCCCGGCTCGATCCCGACGTCCGCTACCTCGCGGGTCAGTGCGTCGACCTCGGCAGCGTCGCGTCTCCCTACGCCCCGGTGAAGACCGCGCTGCGCGCGCTCGTGGCCGAGATCGGCGCGGAGGCCGCGCTCGAGGCCGTGGGGCCCGGGCGCACGGCCCTCACGGCGCTCCTGCCCGAACTCGGCCCGTCCGACGGCGACGCCGCCTCGACCACGCCCGACGGCGCCGCGGCCGCGGGTCGGCTGCACGAGGCGATCGCGGTGCTCCTCGAATCCGCGTCGCGCGAGCGCGCGACCGTGCTCGTGGTGGAAGACCTGCACTGGGTCGACGCCGCGAGCCTCGCGCTGCTGCGCTTCCTCATGCGCGCGCTCACCGAGGCCCGCGTGCTGCTCGTGATGACCTACCGCACGGAGGACGTCGGCCGCGGCCACCCGCTCCGCGGCTTCCTCAGCGAGGTCGAGCGCGACCGATGGGTCGACCGACGCGAGCTGTCCCGGCTGACGCGCGCGCAGACCGTCAAGATGGCGCGCGCGCTCATCACCGAGGTGGCCGCCGAGGAGGCGATCGAGTCGATCGCCCGCCGGAGCGAGGGCGTGCCCTTCTTCATCGAGGAACTCGTCGGCATCGACGGATGCCGCGACGAGGAACCGCTGCCCGACACGCTCCGCGACCTGCTGCTCGCGCGCTACGAACGGCTCTCCGACGGCGCACAGGAACTCCTGCGCCTCATCGCGACGGGCGGGGTCCGCATCTCGCACGGGCTCCTGGCCGAGGTCCACGCGGGCGACGCGGCCGCGATCGACGCGGGCGCGCGCGAAGCCGTGATCGGCGGTGTGCTCACGATCGACGGCGACGACTACGCGTTCCGGCACGCGCTCGTGCGCGAGGCGATCCTCGCCGACCTCCTGCCGGGCGAGCGTGCGCGGTTCCACGCCCGATACGCCGAGGCGTACGAGCGCTCCGCGGGCCGCCGGCGCGTGGCGGCCGAGATCTCCTTCCACTGGCTCGGCGCCCACGACGCGGTGCGCGCCTACCCCGCGACGATCCAGGCGATGCGCGAGGCGCGCGCCTCGGCGGCCTTCGCGACCGCCGCGCAGCTCGGCGAACGCGCGCTCTCGCTGTGGGACGTCGTGCCCGACGCCGAGGCGCTCGGCGGCATGGGCAAGGTCGAGCTGATGGGTCGAACCGGGGCCTACCTGCGCAACGCGGGCGAGAGCGAGCGGGCCCTCGCGCTCGTGAAGGCGGCGCTCGCCGAGTGCCCCGCCGACGACCCGCAGGTCGCCCGGCTGCTGCGCGACCAGGCGTTCGTGCTCGCGAACCTCGCGCGTCCGGGCGCGGTCGCGCTCCTGCGCCGCTCGCTCGAACTGCTGCCGGAGGATGCGCTGCTGCAGCGGGCCACGGTGCTCACCGGGCTCGCGGGCCGGCTCATGATCGACGGCGCCGGGGAGGAGTCCATCCGCGTCGCCGACGAGGCCGCGGCCGTTGCGGACCGCATCGACTCCGACCGCTACCGGTCGATCGCGACGAACATCGCCGCCGTCAGCATCGCCGAGCGCGGCGACGTCGAGCGCGGGCTCGCCCAGCTCGAGCTCGCACGCGAGTACGCCGACGGCGACGGCCCCGCACTGCTGCGGTACTTCGTCAACGCGAGCGACCTGCGCCACCTCATCGGGGACTTCCGCGCGGCGCTCCGCCTCGCCGAGGAGGGGTTCGAGCGTGCCCGCGAGGAGGGCCTCGAGCGCAGTTCGGGCGTCATCCTGGCCTCCAACGCGATCGACCCGCTCATGGCCCTCGGCGAGTGGGAGCAGGCCGATCGGCTCATCGAGCGCTCCCTGAGCCTCGTGCCGTCGACCTCCTTCGAGATGTACGTGCAGCGCGCCCGCATCTGGGCCATCCTCTGGCGGGGCGACGTCGCCGGTGCGACCGCCGCGCTCCGCGCGGCGCGGTCGGGGCTCAACGCCGTGATGGACGTC
The DNA here is from genome assembly GCF_043518605.1 of Agromyces sp. MMS24-JH15. Lineage (GTDB taxonomy): Bacteria > Actinomycetota > Actinomycetes > Actinomycetales > Microbacteriaceae > Agromyces. Next base: position 1,191,012 of record NZ_CP171358.1, read on the forward strand.
GAGTTGCAGGCCAGGCTCGGCGTCGGCCGTGTCCTGGCCGAGCTGGCGCTCGAGTCCGACGACCTCCCGGGCGCCGTCCGCGAGCTCGGGCGGCTGTTCGCCGAGCAGCACGTGCCGCACGCCGGGTACGCGCTTCCGTACCTGTGGGCCGCGAGCCGCGTGATCGCGGCCGCGCGCCGCGACCCCGCGGCCGCAGAGCTCGGCGCCGACGAGGTCGCCGACCGGGAGGCGCGACTGCGGTCGCTCCTCGACGCCGCGCAATGGCCGACGCGCACGACCTGGGTGCCCGTGTTCGAGGCCGAACTCGCCGCAGCCGACGACGTCGCGGCCTGGGAGGCGGCCGTCGAGGCGGCCGACCGGCCCGATTCGCCCGTGGTCCTGCGCTCGCACACTCGGCTCGGGCTCGCTCGGGCCCACCTGGCCGCGGGCGACCGCGTCGCCGCCCGCGCCGCCGTCGAGTCGGCCATCGCCGTCGCCGACCTCACGGGCATCGGGCTGGTGCGCGCGCACGCCGAGGCGTTCGCGCGATCGGCGGGGCTCGCCGCGCTGCACGCCGCCGGCACCGCGCACGCCGACGGCGAGGAGTACGACCCGCTGGAAGACCTCACGGCGCGCGAACGACAGGTGCTCGACCTCATCGCGGAGGGCCTCAGCAACCGCCAGATCGGGGAACGGCTCTTCATCAGCGGCAAGACCGCGAGCGTGCACGTGTCGGCGATCCTGCGAAAGCTCGGGGCATCCACACGGACGGAGGCTGCGGTCAGGGTGGGGGCGCTACGGTAGTCCGCATGGCGACGATCGACGACATCCCCTTCACCACCACGGACGGCGGCACCGCCTCGCTCGCCGACTACGCCGGCAAGGCCGTGCTGATCGTCAACGTCGCCTCGCGCTGCGGGCTCGCCCCGCAGTACGAGAAGCTCGAGCGGCTCCAGCGCGAGTACGGCGAGGAGGGCCTCGTGGTCATCGGCTTCCCGTCGAACCAGTTCCTTCAGGAGCTCTCGACGAACGAGGCGATCGCCGAGTACTGCTCGACGACGTGGGGCATCACGTTCCCGATCGTCGACCGCGTCCGCGTGAACGGGCGCAAGGAGCACCCGCTCTACACCGAGCTGAAGAAGACGCCGGATGCCTCCGGCAAGGCCGGCCGCGTGAGCTGGAACTTCGAGAAGTTCCTCGTCGCGCCCGACCGGTCGGTCGAGCGGTTCCGCCCGCACACCGAGCCCGACGACCCGCGCGTGATCGCCGCGATCGAGGCCGCGCTCGCGGCCGCGGCGGCATGAAGCCGGGCCCACGCCGGAGCCTCAGCCAGTCCGACCTCCTGCAGGCCGCCTTCGAGCTGTTCGAGCAGAAGGGCTTCGCGGGCGTGTCGGTCCGCGGCGTCGCCGGCGCCGTCGGGCTCTCGCCGACCGCCGTGTACACGTACTTCCCGTCGAAGGACGCGCTGCTGCGCGCGATGGTCGAGGAGTTGCTCGTCGACCTCGACCCATCCGCCGGTCGAGTCGGCAGCGAAGCCCACTCCGCTGGTCGAGTGGGCAGTGAAGCCCCCTCCGGTGGTCGAGTCGGCAGCGAAGCCCACTCTGGTGGTCGAGTAGGCCGCGAAGCAGCCGTATCGAGACCCTCCGACGCCCTCGTCGAGATCGCCGTCGCCGTCCGCGCCCGCCTGCGTGCGCATCCCGGGTCGATCGCCCTCGTCACGAGCACGGCGCCCGACGGCCCGCGCGCCCTCGCCCTGGTCGAGCGCCTCGGCGCCGGCTTCGAGGCATCCGGGCTCCCCGCCGACGACGCGGCGCGCGCCGCGCACGCGCTGCTCGCCCACGTGCTCGGCCAGGTCGCCCTCGAGGCGGCGTGGACCGCGGGCGCGGAGGCCGAGGCCCCCGCGATGCTCTGGAGCGACCACGCCCCGCATCCGTTCGGCGAAACCGGCGCGCGCCTCGGCCTGCGCACGGGCGACGACGACGAGTTCCGCCGGTCGGTCGAGACGCTCGTCGACGGATGGCTCGTGGGGCGTACCGTTCAGGCATGAGCATCCGCGTGCGCCCGGGGACCGTCGCCGACGCCCCCGACATCGCGCGCGTCCACTGGGAGAGCCACCGGACGACCTACACCGAGCCCGGCCTGGTGCGTCGCGACGTCGTCGAGGCCTGGACCATGCGCGACCGCGTCATGGCGTGGACCACGCACCTCGCGATCGCCGAGGGCGTCTTCCCGCCGCCCGAGGGGTTCCGCCGCATGTCGATCCACGTCGCGGAGGTCGACGGTCGCGTGGTCGGCTGGGCGAACACGAGTGACGGACGCGACGCGGATGCCCCGCGCGCGATCGAGCTCGAAGGCCTGTACACGCTCGCCGAGGTGCACGGCACGGGCGTCGGCCCAGCCCTGCTGGACGCCGCGATCGGCGACCGGCCCGCCTACCTGTGGGCGCTCGAGGTGAATCCGCGCGCGCACGCGTTCTATCGCAAGCACGGGTTCGAACTCGACGGCGCGACGAAGTGGGACGACCGCTGGCAGGTCGCCGAGGTGCGGTTCGTCCGCTGACGTCCGCGCCGGCGCGCCGCGGATCGGCGTCACGTCGTGCGACGGGCCGGTTGGAACGCGCCCGACCCGGGCTGCAGGCCGGATTCCCAGCGGATTCCCCGCAGCAGAAAGAACGTTCTAGTATCATGGACGCATGAGCACCATCGAGACGCCGACCTCGCCGGCACGCGACCGGTTGCTGTCGACGGCCGCCGAGCTGTTCTACCGCGAGGGCATCCACGGCATCGGCGTCGATCGCGTGCTGTCCGATGCGAACGTGACCAGGGCCACGATGTACCGGCACTTCGCCGGCAAGGAGGCGCTCGTCGCCGCCTACCTCGACCGCGAGGACGCCACGATCCGCGGCTACTTCGCCGCGGCCGGCGCGCAGACGGAGGACCCCGAGCGGCTGCTCGCGCTCGTCATCGAGGGCGTCGCCGACGACGCCGAGCGGTACCACACGCGAGGATGCCCCTTCATCAACGCCGCCGCGGAGTACCCCGACCCCGACAGCGAGGTGCGCCGCATCGTCGCGCGCCACCGCACGTGGTTCCGGGACACGCTCGCCGGGCTCCTCGCCGCGGCCGGGCGCGACGACGCCGAGGCGACCGCCGCGGTGCTCGTCCTGCTGCGCGACGCGATGCTCGTGGGCAACGCGCTCGACGGGGCATCCGTGCGCGACGCATTCGAGCGGGCCGCCCGGCAGGCGGCCGGGCTCGCCGAGGGCTGACGCGCCCGAACTGCGCTGCGCTAGGCGACGCCCGCGGCGGCGTTCGGGGGTTCCGGCTCGGGACATCCGGCCGGTATCTTGGACCCGTGCGCTCGGGGGGAGCGGGTTCGGGGGGAATGACATGCAACGACGACGCGCGGCCGCGGCCGCCATCGCTTCAGCCGCCCTGGTCGCGGCGGGGATCGGACTCACCGGCTGCTCGTCGGGCGGCAGCGAGGATGACTCGTCGCCGATGAGCTCGGAGACCGGGGTCGTCGCGCCGGTCACCGCGCCGCTCGACACGGTCGACGGGACGACCGTCGAGGTCCCGCTGGACAACGTGATCGTGCTGACCGGGGACGACGAGACCTACACCGCGTGGGACGCGACCATCGCCGACCCCGCGATCGTCGAGTTCACGCCGGGCAAGGACGACGGGTCGGCCCAGTTCGATCCCGGGCTCGAGCCCTTGGCCGTCGGCGAGACCGAGGTCACGCTCGAGAACACGGAGTCGGGCGACTCGGTGACGTTCACCGTCGTGGTCACCGAGTAGCGGCGCGCTCGGGCGCGGCGCGGCTTCAGCCGACGAGCAGGGCCCGGAGCTGGTCCGCGGAGTGCACGACCGCGAGCGCGTCGGCCGCCTCGGCCGGGGAGCCGTAGCCCCACTCGACGAGGATCGTCGGCACGCCGTTCGCCAGGGCGCCCAGGGTGTCGTAGCCGCGGTCGCCGACCATCACCGCGCGCGCGGTGTCGACGCCGATCGCCTGCAGGCGACGCAGTGCCTCGGCGACGACGTCGGCCTTCGTGCTGCGCACCTCGTCGTCGCTCGCGCCCGCGATGACCGCGAAGTGCTGCGCGAGTCCGGCGTGCTCGAGGACCGCCGTGGCCATCGACTCGGGCTTGCTCGTGGCGAGTACGACCGGCACGCCCTTGTGGTGCAGGAGCTCGATGACGCCGGCGACGCCCGGGAACACCGGCGACCGGAGCAGGTACTGCTCGTAGTGGGCGCGGTAGATCTCCAGGGCGCGAACGGCCTCGGTGTCGGAGAAGCCGGCCATGAGGCGGAGGCTGTCGAGCAGGGGCGGGCCGACGTACGACTGCAGCGTCGCGTCGTCGGGGACCGGAACCCCCATCTCGGTGAACATGTGGGCGAGCGAAGCGACGATGTCCGAGGCGGAGTCGACGATGGTGCCGTCGAGATCGAACAGCACCGCCGACCAGGTGCGGGCAGGCGCCTGGGTCGTCGCGGTCAGGGTTGAAGTCACCGGGCCATACTAGACGCGGATCCTTCGAGCGATTCTCAGGTTCGTACTGGACCCCGGAAACACACGGAGAGAGCGCTCCCGATTTCCGCTGCCGCCTCCCGTCGAATTTCGCGAATTCGGGCCGTGCGGTGTGAATTCCCGACGATTCGAGAATTATTCGGATAACCTCGGAATACGAAATTCAGATTTCCCTCGATTATCCGGAGCAGCCATGGCGAAGAAGACCATCGTGACCCTCGTCGACGACCTCGACGGCACCCCGATCGAAGGCGGTGGCGGTGAATCGATCACGTTCTCGATCAACGGGCGCAGCTACGAGATCGACCTCTCGGCCGAGAACGCCGAGGCGTTTCGCGCTGCCCTGAAGCCCTACACCGAGGCCGGCCGTCCCGTCGCCTCGGGTGGCCGAGCCCCCCGCGGCACGGGCGCCGCGCGCACCGCCACCACGTCGTCGCGCGGCGATCTCGCCGCCGCACGGACCTGGCTCCGCGAGCACGGCTACGAGGTGGGCGACCGCGGCCGCATCCCCGCCGACCTGCTCGAGGCGTACCGCGCCGCCAAGTAGCGGCGCGATCGCGGTTCCGACCACCGGCGCGTCGGCCGGCGACAGCCCCGGCGCGTCGGGTCGGACCGCGCGATCGCGGTGGACCCGGCGCCGGTGCTCCATCGCCGGAGAGAAACCGCGGGTGGGACCGCCGGTCGCCCCTTCGCAGGCCCGAACCGTCGGTGGGATTCAGAACAGGCGCGCGTGCCCGCTGTCGACGCCGCGCATCGCGTCGTAGTCGAGCACGACGCACCGGATGCCCCGGTCCTCGGCGAGCGTCCGCGCCTGCGGCTTGATCTCCTGTGCCGCGAAGACGCCCGTGACGGGCGCGAGCAGCGGGTCCCGGTTCATGAGCTCGAGGTAGCGCGTGAGCTGCTCGACGCCGTCGATGTCGCCGCGACGCTTCAGCTCGACCGCGACCGACGCACCCGAGGCATCCGTCGCCAGGATGTCGACCGGCCCGATCGCGGTCATGTACTCGCGTCGCACGAGCGAGTACCCCTCGCCGAGCAGGTCGATCTGCTCGGCCAGCAGCTGCTGCAGGTGCGACTCGACGCCGTCCTTCACGAGCCCGGGGTCGGCGCCGAGCTCGTGGTTCGAGTCGTGCAGCACCTCGTGGATCGACACGATGAGCCGGTCGGCCGTCTTCTTGTGCGTGACCGTCCAGAGCTCGGTGACGCCGGCGGCGCGCTGGTCGTCGTCGGGCTGGGATGCCGCGAGGGAGCACGGCGGGCTCATCCAGTTCAGCGGCTTGTAGCTCCCGCCGTCCGAATGGACCAGCAGGCTGCCGTCGCCCTTGACCATCAGCAACCGCGTCGCGAGCGGGAGATGGGCCGACAGGCGCCCCGCGTAGTCGACGGAGCAGCGGGCGATGACGAGGCGCACCGTTCGAGTGTAGGCGTGCCGGGGCTGCGTGCGGGTGCGTCGGTGGCCGTACGCGCGTGCGCGGGTGGCCGTCGTCGGCGTCCCGAGGCAGAATGACGCCCATGGGCCGGCTCATGATCTCGATCTCCGCCACGCTCGACGGGTACGTCGCCGACGCCGCCGGGAACTTCGACTGGGTGCCGATCACCGAGGAACAGCACCTGTTCATCAACGACCGGCTGAAAGGCGTCGGAACCTACCTCTTCGGGCGTCGGCTCTACGAGACGATGCGCGTGTGGGACGACCTGCCCTACGACGAGACGTCGCCCGCGACGAACGAGTTCGCGGAGTACTGGCGGGGGACCGACAAGGTCGTCTACTCGTCCACGCTCGAGTCGATCGAGCTCCGACGGGGCCGGCTCGAACGGCGGTTCGACCCCGACGCGGCGCGGGCGCTCGTCGAGGCATCCGACCGGGACGTCGAGATCGGCGGCCCGACGCTCGCCGCGGCGGCCCTCCGCGCGGGGATCGTCGACGAGATCTCGGTGTACGTCCTGCCGGTCATCGTCGGCGGCGGGACGCGGTTGCTGCCCGACGGTGTGCGCGCCGACCTCGAACTCGTCGACGAGCACCGCTTCGCGAACGGCACGGTCTACCTGTCCTACCGAGTCCGTCGCGACGCGCCGCCGCCCGTCGCGTAGCGCCGCCCCCGGTGATCGAGTAGCGCCGCCGCGGAGCGGCGACGCGTATCGAGATCGCGTCGCGCGGACTCGACACGGCTGCTCCCGCGTCGCCGCCTACTCGACCCCAGGCGATGGAGTAGCGCCGCCGCGCATCGAGGCCGCGCTCAGCCTCCGTGCCCCGACCGGCTCCGCTCGCGCACCGCGGGCGCCGCGACGAACGCGAGGGCCATGAGCACGAGCAGCACGATCAGCGCGTTCAGCACGCCGAACTGCTGGCCGATGAGGCCGAGGAGCGGCGGGCCGACCAGGAACGCGGTGTAGCCGATCATCGCGACCGCCGACACCCGCGCCGCGGCCGTCGCACGGTCGGGCACGTCCGCGGCCGCCGACATGCCGACGGGGAATCCGAGCGACGCGCCGATGCCCCAGAGGACGGTACCCAACACGACCATCCACAGCTGGGTGCCGAAGATGAACAGCGCGAGGCCCGCGACCCCGACGAGCGCCTCGATCCGGATCACGGGCACCCGCCCGAACCGGTCGAGCACCGGGCCGCCGAGCACCCGCGCGGCGGTCATCGCCACCGTGAACACCGTGAACACCGCTGCCGCGGTCGTCTCGTCGAAGCCGTGGCCGTCGACCACCGCGAGCGCGATCCAGTCGTTCGCGCTGCCCTCGGCGAACGACATCGCGAGCATGACGAGGCCGATCGCGAGCAGGCTCAGGTCGCCCCACACCGAGAGGTTGCGGCGCAGGCGCTGGGTCCACGGGACGCGTGCGGCCGGGGCATCCGACTCGCCCGCCGCGGCCGGGTCGCCGAGCTCGATGCGATGCGGCACGAATCGGACCGCCACGATCGCGCCGATCGCGATCACGACCGCGACGATCGCGAGGTGCGGCGCGACCGAGAGGCCGAGCGCCGAGGCGAGCGCGGCGAAGCCGGCGCCGGCGACCGTGCCGAAGCTGAAGAACGCGTGCATGAGCGGCATGACCGTGCGGCCGATCTCGCGCTCGGCCTCGGCCGCGTCGACGTTCATGATCACGTCGACCGTGCCGTTGCCGAAGCCTGCCAGCACGAGCCCGACGACGAGCAGCGGGATCGACGGCACGACTGAGCCGCCGAGCCCGACGAGCACGAGCCCGGCCGACACCACGATGAGGGTCGAGGCCATGCCGATGCGCGGGCCGAAGCGGGCGAGCACGATGGGCGCGACGACGAGGCCGACGACCGACGCGATCGAGCCGGTGAGGATCACGAGGCCGACGCCCTGCGTGGTCAGGTCGGTGAAGTCGCGGACCGCCGGGATGCGCGCCACCCAGCTCGCGAGGCTGAGGCCCGAGAGGAAGAAGATCGCGAAGATCGCGTTGCGCCATGCGCGCAGTTCGCGCGGCGTGCGCGCCGCGTGCGCCCCCGTCTCGCGGCGTCCGATGTCGGCCACGGACTCCACGCTATCGATGGATGCGTCGTGCGCCATTGCTGCTCCTCGGAAGTGGCGTGCGGGTGCTCGACCGTCCCTGGTGGGTCGAGCGGCTCGAATCGATTCGAGTCGAATCGATTCGAGGGTAGCACCCTTCGCCGCTCCCGAACACGCGGGACGGGCGGCAACGCCGCTGCGTGCCCCGGTGGACGCGCCTACCGCCCGCGCTCGCCGACCTTCGACGAGAGGCCGGCCGGAACCAGGCGCGTCAACCCGACGAGCGTGCGGTACCGGAGCGAGGGCACCGAGACGCCCTTGCCGCGCGAGGCATCCCGGAGGCCCTCGGACACCACGGCCTTCGCGTCGAGCCACATCCAGGCGGGCACGCCCTCCTTGCCGGGCGCGACCCCCATGCGCTCGTGGAAATTGGTGTGCGTGAATCCCGGGCAGACCGCGGTCACGGTCACGCCCTTCGAGGCGTACTGCCCGTTCGCCCACCGGCTGAAGCTGATCAGCCAGCCCTTGCACGCGCCGTACGTCGAGCGCGGGATGAACCCGGCGACCGACGCGACGTTGATGATCCGGCCGCCCTTGCGTTCGAGCATCGCGTGGACGGCGGCGTGCGTCAGCCGCATGGGCACCTCGACGTGCAGCGCGAGGTGGCGCACCTCGTCCTCGATGTCGTTGCGCGCGAAGTCGAGGGGGAGTCCGAAGCCGGCGTTGTTCACGAGGAGGTCGACGGGGTGCTCGGGGTCGGCGACCCGTTCGACGACGGACGCGAGCTCGGCGGGGAGCGTCAGGTCGGCCGGCAGGACCTCGACGGCGACGCCGGAGCGCGCGCGCACCTCGTCGGCGAGGCGGTCGAGGGCGTCCCGGTCGCGGGCGACGAGCACGAGGTCCGCTCCCTTGCGGGCCAGCTGACGGGCGAACTCGGCGCCGAGGCCGGAGCTCGCGCCGGTGATCAGTGCGGTGGGCATGCGCCAAGCCTAGGCATGCGGACGGGGGCTGCCGCCGGCCGCCCTACGCCGGCCTCCACCAGCCACTCCGAAACGCATGAGAATCGGGCAGAAGCATCCTGCACCGGTCCCGAACCCGGGAATCTCATGCGTTCGGCGACGGGCGCACCGATCGGCCGGTTCTCGAATCGATTCGAGGAGGATGCCCTACAATCGGGGCGAGTCGGCGACCGCCGACGGCCGCCGCCCGAGGAGCGACCCATGTCCATCGACTCCGCGCCGAGGCATCCGACCCTCGCCGATGTCGCAGCCAGGGCCGGCGTGTCCGCGTCCACCGCGTCACTCGCCTTCAGCGGCTCCGGCCCCGTGTCGGATGCCACGAAGGAGCGCGTGCTCGCCGCAGCCGCCGAGCTCGGCTACGCCGGTCCCGACCCGCGCGCCCGGTCCCTGCGGCGAGGCCGCAGCGGCATCGTCGGCGTCGTGCTCGAGGAGCGCGTGCGCGCCGCCTTCCTCGACCCGGTGAAGATCCGCACGCTCGACGGCATCGCCGAGGGGATCGCGCCGCTCGGCGCGGGCCTCCTCCTGTTCACCGACAGCGGCGCCCCCGACGCCCCCGTCTCGATCGAGAGCGCGCCGGTCGACGCGGTCGTGCTCATCGGCTGCAGCCCGCGGCTCGACCAGTCGGTCGAGGCGCTGCGCCGGCGTGGCATCCCGACCGTGGCGATCGAGGGCACGCCCGGCGACGACATCCCGCAGATCACGATCGACAACGAGCAGGCCACGCGCCGCGGCGCCGAGTACCTCCACCGCCTGGGGCACCGCGAGATCGCGATCGTGACGCTCCCGTTCGACGATGCCCGCACGCGCGGCCCCGTGACCGCCGAGCTCATGGCCCGCGGCACGACCGCGGTCACGCTCGAGCGGCTCGCGGGCGCGCGCGCCGTGTTCCCGGATGCCCCCGCCGTCGCGACCGCGACCTCGTCGATCGAGGCGGGCCGGGAGGCCGGGCTCGCGCTGCTGTCGGATGCCTCCCGCCCGCGCCCGACCGCGATCATCGCGCAGAGCGACCTGCTCGCGGCGGGTGTGATCCGCGCCGCGGAGGAACTCGGGCTCGACGTGCCGCGCGACCTCAGCGTGCTCGGATTCGACGGCATCCGCGTCGACGGGCTCCAGCACGACCTGACCACGCTCGACCAGCCCTCGGGTGACAAGGGCCGTGCGGCCGGCGAGGCCGTCGTGCGGATGCTCACCGGCGGCGAGCCCGAGTCGGTCGCGTTCACGAGCACGCTCCACATCGGCGACACGACGGCCGCGCCCTCGCGCTGAGCCGGGGTCGGGAACCGAGCGGGACGGCCGACGAGGCGCCGCGGGCGGGTCCGGCGCGCCGCATGGGGTAGGGTCGTTTACGCGGCATCCCGGTGCCGCAACGCGGATGTGGCGCAGTGGTAGCGCATCACCTTGCCAAGGTGAGGGTCGCGAGTTCGAATCTCGTCATCCGCTCCATTTCAGGAGCAGGGCTCCGTTCGTCCCCCCGGCCCGCGCCCCCCGTAACACGGGTTGCGAGCCATCGCCACGCGAGGTCGCTCGAACCGACGCCCCGGCTCCGCCCAACGGTCGATTCGCGCGACCGGGCTACGCCGCCCCGACGACCATCCAGGCCGCCCCGCGCGCGCGAAGCGACAGCGTCACCGCGCGCGCCGCGAGGTATCCGATCGCGAACGCCGCCATGAGCCACGCCAGCGACGCGGCCGACGACGCGCCCGAAGCATCCGCCCACCAGACCGCCGCGAACGCGAGCGGCACGTAGGCCGCGAGGTTCACGAGGCCCGTCCAGGCGAGGTACCGCGCATCGCCCGCGCCGATCAGGACGCCGTCGAGCACGAACACGAGGCCGCCGAGCGGCGCCGAGACGCCGAGCACGACGAGGGCGGGCGGCAGCATCGCCGCGACCTCGGCCGACGAGGTGAACAGCTGCGGGAGCACCCACGCGGTCGCGATCACCACGACTCCGATCGCGGCGCCGGAGCCCACGCCCCACTGCAGGCATCGCCGCAGCACGGCGCGCACGTGCGCGACATCCCCCGACCCGAGCCCCTTGCCGATGAGCGCCTGCGCGGCGATCGCGAGTGCGTCGAGCGCGAATCCGAGCGTGAAGTAGATCGAGATCGCGACCTGGTACGCCGCGAGCTCGTCCGGGCCGAGCGCCGTCGCCGACCACGTCGAGAGCAGCAGGGCGGCCCGCAGGCTCGCGGTCCGCAGGAACAGCCAGCCACCGGATGCCGCGCCGCGCAGCAGCCCCTCGCGGTGCGGCCACGGATTCGCGTGCGTGCGGATCGCGTGCCGCGCGGCGATCACGAGGTACACCGCGACCATGCTCCACTGCGCGACGACCGTGCCGAGCGCGGACCCGGCGATGCCGAGTCCGAGGCCGTAGATGAACCAGAAGTTGAGCGCGATGTTCGCCGCGAATCCGAGGCCAGCGACCCAGAGCGGCGTGCGCGTGTCCTGCAGGCCGCGCAGCAGGCCGGTCGCGGCGAACACGATGAGCATCGCGGGCAGGCCCGCCATCGAGATCTCGAGGTACGTGGTCGCCTGCTCGGCGACCTCCGCTGATGCCCCGAACAGGCCGACGAGGAACGGCGCGGCGAGCCATCCGGCGACCGCGAGCACCGCGCCCAGCGCGACCGCGAGCCACAGCCCGTCGATGCCCGCGGTGACCGCGCCGCGCTCGTCGCCCGCGCCGAGGCGGCGCGCGACCGCGGGCGTCGTCGCGTAGGCGAGGAACACCATGAGCCCGATGATCGTCTGCAGGATCGCGCTCGCGAGCCCGAGGCCGGCGAGCGGCGTCGCGCCGAGGTGCCCGACCATCGCGGTGTCGGCGAGCAGGAACAGCGGCTCGGCGATGAGCGAGCCGAGCGCGGGCACGGCGAGGCGCAGGATGTCCCGGTCGACGGTGCGAGGTGCAGGCGAGGTCACGATGCCTTCGAGCGTACGGCCGGGAGCGATCGGATGCGCCGGGCGCCGCCGGTCGCGAGCGCGCGGGCTCGCGGGCGGCTCGGGCCGGGCGAGCTCAGGCGGTCTGCTCCTCGGATGCCCGTGCGGCGATCTCCTGCAGCGCCTCGAGCCGCGGCATGGCGAGGGTCGTCGCCTCGACGACGAGGCGGCGCCGTTCGCGGAACTTCACGATCCCGCCCCAGGTACCGGCGGCCACCGCGACCAGGCCGATCGCCGTCAGGGTCACGCCGAGGGGCGCGATCTGCACGGAGCCCTCGGACGGCAACGTGAGCATGAGGATGCCGAACAGGAGCGCCACGGGGCCGATCGCCACGCCCGCCCAGTAGAACCAGGTGGCGGTGGCCGGGCCGGCGAGCGGCCAGCCGGCCTCGAACGGGCCGGGCAGGCCGCGCTCGCGGCGCTCGGGGTCGGCGTCGAGCCACGTCTGCGCGGCGCGGCGCACGTCGGCCGACCGCACATCGGTCGCGATCCGCGACCCGATCCAGCCCAGCAGGAATCCGATCAACAACGGAAGTACGACGGGCCACGCCTCGTCGACGCCCGCGACGCCCGCACCGAACGCGACGACGAAGGCGAGCACCGAGAGCCAGAGCACCCACCGTGAGGCGGCGCGGAACACGAGCGGAGCCGAACGCAGCTCCGCGACCACCGCCAGGGCGTCGGCGTCGTCCCGCTCCCACGCCGTGATGCGGTCCTCGAGCGGGAGGCTCGACCAGCCCGCCGATCGCGCGGGTTCGGGCGACGCGGATGCGTGTGCGGCCGCCGAGGCGGAAACGGGTCCCGACGCGCTCGCCGCGTCGCCAACGCTCGCCGCGGTCGCGACCGCCCCGGACACCTGCACGCCGTGGACGGCCGCGAGTTCGCGGAGCATGCCGGACGGGCCGATCGGCACCGAGCGCCCGGTGGACAGCACCGACTCGGCGAGCAGGCCGGCCGCCTCGGCGGCGGCGTCGCGGTGCGGCTCGACGATCGACGCGCGCTCGATCAGGGCGACGAGCGCGGCGGCGCCGTCCTGCCGGATCGGACGCATCGGCCCTCCGGCGACGATGATCCGCACGGATGCCCCGGTGTCCGAGAACAGGCGATAGACGAGGTAGGTCGCTGCACCCCCCGTCGAATGACTGCGCGTCGCCCGCGTGAGGCTCGAGATCGGCACCGTGCGCCGGCCGAACCGCACCGTTCCGGCGTCGAGGTCGACGTCGACCCGCGGGTACGCGAGCGAGAGCCCGCCGACGAACACGACGAAGGTCGCCGCGATCGCCACGGCGGGCCACAGCGGGAACGCGTTGAACGCGTCGGGGCTGAACTTCGCGACGAGGCCGAACAGCGCGGAGCCGATGCCTGCGCTGGCGAGGGTGAGGAGGATGGGCGCGCCGCTGAGCGGCCACCGTGCGATCGTGGACACCGGGCGATCATGTCATGCCGGTGCGCATCCGCTCACTCGTCGACGATCTCCTTGCCGAGCGGGGCGAGCGAGACCGGGATCATCTTGAAGTTCGCGATCCCGAGCGGGATGCCGATGATCGTGATGCAGAGCAGGATGCCGGTCAGCAGGTGCTCGAGCGCGAGCCACCAGCCCGCGAGGATGACCCAGATCACGTTGCCGAGGAACGACCACACGCCGGCCGTCGGCTTCTGCACGACGCGTCGGCCGAACGGCCAGATCGCGTAGCCGGCGATCCGGAACGACGCGATGCCCCACGGGATCGTGACGATGAGGATGCACATGACCAGGCCCGCGAGCGCGTAGCCGATCCAGAGCCAGATGCCCGCGAGGAGCAGCCAGACGATGTTGAGGAACGTGTTCATGCGTGGGCCTTCCGGATTCCGGGGGTTTCGGCTCCGAGCCTAGGGAATCCGGGCGCGATCGGGCGCGATCAGGGCGCCGGTTCCGGAGTCGCGGGGACCGTCAGCGTCGCCTGGGTCGCCTGCGGCGCATCGTCGCATGCGGTGAAGCCACCGTCAGGTCGCTGCTGGTCGACATCGCGGACGAAGGTGAAGCGGGTCGTCTCGGACGAGATGGGCAGCACGATCACGACGCCGTACTCGCGGGTCCAATCGTCGGAGATCAGGAAGTACCGGCCGCCGGTGCTCTCGAGCAGGCGGAGCCCGCGGTACCGGTACCGTGTCGCATCCCCGTCGACCAGGCACCCGGCCACGACTCCCGGCGCGACGAGATCCAGCGGCTCGGTGCTGTCGACTTCGACGCCGGGCAGGTCCCGGGGCTCGAACGCGTATGCGAGGTTCGTGCCCTCGACCGTCGCGTAGTTCGCGGCGGACCAGAACAGCCCGACCGCGACGAGCACCGCCGTCGATCCGCGGAGGATCCCGGTCGTCATGGGCGCCATCTGCACGGCGTCCGGCGACATCCCGCGCAGGTGCACGCCGTAGAGCAGCAGGAGGAGCGCGGCGCCCCAGAGCAACGGGAACGCGATGAACGCCTGGGCTGCGATCTCGGGGACGTTCGCGGCGGCCCACGCGGAGACGACGCCGAGGACGGCGGTCGCGACCGCGACGAGCCACATCCAACGGGCCCAGAACCGCACCTTCGCGTCGTCGGGTCCGTGGACGTCGAGTCGCCGACGCCACCACTGGTCGAACGCCACCCAGGCGAGTCCGGCGATCCCCGCGATGATCGGCAGGATGATGACGGATTGCACCGCCCGACGCGCGTACTCGTCGACCGTCATGTCGAGGATCGCCTCGTCGATGCCGAGGATGTTCGCCATCGTTTCCGCGCGTGCCCACCCGAAGTAGACGACGAGGGCGGTGAGGACGCCGACGTTGAGGAGGATCGCGACGAGGCTCTTGACGAGCGCGCCGCGGGTTTCGTCGTCGGCCTCGGAGTCCGGCGCGCTCGCCGCGGCTCCCGGGGTCCGGGACGACGGCCGTCCGGCGGGGTCCGCGTCGGAGCGTCGGAGCGTGCGCGGGATCATGGTGCGCTCCCTTCGACGGTCGTGGCGTCCGGGTCGCCGGGAACCGGGGCGGCGGTCCGGCTCGTGGGCGGCGCTGAGCCGTCGGTGGGCGGCGCTGAGCCGTCGGTGGGCGGGGTCGTCGGCGGCGGAATGCTCTCGTCCACGTCGAGGGTGAGGGGGTCGTCGCGGAGCACGGGGATCCCGTTCTCGTCGAGCGTGTCCTTCCAGCCGGGGACCTCGCCGTCCGTCGAGCACGGAAGGTAGGACTCCTGCGGGCGCTGTTCGAGCACGCTCAGCAGAGTCCGGTACAGGCCGCACTCCGCCCGCAGCTCCGGGCCCAGCGCGTCGATGCCGTAGGTGTCGAGCGCTCGGGTCGTCCACTCGCGTCCCGCGTCGAGGTTGCCGAGGCAGACCTCGATCCCGGCCTTCAACAGCATCGTGAATCGCGGGCCCGAGAAGCCGTAGCCGAAGTCGCCGGGCGACGCGGGCGCCTTCGACTCGAGGAACGCCTGGGCCGCGGTGCACGATCCGGCGAGGAGCACGTACGCCTCGTTGTCGTTGGTGCTCGCCCCGGAATCGGACGCGGGAAGCGTGAACGCGTAGACGACCGAGGCGCCGCCGTCGTCGTCGTCATTCCCGCCGCCGCCACCGTCGGCATCGCCGGAGGGAGTCGGTTCGGAGGTCGTCGGCTGCGCGGTCGCCGTCGCCGTCCCTCCCACGGACGGAGTCGGGTCGTAGACGCCGAAGCCGTCGAGCCCGGCACACCCCCCGAGCGCGACGATCGCGAGCAGACCGAGGCCGAGGCCGAGCCCGGCTTCGATGGGCGGCCCGGTCGGGCGGCGCGCGCGGCGGGTCATCATTCCGTCCCCTCACCGCCTGCCGGCGTCGCGATGGGATCCGGCGCGGCCGACTCGGCCGGAGCGGCCGGGGGAGCCGAGGGCTCGCCCGGCTCGACCGTCTCGACTTCGGCCGGTGCCGCGTCCGGTGAATCGGCGGGTTCGGATGTCTCGACGGGCTCGGTGGGCTCGACCGGCGCGGCGGTCTCGAGCGCCGCAGCCGTCTCGACCGGCGCGGTGGCCGGGGCTGCTTCGCCGGCCGCGTCGCCGGCGGAGGCATCCGCTTCGCTGTCAGTGGTGGCCGGGGGCGCAGCTTCCTCGACGGCTGGCGCGGCCGTGCCGGACTCGTCGACGGGCGCTTCGATCGTTGCGCCCACGGGCTCGGACGCGGATGCGGCGGGCTCGGCGGCGATCCGCGCGGCCGCGGCCACCTGCTGCGACTGCCGGAACTTCTCGAGCGGATCGACCTTGACCTCGAACCCGGTTGCGGGATCGATGACAGTCTCGTACGGGGGTTCGAGCTCGATGGGGCCGTCGTCGCACGGGATCGAGGCCGGGGCGACCTGCCACTGCACGCTCCGGAGCGACCGGTACATCTGGCAGTCCGGTTGGTCCTCCGGCCCGAGGGCGGCGGTGCCGTACTCGTCCGCGGCGTGGTCGGTCCAGAGGAACGCCTTCGCCGGGTCCGCCTGGCACACGTACAGATAGCCCGCCTGGTAGAGCACCGCAATGCGCGGCCCCCGGGTGTACTGCGTCGGGTCCTGCTGCCGGCTCCCGATCAGGTCGCAGCGATCGGCGCGGAGCGCGGGGTCTTGGGCCGCGTACAGGTCGTTGTACTGGGCGACATCCGTGTCGACGTTCAGGTCGGAGGGCGGGAGCGTGAAGCCGTAGACGACGCGCTCGGGCTGGCGTGCAGTCTGCGAGCCCGTCGCTCTCGCGCGGCCCGCGGCCCCGTTCGGCGCCGTCCCGTCCGACTCGTCCGCGGTGCCGGTCTCGTCGGAGGCGTCGTCAGCGGACTCGCCCGCCGCCGGTTGCGGCGGCTCCGTGGGCGCGTCGACGGGTCGTTCCGTCGGCCGTTCCGGCTCCGTCCCGGAGGTCGGCGCGGACCGCGGTTGCGACCACGCGGGCGCGTGCGAGTCCTCGATCGATCCGGGCTCGACGCCGAACGGACCGAATGCGCCGGTCGCGATCCCCACGGCGCCGAGACCCAGGAGGCCGACCGCGGTGACGCCGATCGTCATGCCGACGGTTCGCCTGGTGTTCACTGATGGCGTCATCGCCATCCCCTCCTCCCGGATCCGTGTCCTGTGTTCGACGGTCCCGCGTCGCGGGAGTCGCGGTCACCGGGCAATCCCTGATTCGGAGCAATCCTCATGGAGTGTTCGGCGTCTCGGTGCCGGTCGAGCCGTCCGGCGGAACGCTCGGCTCCGGTGATGGTTTCAGCGGGTGCACGAGCACGCCGTCGACGTACTCGAACTGGGGCAGCGGCCCCGCCGGGCAGCTGAACGACTCCTTCGGCATCCGGTCGACGTAGCTCGCGAGTGCGATGTACAGCTGGCACTCGGCATCGCCGACGAGGCCGAGCACCCCGTACCGGTCGCGAGCCTCCTGCAGGAGCGCCGACGCCGTCTGGCGGTCGTCCCGGCACGCCGCGATGCCCGCCGCGAAGAGCATCGGGAACCTCGCACCGAGGAAGTAGGGGTAGTCGTCCACCAGGAAGCGTTCGCCGATCCAGAACTCCAGGAACGCCTCGGCGCGGTCGCAGCTCTCGAGGAGCATCCGATAGGCATCGGGGTTGTGGTTGCTGACGCTCTCGTCGTTCGGCGGCAACTCGAAGGCGTACGTGACGCCGTCGGCCGGGTTCTCGTCGTCCGCGTCGCCGTCCTCGCCGACGCGGTCCCCGCCTCCCGATTCGTCCGCGCCGTCGCCGCCCTGCGCGGCTTCGCCGGCGTCGGCCGCGCCGTCGCTCTCGACTCCGGTCCCGCCCGTGCCGGAGGGCGACCCCGTACCGGTGTCGACGGGCATCGGCTCCCAGCGGCCGGTCGGCGTCGGTCGCGCCGAGCCGGCGGCCGCCGCGTCGGCGGCCGTGTCGGAAGCGGACGGCGCGGCCATGCCGCACCCCGACGTCGCCATCATCGCGGCGAGCAGTCCGCTCATCGCGATCAGGAGCACGGGCCCGCGCAGCGGGCCCCGACGGGCCATGTGTCCCACCTCCGGCATCCGCACGGATCGCCCGGTGCGATCCGATGGCGCCCACCGTCCTCCTGACGGCGCCCCGCGGCGTCCGTGCCCTCACTGAACACCCCCGTCGACAACCCTGAGAACCGAACGTCGTCGCGTGTGCCTAGGCTGGGGGGATGACCGACGTCGCCTCCGCATCCGGCATCGCACTCGACGAGCTCGACCCGGAGGTGCGTCCGCAGGACGACCTCTTCCGCCACGTCAACGGCAAGTGGATCGACCGCACCGAGATCCCGGCCGACAAGGCGCGCTACGGCTCGTTCATCCTCCTGCACGAGGAGGCCGAGCAGGCCGTCCGCGACATCATCCAGGAGGCGCAGCAGGCCGATCCCGGCACCGAGGCGCGCAAGGTCGGCGACCTCTACGCGAGCTTCCTGAACGAGGAACGCGCCGAGCTCCTCGGCGCCACGCCGATCGCGGGCCAGCTGCTCGAGGCATCCCTCGTGGGGTCGATCCCCGAGCTCCTCGCCGCCGTCGGCCGCCTCGAGCGGCAGGGGGTCGCGGGCTTCGCGCAGCTCTTCGTCGACAACGACCCCGGCGATCCCGAACGCTACCTCGTCTTCGTGCAGCAGGGCGGCATCGGCCTGCCCGACGAGAGCTACTTCCGCGAGGAGCGGTTCGAGCCGATCCGCGCGGCCTACCTCGCCCATCTCGAGCGGATGTTCCGGCTCGCGCGCCTCGACGAGCCCGAGGCCCGCGCCGCGCGCGTGTTCGAGCTCGAGACCGCGGTCGCGGCCGTGCACTGGAACAACGTCGACTCGCGCGACAGCGAGAAGACCTACAACCTCACCGCGTGGGACGCGTTCGCCCAGCAGGCCGGCGGCTCGGAGGACGACCCGGTCGACGTCGCGCTGTGGCGCGACGCCATGGGCGTGCCCGAGCAGGCCTTCGCCGAGCTCGTCGTGCGCCAGCCGTCGTTCGTGGCCGGCCTCGGGCAGCTGCTGACCGAGGAGCGCCTGCCGCAGTGGCGCGACTGGCTCGCGTGGCAGGTCATCCGGAGCAGCGCCGCGTACCTGTCGAACGACTTCGTCGAGGCGAACTTCGACTTCTACGGCCGCACCCTCACCGGCACGCCGCAGATGCGCGAGCGCTGGAAGCGGGGCGTCTCCCTCGTCGAGGGGGCGCTCGGCGAAGCCGTCGGCCGCATCTACGTCGAGCGGCACTTCCCGCCCACGGCCAAGGAGTCGATGGACGAGCTCGTCGGCTACCTCGTCGAGGCGTACCGTGCGTCGATCTCGCAGCTCGACTGGATGGGCGAGGCGACGCGCGAGAAGGCCCTCGAGAAGCTCTCGAAGTTCACGCCCAAGATCGGGTATCCCGTGAAGTGGCGCGACTACTCGACCCTCGAGGTCGGCGCCGACGACCTGGTCGCCAACGTCCGCGCGACCGCGGAGTTCGAGTTCCAGCGCGAGCTGGGCAAGATCGGCAAGCCGATCGACCGCGACGAGTGGTTCATGACGCCCCAGACGATCAACGCCTACTACAACCCGGGATTCAACGAGATCGTGTTCCCGGCGGCGATCCTGCAGTACCCGTTCTTCACGCCCGAGCGCGACGCGGCCGCGAACTACGGCGCGATCGGCGCGGTGATCGGCCACGAGATCGGCCACGGCTTCGACGACCAGGGCTCGAAGTACGACGGCGACGGCCGACTGACCGATTGGTGGACCGAGGCCGACCGCGCGGCGTTCGAGGAGCGCACCAAGGCGCTGATCGCCCAGTACGACCCGCTGGTCCCGGCCCAGCTGGCGGACGCCCCGGATGCGTCGGATGCCTCGGACGGATCGGACGCACAGGATGCCCCGGCCGACCCGCCGCACGTGAACGGCGCGCTGACCATCGGCGAGAACATCGGCGACCTCGGCGGCCTCGCGATCGCGTGGAAGGCGTACCTCATCTCGCTCGGCGGCCAGGAGCCGCCCGTGATCGACGGCCTGACCGGAGCGCAGCGGTTCTTCCTGTCCTGGGCCCAGGCCTGGCAGCAGAAGGGCCGCGACGCGGAGGTGATCCGCCTGCTCGCGATCGACCCCCACTCGCCGAGCGAGTTCCGGTGCAACCAGATCGTCCGCAACATCGACGAGTTCTACACTGGCTTCGACGTGACCAGCGACGACGCCCTGTGGCTCGACCCGGCCGACCGGGTCGCCATCTGGTAGTCGCCGGTCGACCCGACCCGTCCGCCCAGGCTTCGCCGCCCCACCGACGACGCCGCACGCCAACGAAGGAAGTCCCGTGGTGACCTCGCAGGAGTCCGAGCGGCGTGCGCGCCGCCGGGCGATCCCGCGCAACCGCCATCAGGCCGAGGAGCCGACCGACAACTTCAGTCGGGGCTTCGACGCGCTCGGCACGCTCGCGGTCAACGGCGTCCAGGTCTCGGCGCGGGCCACCGACCTCGCGTCGGGCCGCGTGCTCTTCTCGGTCGACGACCACGTCACGATGCCGACCGCCTCGATCGGCAAGGTCCTCCTCCTCATCGAGGTCGCGACCCGACTGAGCGGCGGCGTCGAGAGCGAGGCGTTCCTCACGCTCGAGCGCGACCCGCGCGACGCGGTGGGCGACTCCGGCATCTGGCAGCACCTGCAGGCGTCCGCGCTCCCGCTCGGCGACCTCGCGGCCCTCGTCGGCGGTGCGAGCGACAACCTCGCGACCAACGTGCTGCTCCGCCACGTGGGTCTCCAGGCCGTCCGCACCCGGACCGAGGAGCTCGGCCTCACCCGGACCGCGCTGCTCGACCTCGTGCGCGACCACCGCGGCCCCGACGACGCGCCGCAGCTCTCGATCGGCGCGGCGAAGGAACTGACGTGGCTGTTCGCCTCGCTCGCGCGGGGCGAGATCGTGAGCCCCGAGGTGTCGCAGCGCGTGGTCGGCTGGCTCTCGCTCAACGCCGACCTCTCGATGGTCGCGAGCGCGTTCGGCCTCGACCCGCTCGCGCACCGGCGCCCCGACCACGGCCTGCTGCTGATGAACAAGACCGGGACCGACGGCGGTGTCCGCAGCGAGGTGGGCGTGCTCCGCGGCCCGCGCGCGAGCGTCGCGTACGCGGTGTCGACGTACTTCGCCGACACCCAGCTGTCGGCGCGGCTCGCGGTGCTCGACGGCATGCGGATGGTCGGCCTCGACCTGCTCGAGTACGTGCACTGAGCGCAGGCCTCGGGCGGATGCCCCGAGAGGATGCCCCGGGCGGAGCATCCTCACCCCTGCCACCGGCTCGCCGTCAGCCGGCGAGCAGTTCGAGCCCCTGGATCACCGCGTCGGTCGTCTCGCGCGCGCCGAGCGGTCGGAAGTGCCCGGGCACCGGGACCCGCATGTTCGTCGCGCCCTCGAGGACGCTGCCGTCCGGCACGTGCGGGTCGAACGTGCCGAAGATCGAGACGATCCGGGCGTTCAGCGTGGCGGCGCGGCCGAGCAGCACGATCGTCGAGTCGGAGGGCAGGAGCGAGCGGATGCTCGAGTCGAGGAAGAACCGGGCGCGTCGGGATCCCGCGAACGGGGTGCACACGGCGACGACGCCGAGCAGGCCGAGCTCGCCGCCGGCCTCCGATCGGGTGTCGCCGAGCAGCAGGTGCTTGCCGATGAGCCCGCCCTTGCTGTGCCCGACGATCACGCGCCCCGCGGGCGGCGCGGGACGCCGCGCGAGGGCGCGGGCGAGCCGGGTGCTGGTGTCGTCGAGCGAGAGCCGGTTCGCCCCGAGGCCGTGCACCGTCCGCACCCGGTAGCCGGCCCGGTTGAGCGCGTCGCCGAGCGGGCGCAGGAAGGTCCAGTGCTCGTAGACGCCGGGCAGGAGGATCACGTCGGGCAGCCGGTCGTCGCCCTGCAGCCAGTGCCGGGGGCGGCGACCCGCGCCGAGGACCGCGAGCTGGCGGAGGCCCGCGTAGACGTAGTCGGCCGCCCACCAGCGTGCGGCGCGCGTCCACGGCGCACCCGTCCCGGCAGCGGTGCCCGCGACGAACGTCGTGTCGGCGGGCGGCGGCACGCTGCCCACCGCCTCGCCGGCGGCGTGCCGCGAGATGAGCTCGCCGACCATGGCGCCGGCGGTCACCATCGTCTCGTGGCCGCGTCCGGGGACCTCGACGAGTCGCCCGTCGGGCAGGAGCCGCGCGATCTCCTCGGCCCAGGGGCGCGGCACGATCCGGTCGTGCTCGCCGCGGATCACGAGCGTCGGTGCGGCGACGCGGGGGAGGACCCGTTCGATGCGGTGCTCGATCATCGGGCGCAAGTTCCGGGCGAACCATCGGGGCCCGGCTTCGGCGTACGCCTTCACGCCGGCTCCGACCACCTTCGGCGAGGTGAGCGCGAGGTCCTGGAGGAATCGCGCCGCCTGCTTCGGCACCGTGCGCTCGCGCGGATTCACGCTCGGCCCGATGAGGACGACCCGGTCGACCAGGTCGGGATGCCTCGCCGCGGCCTCGGCCACGACCTGGGCGCCCGTGGAGTGCCCGACGAGCACGACCCGCCCCCGTCCCTCGGCGGCGAGGAACTCCGCGAGGAGCTCGCCCGACTCGGCCATGCTGAGCGGAGCCGACGGTTCCGGCGCATCGCCGAAGCCGGGCAGGTCGAGCGCGAGCACCAGGCCGGTGGGCTCGAGGGCGTCGCCGAGGCCGTCCCAGTACTCGTGCGCCATGCCGAGTCCGTGCACGAGCACGAAGACCGGGCCGCCGGTGCGCCCCGACTCGGTGACGCACACCACCCGGTCCCCGCTGCGGAATGACCGGTCGACCCCCATTCCCGCAGTCTAGGGCGGGCGATCCGTCGTGGGGCGGACGGCTAGAGTTTCCGGCGTATCCATCGACGAGGAGGTCAGGATGGCTCGACTCGACACGTCCCGCGGCTTCGCGCGCGGCGCGCAGTCGGCGGTGTACCGCGCGGGGATCGCAGGAGTTCGCCCGGCGGTGCCGACGACCTCCGCCGGGCTCGAGGCGGCGGCCCGGCGACGGCTCGGCAGCGAGGCGTACGCCTACCTCGCCGGGGGCGCCGGCTCGGAGCACACGATGGCGGCGAACGTCGACGCGTTCGGCCGCTGGCAGGTGATCCCGCGGGTGCTGCGCGACGTCGCCGACCGCGACCTGTCGATCGAGCTGCTGGGCCGGCGGCGCTCGTCGCCGCTGCTGCTGTCGCCCCTCGGCGTGATGGAGCTCGCGCATCCGCAGTCCGAGCTCGCGGTCGCGCGCGCGGCGGCCGCGCTCGACGTGCCGTACATCCTCTCGAACCAGGCGTCGCGCCCGATGGAGGAGGTGACCGCGGAGATGGGGGAGCGCGCGCGCTGGTTCCAGCTGTACTGGAGCTCGTCCGACGAGCTCAACCGATCGCTCATCCGCCGGGCGGAGGCCTGCGGGTGCGAGGCGATCGTGATCACGCTCGACACCCACCTGCTCGGCTGGCGAACGCGCGACCTCGACCTCGCGTTCCTGCCCTTCACGCACGGCCAGGGCATCGCCCAGTACACGAGCGACCCGGTGTTCGCCGAGCTCGTGCGCGACCGCGTCCGACGCGGGACGACCGGCACGTCGGCGCCGCCCGTGCGGGTGAACGCGAAGTCGGTGGCCGCGGCGATGGGCATCGCGCGCGCCGGCGCCGGCACCGAACTCGTACGCGGGGGCTTCGCCGACGCGATGCGCTCGCCGCTGCCGCGCGCCGCGGTCGAGACCTTCCTCGACGTGTTCTCCGACCCGTCGCTCACCTGGGACCGCATCGCGAAGGTCCACGAGTGGACCGACCTGCCCGTGCTGCTCAAGGGCGTGCTCCACCCCGACGACGCCGAGCGCGCGATCGACGCCGGCATGGCGGGCATCGTCGTGTCGAACCACGGCGGACGCCAGGTCGACCGGTCGGTGCCGACGATCGAGGCGCTGCCCGAGGTCGCCGAGCGGGCCGCCGGTCGGGTGCCGGTCATCCTCGACTCGGGCGTTCGGGGCGGCGCCGATGTCGCGATCGCCCTCTCGCTCGGCGCGACCGCCGTCGGCCTCGGGCGGCCCTACGCGTACGGGCTCGCGATCGCGGGTGCGACGGGAGTGAGCGAGGTGATCCGCAACGTGATCGCCGAGTTCGACCTCACGCTCGGCCTGTCGGGCCACACGAGCCCGGGCGAGCTCGGCCCGCACGCGCTCCGCCGGGCCGGCTAGGCCCCAGCGACGCGAACCCAGGTCCCCAATTCAGGACCAGGGCCCTCATGGGGCGTATACGGCCCCAGCTCGGCTCTGGTCCTGAATTGGGAACCGGAACGGAACCGGGTCCGGTCCGGCGCGATCAGTCGATGAGGCCGGATGCCCCGAGCCGCCGGAGCACCTCGCGGCCCGCGGGCGGGCAGCGGTCGACGTCGGCCGTCGTGACCCAGTGCAGCGCGCCGACCTCCGCGGAGGCGACGGGCGAGGCATCCGTCGTCGCCAGGAAGACGTGCATCCGCACGTGCCGGCCGTCCGGTTCGCCGTGCGCGAGCGTGCGCACCTCGAACAGCTCCTCCAGGTTCGCCGGGTCCAGCTCGAGCGCGACCTCCTCGAGCGCCTCGCGCGCGGCGGCCTCGGCCGCGGTCTCGCCCGGATCGATCTTGCCGCCCGGCATGTAGTGCACGTCCCGGCCGCGCGCGGTCACCATGAGCACCCGGCGGTCGCGGATGAGCGCGATCGCCGAGACGAGGAGGTCGGGGAGGGGCATCCGCGCCAGCCTAACCGCCCCGCCGGAGCACGCGGCCGCTCACTCCGCGGGCGGCGGTGCGAGCTCGAGCCGTGGGTAGAGCACGTCGAAGCCCGCCTGCAGGCCGCCCGTGAGCGCATCGGCGCCGTGCCCGGCGCCCTCGACGGTCGTGCTCGTCACGTGCATCCCGGCCTGCGTCGCCGCCTCGGCGTTGCGCTCGACCCCGGGCGGGTAATGGGGGTCCTCCGACCCGACCGTGAACACCACCCAGGTGTCCGGGTAGGGGGTCTTGGCCGTCATGATCGTCGTCGGCTTCACGGCGTCGTACGCGAACTCGTCGCCGTCGAAGACGGACGCGAGGACCGCGTCCGCGTTGTCCGCTCCCTGGAACTCCTCGCCCGAGATGTCGAGGATGTTCGCGAACGTCTCCGGGTACTTCGACCCGAAGTACAGCGCGCACTGCCCGCCGTTCGAGTAGCCGCCGACGGTCCAGAACCGGCCGGGCGGGTCGACGTGGAGGTTCGCGGTCGCCCACGGCACGACGTCCTGCATGACGTAGGTCTCGACCTTCCCCATCGACGTGTCGAGGCACAGCGGGTCCACCGACGGGTCGCCCAGCTGGTCGACGACGAGCACGATGGGCGCGAGGCCGCCGTGGTCGGCGGCGAACCGGTCGAGCACCTCGGCCGTGAACGAGACGTCCGGGTCGCCGGGCTGACCCATCATGAAGATCATCAGCGGGAGGCGCGGCGGGGCCGCCACGAGCGCGGCCGGCGGCAGGTACAGCTGGGCGGGCCGGGCCGGGAACCCCGAGACCGCGTTCGGGATGCCTCCGTCGACGACGCCGGAACGCCCGGTCGCGGGCAGGTCGGCGGGCGGCGTCCACCAGGTGTACAGCGCGCCCTCGGGCTCCGGCGGCGCCGACGCGGGCGGCGTGATCGGGGTGATCGGGTCGGCCGTGCTGATGTGCAGGAGCGAGCCGAGCGTGCGGTTGAGCCCGTACGCGGCGTTGATCGCGAACAGCGCGGTCAGTGCGAACACGACGATGGACACGCCGGCGACGACCTTGCGCCACCACCGCGAGCCCCAGAGGTTGAAGATCGCGAGGCCGATCCCGGCGAATGCGAGCGGGACCCACAGCCAGACCGCGTCGTCGACGGGCCCGCCGAACGCGTTCAGCACGTTCACCGCGATCCACACGACGCCGCCGCCGATCAGTGCACTCACGAACAGCACGAGGAAGGCCACGAGGAACCAGCGGATGCTCCACTCCTTGGCGAGCAGGTAGAGCACGAGGATGCCGCTCAGCACGAGCCACACGAGGACGAAGGAGTCGGCGACGATGTCGATCTCGAGCAGGCTCTCCCACATGGCCGGTCCCCTTCCGACGTGCGCTCAGGGTAGCGCCGACCGGGCCCGAGGCACGATGCGCGGCGCGGCGCGCCACGTAGGATGGGAGGACCGCGCGTTCGCGCACCTGCCCACCTCGACGACCTGCCCCATTGGAGCCACCATGGCCGCACCCAGCCGCCTCGATTCCGTGATCACCCTCGCCCAGCACCGCGGCTTCGTCTTCCAGGCGGGTGAGATCTACGGCGGGTCGCGGTCGGCGTGGGACTACGGACCCCTCGGCGTCGCGCTGAAGGAGAACATCAAGCGCCAGTGGTGGCAGACCATGGTCCAGGGCCGCGACGACGTCGTCGGGCTCGACTCGAGCGTCATCCTGCCGAAGCAGGTGTGGGAGGCGTCCGGCCACGTCGAGGTCTTCACCGACCCGCTCGTCGAGTGCCTGCAGTGCCACAAGCGCTACCGCGAGGACCACCTCATCGAGGAGTTCGAGGAGAAGAAGGGCCGGTCGCCCGAGGGCGGCCTCGCCGAGATCGTCTGCCAGAACTGCGGCACGCGCGGCCAGTGGACCGAGCCGCGCGCGTTCTCGGGCCTCCTGAAGACCTACCTCGGCGTCGTCGACGACGCCTCGGGCCTGCACTACCTGCGTCCCGAGACCGCGCAGGGCATCTTCGTGAACTTCGCCAACGTGCTGCAGGCGGCCCGCATGAAGCCGCCGTTCGGCATCGGCCAGATCGGCAAGTCGTTCCGCAACGAGATCACGCCGGGCAACTTCATCTTCCGCACGCGCGAGTTCGAGCAGATGGAGATGGAGTTCTTCGTCGAGCCCGGCACCGACGAGGAATGGCACCAGTACTGGATCGACCAGCGCTTCGCGTGGTACGTCGACCTCGGCATCGACCCCGAGAACCTGCGCCTCTTCGAGCACCCGAAGGAGAAGCTCAGCCACTACTCGAAGCGCACCGTCGACATCGAGTACAAGTTCGGCTTCACCGGCGGCGACTGGGGCGAGCTCGAGGGCGTCGCGAACCGCACCGACTTCGACCTGTCGACGCACTCGAAGCACTCGGGCAAGGACCTCTCGTACTTCGACCAGGCGAAGAACGAGCGCTGGGTGCCCTACGTCATCGAGCCCGCAGCGGGCCTCACGCGCTCGCTCATGGCCTTCCTCGTCGACGCCTACCACGTCGAGGAGGTGCCGAACGCGAAGGGCGGCACCGACTCGCGCACCGTGCTGAAGCTCGACCCGCGCCTGTCGCCCGTGAAGGCCGCGGTGCTCCCGCTCAGCCGCAACGAGCAGCTCTCGCCGCTGGCCCGCGAGCTCGCCGCGAACCTCCGCAAGTACTGGAACGTCGACTTCGACGACGCCGGTGCGATCGGCCGTCGCTACCGCCGACAGGACGAGATCGGCACGCCGTTCTGCATCACGGTCGACTTCGACTCGCTCGAGGACCGCGCGGTGACCGTGCGCGACCGCGACACCATGCAGCAGGAGCGCGTGCCGCTCGACAAGCTGCAGGACCTGCTCGCGGCGAAGCTCATCGGGGCGTAGCCGACCGCCGGCGGGCGCGGCGGGCTCAGCGCCCGTCGCGCACGGCGCGCACGAACGCGGTGACGTGCTCGCGCAGCGCGTCCTTCCGGCGCTCCCTGGCGGCCTCGCGGTCGAAGCCGGTGTAGGCGAGCGGCGGCAGCTTCCGCACGTTCCGCGGGCACTCGAAGGCGGCGCACACGAGCGTGCCGATCGTGTCGCCACGCCGGCCGGCGTCGCCCGCCCGCTTCGCGGTGTAGAACACGACGTCGTTCGGCAGGTGCACGTCCTCGCACCAGGAGCACTGCGGACGCGTGCGGATGCGCCCCTCGGCCCGGCGCAGCACGACGCCGACGGGTTCGCCGTCGACCTCGGCGATGACGTACGCCTGCTGCGGCAGCTTGCGGTCGATCCACCCGAGGAACTCGCGCTGCTCCCAGTCGAGGGCGGCGAACTCGTCGGGCAGGGTGAGCGCGGCGCGCTCGCGCTTGGACGCGTTCACGAGGGATGCGCGGATGGCGGACTCGTCGATGGGGTGCATGTGCTCTCTCCGGCGGGCTGGTGCGTCGTGCCCGCTTGGTTCGGCTCGGTCTGGAAATCGGATGTCCCGGGTTCCGGCGACGGCGTCAGGCGCGCGCCGCGGCCCATTCGCTGCGGAGGATGCCGTGGATCGCGGTGTCCTGCCATTCGCCGTCGTTGAACTCGTCCTCGAGGATGAGCGCTTCGCGGCGCATCCCGAGTCGGTCGCAGAGCCGAGCGGATGCCCCGTTCCGCGCGTCCAGCAGCGCCTGCACGCGGTGCGGGCTGAGCTCCTCGAACGCGAAGTCGAGCACGAGCCGCGCGGCCTCGGTCGCGATGCCGCGCCCCTGGAACGACGGATGCACGACCCACCCGATCTCGAGCCGCGCGTGCTCGGCGGAGGAGAGGCGGAGCATCACGTCGCCCACCACGCGGTCGCGTCCGTCGGCCGCGGGATCGGTCGACGGCTCGCCGCCGAGCTCGATGGCGAGGAAGACCGCGTCCTCGTCGGCCGCGAGGCGGCGCATGTCGGCCCGCTTCCGGGTGTGCTCGATCCCCTCGTCGCGCGTGCGCTCGGGCCAGGGGATGTAGCGCAGCACCTCGGGCAGGCGCTGGTACTCCCACACGTCGTCGGCGTCGGATGCCTCGAGCGGGCGGAGCGTCATCCGATCGGTGCGGAGCGGATCGGCCGCCAGGTCGTCGACGTCGAAGGGCAGGCGGAGTGCGGGGCCGTCGACGATCGGTTCGTTGGACATCGCTCCGACCGTACCGCGGTCAGCCCGCGACGGCCTCGTCGGCCGAGTCGGTTCCGTGCTCGGTCTCGACGCCGGAGATCCCGGTCGCCGTCGGCGCCTCCGCGGCGCGGACGCCGAACATCGCCTCGACCGCGTCGATGAACGAGCGGTGCTCGCCCGCGCGCGCGTACTCGCGCGAGCGCACCATCGGCGTGTGCAGGAGGCGGCCGGCCATGTGGCGCAGCGCCTCCTCGACCCGGCCGTCCGCGTCGCCGCGCATGCGGGCGCGCTCGATCTCGGCGTCGAGCAGGTCGAACACGTGCGAGCGGAGTGCGACGACGGTCGGCGCGAGATCGAGCTCCTCGCCCACGGCGCCGAAGTTGCGGGCGGCGCGGCTGACGATCTCCCGGGCGGCGTCGGTCGAGCCGAACTCCTCGATCGGTGCGTGGATCTTGATCGTCTCGAGGTCGAGCAGTTCGACGCCGTCGATGCCGGTCACGTCGGGGTCCACGTTCCGGGGCAGCCCGAGGTCGACGATGAGTTGCCGACGTTCGGCGAGGCCGCCCGCGACCCCGGCGCCGATCGTCGGCAGCGCGTCGCGTCGGGCGAGCTGGTCGCGACCCTTGTCGAGGATCGCCCGGTCGAGCACGTGCTCCTCGACGGTCGTGCACGTGAGGATCACGTCGGCCTCAGCCGCGGCGAGGGCGTAGCCGCCGTCGGGGACGGCGGTGAGGTCGTGCGAGTGCGCGAACTTCGTCGCGCGGCCGGACGGCGAGTGGACCGAGACATCCGTCGCCCCGCGTGCGCGGAGCGCGGCGAGCGAGGCGCCCGCGTAGCGACCGGTGCCGACGAGCAGGATCTTCGCCTGCGCCCAGTCGGTGACGCGGCTCTCGGCGAGGTCGAGCGCGAGGCGCACGAGCGACCGGCCCTCGCCGCCGATGCCCGTGGCGTTCTTGACCTTGCGCGAGGTCTGCGATGCGCGCTGGAAGAGGCGCTCGAGCTCGCGCGTCGTGGTGCCCTCGGTGCGGGCGCGCTCGAGCGAGCGCCGGACCTGGCCCGCGATCTCGCCCTCGCCGACCACGACCGATTCGAGTCCGGACGCGACCGCGAACAGGTGCACCGCGACGGCCGTGCCGTGTGCGAAGCCGAACGTCGAGCGGAGCTCGTCCGGTTCGAGGCCCGCGACCTCGCCGACCGCGCGGATCGCGTCGTGCACGGCGGGGACGGGCGAGTCGCCGTCGGCCTGGTCGAGGTCGAGGTACGCCTCGAAGCGGTTGCAGGTCGCGACGACCACCGCGCCGGCGACCGAGTCGTGCCCGGCGACGATGCGCCGCCCCGCGTCGTCCGCGGTCGCCGAAAGACGCTCGAGCATGTCGAACCCGGCGTTCTTGTGACTCGCGGTGAGGCAGATGAGCACGCGTCGATTCTACCGACGACCGCGGGGCGGTCCGTCCCGGCCGTCACGGAGCCGCGGGTCCGTGCCCGCCCCGAGCCGCGGCTAGCGGCGGCCGGACAGTTCGGCGAGCATCTCGGGCGTGATGATCGGCAGCGGCGACGTCAGCGGCGGGAGCTCGAGGCCCTCGGTCGCGAGCACGGAGCGGTGGACCGCCTTCCAGCTGCGAACCGTCGTGTAGAACGCCTCGTCGGGCAGCGCGTAGCGCGTGATCCGGTCGCCGGCGAGCATGAGCGGCACCTCGACGCTCGAGCCGTCGCGCCGCACGCGGAACACGGCGAGCGGGACGCTCGCGGTGCCGACGACCACACGGTCGCATCGGATGCTCCGGATCTCGCGCCACGCGAAGCCCGCGCTGCGCCGCGGCGTGCGCGCGCCCGACCAGAGCGAGACGCCCTCGCCGTCGACGCGGACGGAGTATCGGCTCGCGAGGCGCGGACGACGTCCGCCGTCGAGCTCGGCGAGGGCGGCGACGAGCGGTCGCGTTCGGATGCCGGTGTTGGCGGCGCCGCCGAGGCTCGAGACGAGCCGTCGCGATCGCACGCGGGCACGCGCACGCGCGCCGATGCGGCGGAGCACGACCCACGCGAGCAGGATCCCGCTCACGCCGAGGAGGGCGATGCCGACCGTCGCCGCGGGCACGCCGGGGAGCAGCGCGATGGCGTGCTCGATGGAGGGGCCGCCGCCGATGAGGACCGCGACGAGGAGCACGGCGGCGATGGACAGGACGACGACGAGCGCGGTGCGGTGCCGTCGGGGATGATCGGGCACGATGGCCTCTCCGGGGAGCGGAGGTGGGCACGGATCGGACGGTGGTCCGTCCCGTGTCCGTCATGCGGGGGACACGACGTGCCCGATGCTAGCGCGCACGGCGGTCGCGGGGAAGGGCCGGGTGTGCGCGCTCCCACGGTCGAGCGTCGGTCGCGCTCCCCGTTCCTCCCAGTCGGGTGCGGGAGAATGTCGGGGTGATCCTTCCCCCGCAGCATCCGCTCTCCGCAGGCCGCACCGCCGACTCCCGCCTGGTCCGCGCGTATCGCGGGGAACGCGCCGACGCGGTGCCCGTGTGGTTCATGCGGCAGGCGGGCCGCTCGCTGCCCGAGTACCGGGAGCTGCGGGTCGGCACGCGCATGCTCGACGCGTGCCTCGACCCGGCGATGGCGGCCGAGATCACGCTGCAGCCGGTCCGCCGACACCGCGTCGACGCGGGCATCTTCTTCAGCGACATCGTCGTGCCGCTCAAGCTCGTCGGCGTCGACGTCGAGATCCAGGCCGGTCGCGGCCCCGTGTTCGGCAGGGCGTTCGCGGATGCCGCGGCCGTCGCCGACCTCACCGCGATCGATCCGGCCTCGCTCGACGCGGCCGCCGCCCCGATCTCCGACGCGGTCGCCCGGACCGTCGCCGAGCTCGACGGCATCGCGCCGGCCGGCGGTGCGGACGCGGCCGCGTCGGCCACGCCCCTCATCGGCTTCGCGGGCGCGCCCTTCACGCTCGCCGCGTACCTCGCCGAGGGCGGTCCGTCGAAGGACCACCTCGCCGCGCGCACCCTGATGCACGCCGACCCGGGCGCGTGGCGCGACCTCATGCACTGGACCGCCGAGCTCACGGGCCGGTTCCTCCGGGCGCAGGTCGTGGCCGGGGCATCCGCCGCGCAGCTCTTCGACTCGTGGGCCGGTGCGCTCTCGCTCGAGGACTACGAGCGGCACGTCGCGCCCGCGTCGGCGCGTGCGCTCTCGTTCGTCCACGACCTCGCGTACGAGACCGGTGCGACGGATGCCTCGGGCGCGGCGGTCACCCGATCGGTCCCCGTCGTCCACTTCGGCGTCGGGACGGGCGAGCTGCTCGGCGCGATGCGCGGCGTCGGCGCCGACGCCGTGGGCGTCGACTACCGCGTGCCGCTCGACGTCGCGGCCGAGCGCGTGGGCGCGGGCGTCCCGCTCCAGGGCAACCTCGACCCCGCGCTGCTGGCCGCGCCGTGGCCCGTCCTCGAGCAGGCCGTGCTCGACGTGCTGCGCCGCGGCCGCTCCGCGCCCGGCCATGTCTTCAACCTCGGTCACGGCGTGCCGCCGCAGACCGACCCGGCGGTGCTGACGCGCGTCGTCGAGCTCGTGCACGAGGCGAGCGCGTGACCGCGCCCCGGGAGGGCGCCGGGTTCCCCGACGGGGCCGGGTTCCCCGACGGCACCGGCTTCCCCGACGGAACCGGGCTCCCCGACGGCACCGACGCCCTGGAGGCACCCGCGGCAGGGGACGCCGAGGCGCCCGACCGCCGCCGCACCGACGTGGTCGTCGTCGGGGGCGGCGTCGCCGGGCTCGTCGCCGCGCTGGAGTGCGCGCGCATCGGCCTGCGGGTCATCCTGCTCGAGCGCTCGGAGCAGCTCGGCGGCTGCGTCGGCCGCATCGAACTCGACGGCCTGTCGCTCGACTCGGGCGCCGAGTCGTTCGCGACCCGCAACGGCTCGGTCGCGGAGCTCGTCGAGCGGCTGGGCCTGGCCGACGCGGTCGTGTCGCCCAACCCGGCGGGCGCCTGGCTCGTGTGGGGCGACGGCGAGCGCCGCTCGGCCGCGCCGCTGCCGCGGACCGGCATGCTCGGCATCCCCGCGAACCCGCTCGGCGAGGACGTCCGCGCGATCATCGGCTGGCGCGGCGCGATCCGCGCGTACCGGGACCGGCTCCAGCCGATCCTGCGGATCGGCCGCGCGCGGAACCTCGGCGAGCTCGTCGAGACCCGGATGGGTCGTGCCGTGCTCGACCGGCTCGTGACGCCGATCGCGTCGGGCGTGTACTCGGCCGATCCGATGGACCTCGACCTCGACGTCGTCGCGCCGGGCCTCAACGAGGCGATGACCAGGGCGGGCTCGCTCTCGGGCGGCGTCGGCGAGCTGGTCGAGACGCGACGCGCGGGCAGCGCGGTGCTCGGAATCCGCGGCGGGATGCACCGGCTCGTCGACGCGCTCGCCGCCGAGCTCGATCGCCTCGGCGGCGCGGTCGTCGTCGGCGCGGACGTCCGTGCACTCGCGCGG